>JBBSJO010000133.1:0-11651 GCA_038257185.1 Rhodobacterales bacterium | reverse complement strand
CCTCTGACTGGTGCCTGCGTCACGAGATTCCGTCAGACTGGAAGAACCCGAGACAGCTGATCGCGGCCCTTTGATCCCAAACCACCCAAACTCGTATCGCGAAAATGCCGTGCCCAGACTTGTGCGGATAGCGTCACCAGATTCAACGCATGTAACAGTCTGCGCTAATATCACCCCCGCACAAGTCTTTGAACTCGCGCGACTATGTCGTGCCAACCTCGTATCGTCTGGAATCAACGGAGTGGTTGGCTGGGGTGGTAGGATTCGAACCTACGGTACACGGTACCAAAAACCGATGCCTTACCACTTGGCCACACCCCAACGTGTGGCGGTAATTAGAGTTCTCGCACGCAGGACGCAAGACCCGTTTTGGCAAAAATGCCTATTCCTCGCTGGCGTCCGGGCGCAGCAGATCGCGGCGGGAGAGTTCAGCGCGTTCCTGGTCCACGATTTTCTCCAACTCCTTGTCCGCCGTGGCGTCCACGTCCTGGACGGGGGCCGGTTCGGCTGCGGGTTCTGGTGTCGTTGGCTGATGCGCTTCGCTCGATCTCGCCGTGTCGGAGGGAAAGTTCGACAGGCGGTAGGTCGGCTGCGGTGAAAGAAACCCGGCCCCGTCGAAGGCGGCCTGGGTCAGACGGATGGCCTCGCTGCGTGCCAGGGTGATGTTGGTGTCGTTCTGATCGATCCAGGCCGCCATGTTCAGCGTGACACCGAAATCGTCGACGGACTCGATCCAGGCGGAGGCTTCGGGCGATTGCAGTACGAAGGGCAGGGCGTTCAGTGTGTCCTCGGCCAGGTGGCGCGCCTGGTCGAGGTCGGTTTCCGGGGCGACGGAGAGCGCGAACTTGAAGCGCCGTTCGGCGTTGCGCGAGAAGTTGATGATGCGGCTCTTGAACACGGTGGCGTTGGGGATGCGGATGTGGTTGCCGTCAAAGCTGAGCAGGATCGTGGCGCGGCTGGTGAGGCGGATCACCTTACCGGTGTCGCCTTCGATCTCAACGGTATCGTTGGGGCGGAAGGGCTGGCGGATCGACAGCATGATGGAGGCGATGAAATTCTCCACCGTGTCGCGGACGGCGAAACCGATGGCGAGGCCGACGATCCCGGCAGCTCCGAGGATGCCGGACAGGAGCGCCGTGGCGCCGACGATATCGAGGGCCACCACGAGCCCGCCGATGATGAACAGCAGTCGGACGATCTGGCGGTAGATGTCCGCGATGAATGCGTTGGGCGACAGGCGCTCCCACGGCTGGCGGCACCTCGCGATGAAAAAGCCGAAAAGCACGATCAGCAGGAAAACCGCAAAGGCGATTGCGGCCAGAGGCAGGAAGGCCAGCAGCTGATAGGCGCGTGCCTTGAAGCGCGCCACGGCCGGGTTCAGGCGCTTGGCCACGTCGGTGGTTTCGTAGACCTCGTTTTCGATTGCCACAACGCCCTCGACCCGGTTAACCAGTTCTGTCAGGCGTGCGGCGGTAGACATGTCCAGCGTGGTGCCGCGGAGGGTGACGATGCCGGAGGAAACCGTCACGCTCACGTCGTCGAAGCCGTCGAGTTCGCCGATTATGTCGCGGATCCGGTTGGCGATTGCAGCATCGGCAGTGGCGCTGCCCTCGATGCCGATGGTGCCGGTTGGCTGCGTGGTCTGGGCCATCGAAAGCGTGGGCAGCAGGAGGCAGAGCAGCAAGGCACAAAGACGCATGGGGTCAATCCGAATGATGTAAATCAATCGTTCGATCTTAGGCAGCGCGGATTTGCTTGGCAATTCTTCGCCGTCGGGGTGCGTTGATCTTTTTGTGGAAAAGCCCCCGCCTCAGCCGGTGCAGTCGATCAGAATGGCACCGGCGCGGTCCCCCGCCTCGACCGCTTCATGGGCTGCGGCGGTGTCGCGCAGGGGGTAGACGCGCTCCACCGGACAGTGAAGTGCACCTTCGCTGAGGGCATCGTGGAGGCGGTGGATGGCATTGTCGCGGGGGCCGTGGGGCAGCAGGTAGATCAGTATGATGTCGATGGTTGCGGCCTTGAACAGAAGCGGTCCGAAGTCCAGTTGAGGCGACATCTGGCGGGCAGAGCCGTAGGCGGCGATGCGCCCGTTCGGCGCGATGACCGAGGCATCGGTCGCGATGTTCAGGCCGAACTCGACTTCGACGGCGGTTTCGACGGGTTTGCCACCATTGGCCGCAAGGATCTCGTCAGCCAGGTCGGCGCTGTCGTAGGCCAGCACTGCGTCGGCACCCGCCTGCGTGACCCGGTCCCGGTCGCGGGGGCTGCATGTCGCGATGACCCGCGCGCCGCCCCATTTGGCAAGTTGCACTGCCAGCAGGCCCACCGTGCCTGCCCCGCCCTGCACCAGAACCGTTTCGCCCGCCACGCCGCCCCCGCCAAACACGGCATGACAGGCGGTAAGGCCGGGGATGCCGAGGATCGCGCCGGTCTCGAAGCTGACGTCGTCAGGCAGCGGCACGGCTTGATGGGCAGGCAGGGTGATCACGCTGGCGGCGGTGCCGGAGGGGCGTTGCCACTGACCGTTCCAGATCCAGACGCGCTGACCGATCCGCGCGGCATCGACGCCGACCCCAACTGCCTCGATCTCTCCCGCGCCATCGCTGTGGGGAACGATCAACGGAAAGGGCGGAGCGGTCACGCCGGGGCGGCTGCCTGCGCGCGCCTTCACGTCGGAGGGGTTCACGCCGGACAGGGCCAGCCGCACGCGAACTTCGCCTGCCTTGGGGGCGGGCGACGGAATGTCGTGCAACTTCAGGACGTCGGCGGCGGGGCCGAAGGTGTCATAGGTGATGGCTTGCATGAGATGGCTCCTGACCCAAGGTATCGCAAGCTTGCTGGACGGGCGCGCAGAAGGCAAGCAACAGGGTCAGTGCGCCACGTCCCGGGACGTGACGCATCGTGGGTGTCAGCCGTTGACGGCCAGGTCGGTCAACTTGGCATTGGCAGCCTTTTCCATGTCGAGGATGCTTGTCAGCAGTTCGTGGGCTTCGGTATTCTTCAGTTCCTTTGCCCACTGACGCAGCGTGCCATAGCGCGAAATCTCGTAGTGCTCGACTGCCTGTGCTGCACCGATCAGGGCGGCGGTCAGCGCCTTGCCGGTGGCTTCTTTCATGATGCCCTCGCCTTCCTTGATAAGGCCCTCGATGGCATCGCATTTCTCGCCTTCCGGCGAGTCGTCGATCGTCTTGAAGACCTTCTTGAGGATTGTGATCTGCTCCTTGGTTTCGGCCAGATGATCGGTAAAGGCGGTCTTGAGCTTTGCGTCTTTCGCGGCCTCGGCCATTTTCGGCAGGGCCTTGGTCAGCGCGTTTTCGGCGTAGTAGATATCCTTGAGTGTATGGTGAAACGCTTCCTCGAGGGTTTTCATCTGATTTGGCTCCATGACAAATGGCGGCGCGTAAGTGCACCCAGCATTGCAACGCCACATGGGGCTGTTAGTTCCTGTGGTCCTGCCCGGGCGCGAAAGCGCGACAGTATCAGTTGCGGATTTCGTCGGGTGCCACGCCCCAGATGCGAGACTTGGGAGCCCAGCCGCTGTAGCCGCCGGTGCGCAGCTCACACCATTCGGCGTCGCAATCGCCCAGGCGGGCCACCACGCCCAATTCCAGGGCCGCGGCCACGGGGGCTTTGGGATCGGGGCGTACGTGCAGTTGCAGCATGTCCTGTTCCACCAGCACCGTGCGGGTGCCCGACAGCAGCGAATAATGGACCCAACCGCCGATCCCGTCGCGGTCTTCCACGCGGCGCCAATGGCCGTGTTCGGCGGTGATCCGGAGCGGCATGTCGCGGCGGGTGAAGACCCAGTCGATGCGGTGCGTGAGCGAGGGGCCACGCCGGACATTGCCCTCGGCGGCCTTCATCGAGACGAAGCGCGGCACCGGAAGGCTGGTCACCTGACCTGCGCGGTCGGCGGCGACCGGACTGCCGAGCCCGGACAATAGCAGAATGATCGCCGCGAGGGCGCTGAGGAGGGTCGGGCGATTCATGGCGTTGCCTGCACGGTCGGGCTGTTCGGTCGTCTGGTTTTGCTCTTTTTTGCGGCGCGGAGTTCTTGTGCCTCGTCGCTGCTTGCGACACCATGGCGTGCAACGGGGCGCGCGCCAAGTGCAGAGGAGTGGGCATGTCAAAGAAACGGCTGAGTGTTGTAGTCACGCGACGGTTACCCGAGGTGGTGGAAGCCAGGCTGTCCGAGCTGTTCGATGTAACGCTGCGACAGGACGACACGCCGATGACGCGCGCCGAACTTGGCGAGGTCATCAAGACCGCGGATGTGCTGGTTCCCACGGTCACGGACACGATCGATGCGGCGCTGATCACGCAGGCAGGGGAACGGTTGAAGCTGATCGCGAACTATGGCGCGGGGGTGGATCACATCGACGTCGCCACGGCGCGGCAGCGGGGTGTGCTGGTGTCCAACACACCCGGCGTGCTGACCGACGATACCGCGGACATGACGATGGCCCTGATTCTTGCGGTCACCCGGCGCATGGCCGAGGGCATGGCCGTGATGCAGTCCGGCAATTGGCGTGGCTGGGCGCCGACTGCGCTGTTGGGCGGGCGGGTCGGCGGACGCCGGTTGGGTATCCTCGGGATGGGCCGGATCGGTCAGGCAGTCGCCAAGCGGGCACAGGCCTTCGGGATGCAGATCCACTACCACAACCGCAAGCGGCTTCACCCGGAGATCGAGAACCGCTTCGAGGCGCATTATTGGGAGAGCCTCGACCAGATGGTGGCCCGGATGGATGTGATCAGCGTCAACTGCCCGCACACGCCCTCGACCTTCCATCTGATGAACGCGCGGCGGCTGAAACTGATGAAACCCGAGGCGGTGATCGTGAACACCTCGCGCGGCGAGGTGATCGACGAGAATGCGCTGACGCGAATGCTGCGGGCTGGTGAGATCAAGGGGGCAGGGCTGGATGTCTACGAGCACGGCACCGAGATCAATCCGCGCCTGCGCGAACTGGAGAATGTTGTGCTGCTGCCGCACATGGGTTCGGCCACGCTTGAGGGGCGTATCGAGATGGGGGAGAAGGTGATCATCAACATCAAGACCTTCGACGACGGGCATCGCCCGCCCGATCAGGTAGTGCCCGCCATGCTGTAAACCTGCGGAGCGGCTGCGCCGCACGCGATTCCATTCTGTTGATGAGGGGGCCTTGCCCCCTCAAACTCCCCTGCGGATACTTACGGCCAAAAAGAGACATGAGGAGGATTTCCATGCGTTTTGCGATTCTTGTTTTGACGGTTCTTTGGGCAGGGGCAGCGCTGGCCCAGCAGGCATCGGATATAATGGCCCCAGAAGCCCCGGGGGCGGGCGGATTTGAAGGGCTGTCGCCCGCGATCGCGGCTGCGCTGGAGGCCAAGGCGGCAGGTAAGTCGGTCGTCGCCAAGGACTGGATGGTCGTGGCGGCCAATCCGCTGGCGGTGCAGGCAGGGGCGGAGGCTTTGCGTGCCGGGGGCACGGCAGCGGATGCGCTGGTGGCGGTTCAGGTGGTGCTTGGGCTGGTGGAGCCGCAGTCATCGGGCCTTGGGGGCGGGGCGTTTCTGATCTGGTACGATGCGCTTTCCGGTGAGGTGACGACGCTGGATGGGCGCGAGACGGCACCTCTGGCCGCGACGCCGACGCTTTTTCAGGATGCGGACGGCCAGCCGTTGAAGTTCTTCGATGCGGTGGTCGGCGGGCGTTCTGTCGGCACCCCCGGCACGCCGGCAATTCTGGCAGAGGCGCACAAGCGGTGGGGGCGTGCTGATTGGGCGGGGCTGTTGCAGCCCGCGATCCGGCTTGCGGAAGAGGGATTTGCGGTATCGCCGCGCCTTGCGGGGCTTGTGGCAGAGGATCTAGAGCGTCTGGCCAGCTCGGACTCCACGGCGGCCTATTTCATGCCGGGCGGTACTGCGCTGCAGGCCGGGGACACATTGAAGAATCCGGACTACGCGGCGACGCTGAGGTTGATCGCGGCGCAGGGGGCCGGGGCCTTTTATGCCGGTGATGTGGCGCAGGATATCGTGCGCGCGGTCCAGGGTGCCGCGAATCCCGGCGTCCTGTCGGAGATCGACCTCGCGATCTACCGGGTCAAGGAACGCCCGGCCGTTTGCGCACCCTATCGTGGGCTGGACGTCTGCGGCATGGGGCCGCCGTCTTCCGGCGCTGTGGCGGTGGGCCAGATCCTGGGGCTGCTCGAACCCTACGATCTGGGTGCGGGGCCGCAGGATGCGGAAGTGCGTCGGCTGATGGGGGATGCCTCGCGGCTCGCATTCGCGGACCGGGGGCGGTATCTGGCGGACAGCGACTACGTGCCCGTGCCGGTCAAGGGGTTGCTGGACCCGGCCTATATCGGCGCGCGTGCGGCGCTCCTGTCCGGGGAGGCGGCGCTGTCGGAAGTCCTGCCGGGCAAACCGTCTTTCGATCATGCGGGGCTGTTGGCGGATGACATCTCGATTGAACTGCCTTCGACCTCTCATATCTCCATCGTGGACAGCTTCGGGAATGTGGCGAGCATGACCACCACCATCGAGAACGGCTTTGGCAGTCGCCTGATGGTGCGGGGCTTTCTGCTGAACAATGAACTGACCGACTTCTCCTTTGCCAGTCACGAAGAGGGCGTGCCGATTGCCAACCGGGTGGAGCCGGGCAAGCGGCCCCGATCCTCCATGGCGCCGACGATCGTGATGAAGGAGGGCAAGCCGGTGCTGGTTGTGGGGTCTCCCGGGGGGAGCCAGATCATCGGGTATGTGGCGGATGCCATCGTGGCCCATGTGGACTGGGGGATGGACGTTCAGGCGGCGGTTGCGGCACCTCATGCGATCAACCGGTTCGGGGTCTTTGATCTGGAAGAGGGGACGCCCGCCGCCGACCTGATGGAAGCGCTGACGACACTGGGCTTCGAGGTGGGGACAAAGGCGATGACCTCGGGTCTGCACATGATCGCCATCGGGGAAGATCTGCGCGGTGGGGCGGACCCGCGGCGCGAAGGTATTGCATTGGGAGAATAGAAGATGGTTCAGGCATTGGATCTGCCGCGAAACGAGACTGGGATTGCCACGGCGCTGGGGGTGCTGAAGCAGCAGTTCGGCGACCGCTTGCAGACGGGCAATTCGATCCGCGAGCAGCACGGGCATACGACGACATGGATCCGCAACCAGATGCCGGATGCGGTTGTTTTCGCGCAATCGACGCAGGAGGTGTCGGATATCGTCACCGTCTGCGCCGCGCACAAGGTGCCGGTCATTCCATTCGGCACCGGCACTTCGCTTGAAGGCAACGTCAATGCACCGGCGGGAGGCATCTGCCTTGATCTGAGCCAGATGGACAAGGTGCTGGAGGTGCATGCCGGGGATCTCGACTGCCGTGTACAGCCAGGTGTCACGCGGCAGGAGCTGAACACCCACCTGCGCGATCAGGGGCTGTTCTTTCCCATCGACCCCGGTGCCAATGCCTCGATCGGGGGCATGACGGCGACCCGGGCCTCCGGCACCAATGCGGTGCGCTACGGGACCATGAAGGACAATGTGCTCAGTGTCGAAGTCGTGCTAGCCGACGGCTCCATCATCCGCACCGCGTCACGGGCGCGCAAATCCTCTGCCGGCTACGATCTGACGCGGCTGATGGTGGGCTCGGAAGGGACGCTCGGCATCATCACCGAGATCACGTTGCGCCTGCAGGGTATTCCCGAGGCGATGTCGGCGGCGTCCTGTTCCTTCCCAAGTGTGTCGGAGGCTTGCGAGACCGTCATGGCGGTGATCCAGTACGGCCTGCCCGTGGCACGGATCGAATTACTGGATGCGATGGTGGTCAAGGCGGTCAACGCCTATTCCAAGCTGGACCTGCCGGAGACGCCGCTATTGCTGCTGGAGTTCCACGGGTCCGAGGCGAGCGTGCTGGAACAGGCCGAGACCTTTGGCATGCTGGCCGAGGAGCATGGCGGGCATGGGTACCGCGCGACCACGACGACCGAGGAACGCAACAAGCTGTGGCAGGCGCGTCACGACGGATACTGGGCGATGCTGGCGCTGCGCCCGGGGTGCAAGGCGGTGGCGACGGATGTCTGTGTGCCGATCTCGCGGCTGGCCGATGCGGTGGGCGCGGCAGAGGAGAAGGCGAAGGAGTTGCGTCTCATAGCGCCGGTGGTGGGCCATGCGGGCGACGGCAATTTCCACGCGTCCTTGCTGCTCGATATGGATGATGCCGACGAGGTGGCGCGGGGCGAACACTTCGTATCCTGGCTCAACGACATGGCGATTTCCATGGACGGGACCTGCACGGGAGAGCACGGCATCGGGCAGGGCAAGCGGCCCTATCTGCTGCGGGAGCTGGGCGAGGGGACGGTCGGCGTCATGAGCGCGATCAAGCGGGCGATGGACCCCCAGAACATCCTCAACCCTGGCAAGATCCTGCCTGACTGATCCAAAGGCGCGGCTGCGCCGCACGTCGTTTCTGGAGTCTGTCGCCGACGTGAGCCTGCTGTTTTCCGACCGTGATCTCCAGTCGGAAGGGCAGAGGGTATTTGGAAAAGGGTGAATGAGGGCAGGGTGGCGTTCAATGCCGGGGAGGGGATCCTATATTGATCGGTTTTCCGCGCATTCGCGTCGGCTGTTGGGGGTGGCTGGGCGATGAGAACAGGGCGAACGCCGGACCCAAGGGACTCGGGGCATGAAACCGCGGGTCAAGGCACTGGTTGAGAGGGGCGGGGACGTCGGCACGTCGATTGCCTGGCAGCTCACGAAAGCCGATTGGGACGACGTGATGCTGCTGGAGCGGGACGAGTTGACGTCGGTTCAACCTGTCACGTGGCGCGGTTGCTGCCGCTTTTCAAATTGTCCTTCGCGACGACGACCGATGGCCAAATTAACCCCGTCGGCGTCACCATGGCGATGGCCAAGGGGTCCCGGCAGCGCCGCGTGATGGTCGAACAAAAATGGCAGGCGGTTGGGTTCCACTGGAGCGGGGCGCGTTGGGAAGTGACCGCGACGAAGATGTTCGAGCGCGACAGCATCCTCGTGCCTTCAGAAGAGCAGATCGTGTTTACTTCAGAAGATGTACTGACGACGTCGGGCAACCATGCGCAGCCTACGGCCAAGATACGGGTGGACGGCTGAAACCTTCCGCCCTCTCCCAATGCGTGAGGGGCGGGGGCGACCGTCGTTATTTCTTGCGTGCCGCGACCCAGGATTGCCACTGGGCCCGGCTGCCCTCGTAGAGGTTCAGATCGACCTCCCCCCCAATACCCGCGACAAGCCCCGTCGCGGTGTATTGCCAGAACGTCCAGCGCTCGTCGGGATAGACCGCCTCAGGGTTCTTCGCGGTCGAGCGAAGCCAGAAATCATAGCCGCGGACCTCGCCCAGCCGGTTCTGGCGATAGAACTCGGGCGTGGTGTAGATGATCGGACGCTGGCCGTAGTGGCCCTCCACGATCCGCAGCCAGCGGCGCATCAGGTCCTGCACTTCTGCTGCCGGGGGACGCAGGTGCGCGCAGGTGGGTGAAAAGGGGTTCCATTCCATGTCGAGCACCGGCGGCAGCATGTTGCCGCGCGGTACGTTGCGGATGAACCAACGCGCCTGATCTTCGGGCGAGGTGCAGAAATAATAGAAGTGGTAGGCGCCGCGTTCCACGCCTGCCGCGTCTGCGCCCCGCCAATGGCTGTTGAACTGCGTATCGAACAGGTCGCCGCCTTCGGTGGCCTTGATGAAGGCGAAGTTGACCCCGTCGCGGCGCGCTGTGCTCCAGTCGATATCGTCCTGGAACCGCGCCACGTCGATTCCGTGGACGGGATACTGCGTGGGTTTCCGACCAGTGAACTCGACAGGGCGCGCGTCGCCGAAATCGGGAGCGAAGAGCTCGCCCGGCGGGGCGGGCGGGGTCGAGGAGACCGACCCCTGGCGCGCCCCGCAGGCGGCGAGGATTGTGAGGGTCAGAAGGGCGATCAGGCGAAGAAAGGTCATGAGCCGGGTTTTCCTGCGATGAAGGCGAGATTGTTGGCGGGCATTTCGATTGCGTCGATGGGGCTTAACGCAGCATCGCTGAGCAGATTGGCGATGTCGAGGTCGTCCTTGTAGCCGATGGCCGGATCTGCGGCGCGAAGCTCGGCGTCGAAGCGGAGGTCGCCGTCGCTGGTGAGCGTACCGCCGCGTTTGAACGGGCCATAGAGGATCAGCGTACCTCGCGGGGCCAGCGCGAGGGCGGATTCGTGGATTATCGTCGCCACGGCGCGCATCGGAATGAGGTGCAGCAGGTTGATAAGTACGATCAGGTCCTTCGATCGTTGGCTGGCCCCCCAGCCGGGTGCAGTGGCATCGAGCAGCGCGGCGGGGGCGACGTTGTCCAGACCCGCCTCGGCCACGTGGGCGTCGATGCTGGCGCGCCGGGCCGCGTCGATCTCGGAAGGGGTCCAATGCAGGTCGGGCAGGGCTGAGGCAAAGGCGGTTACGTGCTGGCCCGTCCCGCTTGCGATCTCCAGCGCGGTGCCTGTCGTGGGGGCATGGCCCAACAAGAGCTCGGTCAGGGCCGCCGCATTGCGCGCGGCGGCTGGAGCGTGCAGTTTCACGCCTTCGCCCGCGTGGGCGACGCTGGCACTCGGCGGCAGGCGGGTCATCGCAGCCTGTCGGGTGTCAACTGAGCGACCACATCGGAGGGCAGGGCAGGTGCCCGGCCCATGACGAGGTCTGCGAGAAGCAGGGATGCGGCGGGAGCGGTCTGGAACCCGTAGCCGCCCTGACCTGCGCACCAGACGAAGCTGGGCTCATCCGGATCCGGCCCCAGCACCAGCGCGCGGTCGGGTGCAAAGCTGCGCAGGCCTGCCCAGGAGGTCAGCAGCCGGGTGACGGGGGTGGTGACCATCTCTTCGTAGCGCGACAGTCCTTCGGCCAGCACCATCTCGTCGGCGTAGGCGTCATGTGCCTCGATTGGGTCTTCCTCGGCCGGAGAGACCAGCAGCGCGCCCGCGTCGGGTTTGGCGTACCACGTCTCGCCCACCCCGAAGAACATCGGCCAGTGGCGCAGGTCGTGCCCCCCGGGGGCGGGCAGGCGGGCCATGGAACGGCGGTGCGGCACGATGCCAAGGGGTGCGATCCCGGCCATCCGCGCGATGCCATCGGCCCAGGCTCCGGCAGCATTGACGAGACGGTCGCAGGCATAGGTTTCAGTTGCCGTGGTGACCGCCCAGCCCTCGCCGTCGCGGGTGATCGCCGTGACGATGGCACGGGTCAGAACCTGCCCGCCGTTGCCGGTGATCTCGCGGCGGAAATCCTGCATCAGGCGGTCGGTGTCGATATCATGGGCCGATTCATGGTAGCCCGCGAAGGCGACTTTTTCGGCGTCCAGAATCGGGACGAAGTCCAGCGCTTCGGCAGGGGTGATCCTATCCACGCCCATCGTGGCGACGTCTTTATCGAATGCCGTTTCCTCATCCGGGCGACCGACGATCAACAGCCCGCGCGGACTGAGATAGCCGCCGTGCGCCTCGCGGTGATAGCTCGCACTCGCCTTGTTCAGCGCGATGGTGCTGGGCAACCCGTAGTTTTCTTCAAACAGCGCGGCAGACCGACCGGAGGCGTGGTATCCGAGCGCGGATTCCTGTTCCAGCACCGTGACACGCGCGTCCGCCGACAAACGCGCGGCCGCAGAGAGGCCCGCAATGCCGCCACCGAT
>JBBSJO010000132.1:0-11851 GCA_038257185.1 Rhodobacterales bacterium | reverse complement strand
GCGGGAATGCCTGGCCCTGATCTCCGACACCTCACTGTCGGGGGCTCGGGTCGCGCGTGAACTGGCGACGCTGTTCGACGCCCGGGGAAAGCCACAGACAATCGTACGCGACAATGGGACCGAGTTCACTTCAAACGCGATCCTGAAGTTTGTGGATGCCCGCAAGTTTGACTGGCACTACATCGCGCCCGGAAAGCCGACCCAGAATGCCTTCATCGAAAGCTTCAACGGCCGCCTGCGCGACGAGCTGTTGAACGAGACCCTGTTCCCGTCTCTGCACCATGCCCGCGTCACGCTCGCCGCCTGGCGCAAAGACTATAACACGGAACGCCCCCACTCCCGCCTCGGCTGGCAGACCCAGCCGAGTTTGCCCAGACCTTCGCCACGCAACGGGGCCTGACGCTGCGCAATCCGCAAAGCTCCGCGCCAGCCCCCGTTGCCCAACCCGCCCAAATGGGCAAAACTCAAACCCGGAGTCTCGCTCACGCTGGATAAAAGTTGGGGGCAACGTCATAATCACCAACCGCCTTGGTTGAGAAAAATGGCGTCCTGATCATGAGATCAGGACGCCGACGCTCCAGCCATTAACTGGGTCGTTCTTTTACACGAAACTAAAGTCGCTGTTGTCGAGATTGGCCAGCAAAACGTCCTGGAGAAGGATCGAATTGCTTCCGCCAGTGTTGATCAACACGTCGCTGCCTTGCTGTGTCGCCGCCGCAAGGACCTGCGACAGGTTGTTGAGCGAGGACAGATCGCTGAAATCGATCCGCTCGAACGTATTCAGAGCATCAAAGTCGGTGATCGTGTCGTTGCCATGGCCATCCGCAAAGATGAACTGGTCCGCGTTGAAGTTGCCACTGAGGGTATCGTCGCCAGTGCCGCCATCAATGATGTCAAATCCGGCACCGCCATACATATCATCATTGCCGGCATTGCCGAAGATCTCATCATTCCCCGGCCCGCCATACATGCGGTCGTCGCCAAGCTGACCATAGAGCGTATCGTTGCCCTGCTGGCCGAACAAGCCATCGCTGCCGTCGCCGCCATAGCCGATGTCATTACCGGCCCCGCCGAAGAGCCGATCAAAGCCCAGGTCGCCGATCATTGTATCGTTTCCGATCCCGCCCAGGATGTTGTCCGCCTGATGACCGCCGTCGAGATAATCATCACCGTCACCGCCGTCCAGAAGGTCGAAGCCAGCCTCGCCATAGATCGTGTCGTTCCCGGCTTCGCCGAAAAGACCATCCACTGTAATGCTGAAGTTCTTTCCGCCGAAGATCAGATCATCCCCGTCTCCGCCGTAAACGCGGTCGGGACTGTCGCCGGCATCCAGCGTGTCGTTGCCGCCCTCACCGAAAAGCTGGTCGAAGCCCACTCCCCCGATAATGCGATCGTTGTCGGCCCCACCATAAAGACTGTCGGCTCCGTCACCGCCATCAATGTAGTCGGATCCGCTACCACCAACAATCGTGTCGAAGCCGACCCCGCCAGTTATGCTGTCGTTACCCTCTTCACCTCCGAGAAAATCGTTGCCGACCCCACCACCGATGGTATCGTTGGCAAGACCACCTACGAGAGTATCGTTGAAACGCGATCCGATAAGCGTGATGGCAACCGGTCCGTCCAGGAAATAACTTTCGACACCACCGTTGGATGCGCTGGCGTCATAGTTAACCGGTTCTCTCTCAAGCAGATCCGAAAGGGGGTCGAAATTGTCGTTGACGTAGCCTGCAGTAAGCCCGTCGAAAAACTCCTGCGACGTCCATGAAGCGCCCCGGATAGTGGTTACCAGCAAGCCGGTCTCATCTCGAAAATCGATGCCGGTGATAGTACCGGTCAGGGCGAGATCGGGATTAGAGAGCCCTGTCCCGTAGATCGTGATTGACCATTGAGTAACAGGATTTACTCCAACAACCCGCGTTGAAGTTGCGGACTGTATGTTCAGATCGATCTCGTCGTCGACAGAATCGTAGAACGCAAAGCCGAAGAGGTCATCTTCAGGCTGAAGTATCCGGATATCAAGCATGTTAATTCTCCATTAACTGGTTAAAACTACTGGACAGATATGGAGTATTTCTCCGAAAATCGAGCAAGAACGGAAGTTTGGCTTAAAATTGCGCGAAATATCGGCTTCTTTCTGCAAGTTCAGCTACTTGAAATATCCTCTGCCTTGTGAAATCTGGCTAAGGTGATGAAACCACGCCCAGCCGCGAACAACATCTGTAGTTCTCTGCTTCGCCTGATTCGGCCAACGTCGACTTTGAAATCAAGCGTGCCGCATATGAAGCGGCGAGGTTTTTCTAGCCTCACCGCTCAGCGCCACAATCCTTCAACGTCGAGTCTACATTGGTCAGACGAACGACCGCACCGTCTCAATCGCGCCGTTCAGCGCCTTGCCGTCCGGGTCCTGCAGCGCCGCCTCGCGAAGGCGCGCGACCCATTCGGCAGCGTCCTTGCGACCCTTGAGCAGGTCAGCAGCATTCATCACCGTGTCGAATTTTGACAATCCGCGCGCATGGGTGTCGGAGTAGCCCTTGATCAGACGGCGGCATTTCAGCAGCTCGACACTCAGCATGTAGTCCTGATTGAGGGGCGCGAGTGCGCGTTCCAGCCAAGCCTCCAGATGCGCGACCTCAACGGCATGTCTCCGGGTGCGCAACCGATACCCTTTCAGCCCGCCGACGAAATGCAACATCACAAAGGCGGGCAACGTATCTGTCCGCAGACGACGTCCCTTGCCGAACCACCGCTCCAGCCGCGCCATCGCCTTCGGGTTGCTTTCCGTGCGCGCGCCCATCTTCGCGGGCATCATGCCGACGACTTCCTCGGCACGGGGGTGGAAGAACTCGGTCAGTTGCACCAACTGATCCTGCTTGGCTCCCATTTCGTCTCTGATCCGGGCAAAACGCGGCGCGCGGGTCTTGAGGTCGGCGACCTTGATGATGTCGTCGTAGGCCATCGCATTCGCGAGGTACTTGGCCGCCGTCGCACTCATCACCCATTGCTGCGCTTCGGTGTCCCGCTGCACCACCGCGTCGACACGGTCGAGGTAGACAGACCCGTAGGCGCAATCCTGGAAGTCGACAACCTTGGTCAGTCCCGCCTCCGCCATGGCACGCACCGGTTGGGGCAAGTCATTCACCCTTTTGACAAGCTTTTCCCAGTCAGAGAGTTGCGCCTTCGACCCGACAAGCCCTTGCTCGACCCGGACACTGGTGCTTCCGTCATCCGTCGCGCCAACCCGGGCGGCATCGTACCCGGCGGCAAAAGCCTTCAGCGAAGGCTCGACCCCCTTGCCACCCGCACGGATCGCATCTTCGAAGGCAGAGCGCGTGAAGGGCAGCGCATCCGACCCCGCCAGAGCACCGAAGAGGCTCGCGGAAATGACCGATCCCTGATCTACGGCAAGACGGTCCATATCGGCCAATATCAGTCTCTGTGCCGCGATTTCCGCCGCCGCTGTGACCTCGTCGGCGTCCGCGATCCCGTCGCCCGGCACGGACTTTTCGCTGTAGGCAAGCTGCCGATGCGTCGATCCGATCAGCGTCGTGCGGTCCGGCGTCACGAAACCGCGCAGCACGGCGCGGCCAACCTCCATCATCTCCGCCGCGATCAGCACGTCCACGTCTCCCGCCGAAGGGGCCAGCGCAAAGACCGGTTGGCGTTCGCTCTTCGGCGTCATCTCCATGTAGTAGATCGTGGCACCCGTCCGCTGTGCCACGCCTGCTACACTGGTGGCCTGCGCCTCATAGCCTTGGGCGCGAGCCAGCGATTCGATCCATCCGGTCAGCACGCCGCCGCCCTGCCCGCCCACAGCCATGACCGCCAACTTGATGATCTGTCCCACCCGCACGTCGGGTGTCTTCTGCGGCAACATCTGGTTCACGTGAGCGCTCCCATCGCGGGTTCGGGTCCCGCGCGCGCCCCTTCGGCATGGGGCACGTCGCGGCCCTGCAACCGCAGGCGACGTGCGTCGCGGCGGGTCTGCAGCCAGTCGATCACCTTGCCGCGCACCCCGGCGCGCCAAGTCTCGAACCCGGTGGGGTTGTGCACCACGTCAGCACGGTAGAACGACGGGCAGAGCACAGCAGCATCCGCCACCTCGCCGCAGTTGCCACAGCCCACGCAGGTCTGGTCGATATGCGCCACCGGATCGTCCCGCAGCGGATCGTCGAGCCGCTTGAGCGACAGCGACGGGCACCCCGACAGCCGCATGCAGGCGTGGTCCCCGGTGCAGACATCGCTGTCAACGCCAAAGCGAGGCACGTCCACGCGGCGGCCTTCCTTGATCGCTTTCGCGCGAAGCGGCTTCTCGCGGCGCTGCTTGTTCAGCATGCATTCCGACGACATGACGATGACCTTTGGCCCCTTGTAGTCCGTCGTCAGCGCTTCGCGCACTGTGTCGCGCACCTTGGCCACGTCGTAGGTGCGGTCGATCTGGCGGACCCATTCCACACCCACACCCTTGAGCGCGGCGGAAATCGGGTTCTGCGTGGACTTGGTGTCGTTGTCGGCACGCGACGACAGAACGTCCTGCCCGCCCGTCGCGGCGGAGTAGTAGTTGTCCACGATGACCGCGACGCTGTCGGACTTGTTGAACACCATGTTCCCGATGGAGGAGGAAAGCCCGTTGTGCCAGAACCCCCCATCCCCAAGGATGGAGATCGCCCGCCGCTCCCCGCCGCCGTCGAAGGCGGCGTTGGAGGCGGGACCGAGGCCGTAGCCCATCGTAGAGCCGCCGATCTCGAAAGGCGGCAGGGCGGCAAAGAGGTGGCATCCGATGTCGCCGGTGATCTGGTGCTTGCCCAATTCCTGCTCCACCAGTTTCATGCCTGCGAAGATCGGGCGTTCCGGGCAACCCGTGCAGAACCCGGGCGGGCGGATCGGGACTGTCTTGGACAAATCGGGTATCTTCGGCGGCTCGTCGTTGGGCGCGCGCACCTTGCCGGGCAGCATGTCGGGGGCAGCCGCTTTGAGGAATCCTGTCACGCCGTCAAGCAGCACCTGACCCGTGTATTCACCCGCCATAGGCAACACGTCCTTGCCGTAGAGCTTCGTCTTGCGCCCCAGCTTGTAGAGGTAGGAGCCGAGCTGCTGCTCGATGTGATCGGGCTGTCCCTCCTCGACGACCATGACGTGATCCTTGCCCTCGCAGAAGGCGTCGAATTCGTCTCTGATCAAGGGATAAGTCACGTTCAGAACGTAGATCGGTATTTCCGTGTCGCCAAAGATATCCGCCAGACCCAGCCGCTGAAGGGCGCGGATCAGCCCGTTGTACATGCCACCCTGCACCACGATGCCGAGGGGCGCTTTTTCGGGGCCGAAGAACTCGTTCAGCTTGTTCTCGGTGATGAACTTCTCTGCTGCGGGCCAGCGGTTCTTGATCTTGTCCTGCTCGTGCAGGTAGCTCATCGGCGGCAACACCACACGGTTGAAGTCGGAGCGGGGGTTGTTGACCGCCTCCCGCACCGTAAGCGGCGGCGGCACGTTGTCCTTCGTCGCGAAACTGCCGGTGACGTGGCACGACCGGATCCGCACCATCAGCATGACGGGCGTGTTTGAGGCCTCCGACAACTCGAACCCGTCCTTCACCGCCTTTGTGATGGAGGGCAGGTTGGGACGCGGGTCCAGCATCCAGAACTGCGATTTCATCGCGAATCCGTGGGAGCGTTCCTGCATGATCGACGACCCCTCGCCGTAGTCCTCGCCCACGATGACCAGCGCGCCCCCGTTCACGCCCGACGACGACAGGTTCGCCAGTGCATCCGATGCCACGTTCACCCCCACCGGCCCCTTGAAGGTCACGGCCCCCCGGATCGGGTAGTGCACGGACGCGGCCAGCATCGCCGCCGCCGCCGCCTCGCTCGCGTTCGCCTCGAAGCGGACGCCAAGCTCGCCCATCAACTCCTCGGCATCCGCCAGCACGTCCATCAGGTGCGAAATCGGCGCGCCCTGAGACCCGCCAACATAGCCCACGCCGTTTTCCAGCAGCGCCTTGGTGATCGCGAGGATACCTTCGCCGGTGAAGACGTCTCCGTCACCCTTGCGCAGGTGCTCGACTTCCGCCTTGAAGGATCGCTCGGCCATCGTTCGTCTCCTTTTTAGGGTCTATTCTGCGGGGTTGCGGGTCGACCACAACACGGTGCCGCCTTCCTTCTCGTAGGCCATGCCATCGGGATAGGAAATTGCCTCCATCTGCAGGCCCCAGGGGGCGTAGAAGTACAGGATCGCCTGTCCGGCGGCGGGACCTTCGCTTACGGGGAGCGGGCCCATCAGGGTGCGGATACCCGCTTCCTTGAGATAGGCTGCCGCTGCGTCGATATCGTCCACGTAGATGGCAATGTGATGCCCGCCGATGTCACTGTTGCGAGGCTGCACGTCCTTCTGGTCAGGGGCCGTGTAGTTGAACAACTCGATGTTCGCGCCGAAACCGCAGCGCATCAGGACGATTTCCTCGATCACCGCACGCGGGTCGACGTCCAGCACATCCTGCATGAAGGTCCCCTCGTCGTCGCGGAACGGACCGAAGGACATGGCGCGTTCGCAGCCAAGGACGTCGCCGAAGAACGCCTGCGCCTCGGCTAGGTCCGGCACGGTCAGCCCGATGTGGTCGACACCGCGCATGCCCGGCAGGCTGTCCGCGAAGACGGGTGTCGCCGCAATCGCGAGCGCCGAGAGGATCAGTGGAAGTCTCATCGTGTCATCCCTTTGTTCTGGCGCGCACGCCGGTTCAGAAATCGTGTTTGCGAATGTTGCGCAGCATGGTCTTGAGCGTGGCGACGAAGGCGCGCTTCTGGTCGTCATCGATACCCTTGAACATCGCGTCATTGGCTTCCGACATATGTGGCCAGAGCCGCTCGTAGGCTTCACGCCCGGCCTCCGTCAGGAACACCCGGGTCGCGCGGCTGTCCACCTCGTCGGTCACGCGCTCGATCAGACCGTCGCGTGCCAGCGCGTCCAGCGCGCGGCTCAACGTCGATTGCTGCACCACCGCATAGACCGCCAGTTCGCGGATCAGGATGCCATCGATCGCCGAGAGTACGGCCAGCGACCGCATCTGCGCCGTCGTCAGACCTAGCGCCGCCATCTCGCGCTGTACCGCGCCGTTATAGCGGCCCATGATGCGGTTCATCAGGTAGGGGGCAAAGTTCTCCAGCCCCATCTCGGCCAACCGTTGGGACGCGGGAGTGGGGATCGCCTGTTGCTCTGTCATGCGCCCAACCCCTTGGCGACGTTGAAGCCGGAGCCGCCACCAAGGCCGGGACCTGGATGCGTGGAGGCGCCAATGTGGTAAAGTCCCTTGATCGGGGTCGCATTATTGGCCTGCCCGGCGAAGGGCCGCCAGACAAAGAACTGGTCCAGCGTGCAAGCCCCGCCATAGGGGTCCCCGCCAACAAGGTTGACGTTCATCCCCGCAAGATCGGCAGGCGAATAGGCGCGGCGCTTGAGCTTGAGGGTGTCGAATCCCTCGATATGCTTGCTCAGGATACCCTCGATCCGGTCCGCGAAGGCCTCGCGTATCGCTTCGGTCCATTCCGGCGTCGTCTCGATCTCACCTGCCGCGTCGCCCTTGATGCTGGTCGGTGCATCGGGGATTTGCAACCAGAGCACAGCCTTGCCGTCAGGACAGCGGGAGGGGTCCAACCGATGTGGTTGACCCACACAGATGGTAGGCACGGCGGGCAGCATCCCCCGCTCCGCCTCGTTACAGGACCTGGAAACGGAATCGACCCCATCGGCGAGGTGGATCAGCGCCACATCCTCCAGCCCGGCGGTCTTCCATGTCACGGGACCGTCCAGCGCATAGTGCAGCTGGAAGTTGCCGCGCCCGTGGCGGAATTTCTTGGGGCTTTCCGGTGTATGCGCACCCCCCAACAGCCCTTCGTAAAGCTGCCCCGGCGCGGTGCTGGCGATGATGTTGCGGGCGTAGATCTGTTCGTTCTGGGTCGTCTCGATCCCGTGGACCTTGCCGCCATCCACCATGATGCTGCGGGCCTCGACCCCGGTGCGCACGACGCCGTTGTTGGCCTCGATCAGCGACTGGAACGCCTTGGCTGCTTGCGAGGCACCGCCCTTCACGATGGGCGCGCCCGCCGCCTCCAGCGCAAAGGCGATGACACGGGACATCTGACCGCCATAGCTTGCCTCGGGTGTGAGGCCGACGTGCAGCACCCAGGGTGCCCAGAGCGCCTGCACCTCTGGCGACGTGTACCGCGTCTCCAGCCACCCGCGCGCCGGTTCCAGCGCGGTGCCGAACCAAGCCTTGAGGTCGTTCAACCCGCGCTTCCACGCCTGCCTTGCCAGCAACGTCGCGGTCTTGCGCGACCAGAGCGGTTGACCCAACAGCGCGAACAGGAAATCCGCGTCCCGCTCCACGCCACCCACGTCGGCGGCGTGCTGATCCCCGTCCCCGGCCTGCACCGCGTTGAACGTCTTCAGGTTCGCGGCACGATCCATGGACAGAACCAGCGCAGACCCATCCGGGCGCAGCACGGCCGTGGGATGCGCACTGTGGCAGAACTCCAGCCCGTGTCTGGCCAGATCCTCGCCCAGCGCCCCATGTGCCGGACCCGTCAGAAATAGCACAAAGGTCGTGGCCATCACGTCGTGATGGAACCCCGGCACCGTGATTTCGTCGGTGAACATGCACCCGCCGATTCGCTCCTCGCGCTCGATCACCAGCACGCTGTCACCCTTGCGCGACAGCATCGCGGCGGCCACCAACGCATTGATGCCCGACCCGATGATCAGATGATCGAATGTCGCCACCGGGCCTCAGCCCTTGGGCACAAGCGCCAGAGCCCGGATCGGGCTGCCGGTGCCGTTCTTGATCTTCAGCGGCGCCGCGATCAGGATCGCGCCCTTGGGCGGCAGCTTGTCGAGGTTCGCGAGCGACGCGAGACCAAAGCAATTGTCGCGGTGCAGCAGGTTATGCGCCGGATAGGGCGGCTCCATCCCGCCCGCTTGCCCCGCGTCGGTGCCGATGCACTGCGTGCCCCAGCCGACGATCTTCTTGCTCAGCAGATACTCGATCGCATCCGGTGTCGGGCCGGGGGAGTGCGGGCCATTCTTGTCGGCGTTCAGGAACCGGTCTTCGTCATTCGCGCGCTTGTCCCAGTCGGTGCGCATGACGACCCACTCGCCCTTGCCGATCTCGCCGTACTGGCTTTCCCATTCCTTGATGCCGGCAGCGGTCAGCAGGTAGTCCGCGTCCTCCTGCGTCTGCTCGGAACAGTCGATCACGTTGACCGGGGCCACCAGACGCTGCACGTCCAGCTTGTCGGTGTAGCCGTCCTCGTAGTCCTTGCCGGTGATCCAGTGATGCGGCGCGTCGAAATGCGTGCCGGAATGCTCGCCCAGCACCATCCAGTTCCAGGCGAAGAAGGGACCATCCTCGTCGTATTCGCTGATCTTGTGGATCTCGACCTTCGGCGTGTTCTTGGCAAAATCGGGCGGCAGTTGCAGGATCGGCGTATCCGGACCCAGCACGCCCGTGCAATCCACCACTTCGACCCCACCCGAGGCCAGCATCTGGCCCAGATTTTTCACCAATTCCTCAGCGCTCATCTCTTGATCTCCCTTATGCCCGGACGCTCCCCGCCCGGTTGAATTCACGATTCAATGCTAGACATGTTTAAATGCATTTGCAATTATATTTCGGGTAGGGGGATGCTTGCGAAAAATGACTTCCAGTTCAGCCACAGATGTCGATGCCGTCCTGATCGGGGCGGGTCACAACAGCCTTGCCTGCGCGTGCCATCTGGCGGCGCGCGGCTGGAAGGTCGGCGTCTATGAACAGGCTGCCACACCCGGCGGCGCTGTCAAGTCGGGCGAATATACCCTCCCCGGGTTCCGGCACGACTGGGCCGCGATGAACCTCTCGCAGTTCGCGGGATCGGGCGTCATGCAGACACACGGTGAGGAGTTGAAGCGCCACGGGCTTGCCTTCGTGCCGACAGATCACCCCTTCGCCTCCGTCTTTCCCGACGGGCGATGGATGGGAGTGAGCAAGAGCACGCAGAAGAACCTCGACCGCATACGCGCCTTTTCCGTCGAAGCCGACGCTAAGGCCTGGCAAGAGCTGACCGATGCCTTCCCCGAACGTGCCGACATTGTCTTCGCCCTGCTGGGCAGTCCGATGTCCGCCATGGGGCTGGGCGCGCTCGGCTGGAAAGGCTGGCGCGGGCTGGGCACCTGCGGCAGCGCCGATCTGATGAATTTCCTGCTGTCCTCGCCGCGCGCCTGGCTCGACAGCCAGTTCGAATCCGAAGAACTCAAGGCCATGATGGCGACCTGGGGCATGCACCTCGACTTTGCGCCGGACGTGGCGGGCGGGGCGCTGTTTCCTTGGCTTGAATCCATGGGCGGGCAGGCGCAGGGCATGGTGCTGGGCGCGGGCGGCGCCGATACCATCATCCGCGCCATGGTCGCAATGATCGAATCGCGCGGCGGCAAGGTCCATTGCAATGAAACCGTGCAATCCATCGAAAGCGCGGGCGGTGCCGCGACCGGCATCACGCTGGCGGACGGGCGGATCATCCGCGCCGAAAAGGCCGTGATCGCCAACGTCTCCCCCTCCGCCCTGCTGAAACTGACCGGCGGCACCGGAGACAAACGCCACGAGAATGCGATGCGCAGCTTCACCCACGCCCCCGGCACCATGATGATCCACCTTGCGATGGATGCGCTGCCCGACTGGACTGCCGGGGCCGAGCTTCAGCAATTCGCCTACGTCAACCTCGCCCCCTCGATGGAGATGATGGCGCGCACCTATGCGCAGGCGCAGGCCGGGATGCTGCCGGACGAGCCTGTCGTGATCGTGGGTCAACCCACCGCCATCGACCCGGGCCGCGCGCCCGCAGGCAAGCACATCCTCTGGTTGCAGGTCCGCATGGCCCCCGGCACCATCAAGGGCGACGCCAAGGGAGAGATCACCGCGACGGACTGGGAAA
This sequence comes from Rhodobacterales bacterium, assembly GCA_038257185.1. Taxonomy (GTDB): domain Bacteria; phylum Pseudomonadota; class Alphaproteobacteria; order Rhodobacterales; family Rhodobacteraceae; genus Sulfitobacter. The sequence goes on along the minus strand of JBBSJO010000132.1, from coordinate 899 downwards.
GCGCTGCCGCGCCCTTCGCCGACCGGGCGCTCGACATCCTTGAAAGCTACGCGCCGGGCACGCGCGACAAGATCCTCGGCAAACACATCGTCACGCCCGAGATGCTGGAGGCCGATAACCCCAACCTCGTGGGCGGCGATCAGGTCTGTGGCAGCCATCACCTGCACCAGCATTTCATGTACCGCCCCGCGCGGGGCTATGCGGACGGTACGACACCGATCAAACGGCTCTACCATACCGGCGCGGCCGTCTGGCCCGGCGGCGGTGCGGGTGCCGGGCCGGGCACACTACTAGCGAGAAAACTCGTCGGAAAATAATAACAAACAAGACACCAACAAGGGAAAACACCACATGAAACTGTCCAGAAGAAGTATGCTCAAGACCTCCGCTGCGGCGGCGGCCTTTGCCACGGTCGGCCTGCCGTCCTTCGCGCAGGCGATCGACGAATTGGTCATCGCCTATAACGTCAACCTGCCCAGCTGGGACCCGACCGTCGGCCCATCGGCGGTTAACCCGACGATTCAGGGCTTCTACCAGTCCGTCTTCGACCTCTATATCCCGCAGAATCCCGACCTCAGCTTCGGCAAGGGGATCATCACCGATTACGGCTGGAACGACGACGACACGCAGATCTGGATGGACGTGCGCGAGGGCGTGACCTGGCACAACGGCGACCCACTGACCGCCGAGGATGTCGCATGGTCCCTGACCCGCGCGGGCAACGCTGACACCGGCAACCCGATCCAGTTCATCTGGGGCAAGGTCGAGAACGTGACCGCCGAAGGCAATCGCGTGACCGCCGACGTCAAGGAATACGAGCCCACCTTCTTCAAGTGGATGTCCTTCCTCACCGGCTACGTCCTGCCCAAGAAATACTACGAGGAAGTCGGCGCCGAAGG
>JBBSJO010000131.1:0-11883 GCA_038257185.1 Rhodobacterales bacterium | reverse complement strand
GGCTGAGCGGGGGCCGTCGGGATAGGTCGCGGCCTCGATCCCGCCCAAGCGGTTGCGCAGGACACGTCCCAGCGTGTCGATGGTAAAGCCCAGCGACTGCCCCTGCGGCGTGAGGTCGAGGATCAGCTCCTCCTTGTCATAGGCCAGATTGTCCTCCACGGCGCTGACTTCGGGGTACTGGCGCAGCGCATCCTGCAGGTCTTCGGAGGCGGCCTTGAGCGTTTCCGTGTCGGCACCGTAGAACTGCACGTCCAGCGCGTCGCCCCCCGGCCCGGAGCGCCAACCCCGGAAACTGACTGTCTCGGCCAGCGGATGGTTCACGACGCGGTCCTGCAAGTCACCCACGAAGGCAAAGCTGGAATAGGGGCGCAGATCGGCGTCGATCAATTCGATGGAAATGCCGCCCAGCAGGTCCCGGTCCTTGGTCTCGGCCCCGTCGAGACCCCGGCCGGAATTGCCGCCGATCTGGGCCATGACGTAATCAATCGGGTTTGTCCCGTGTTTCTGTTCGTATTCCGCGCCCAATTCATCGGCTGCGCGTTGCAGTTCGCGCATCATTGCAAGGCTGTCCTCTCGCGTCGCCCCCTCGACCATGGCAAAATTGCCGGTGACGGAACCCTGCTCGGGTGAGTTGAAGAAGCGCCACTGCACTGTGCCGTCGATGAAAAGGGCGATCTGGCTGGCCAGCACCGCCACGGCCCCCGCCAGCACCACGTAACGGGCGAGGATCACGCCCGCCATGAAGGGCCGAAAGAGGCGTTCGCGCGTCCAGACGAAGCCGCGGTTAACCACCCGGCTGGGCAGGTCGTACCAGTGTTCACGCCGTGCCGCGCGCATTGCATGGGCCATGTGGTTGGGCAGGATGAAGAAGCATTCGACCAGCGAGGCGGACAGGACCGCGATGACGGTAAAGGGGATGTCTGCGATCAGGTTCCCGAACCGCCCGCCCACCACTACGAGGCCGAAGAAAGCGATGATCGTGGTCAGGGTCGCAGCAAAGACCGGCATCGCCATGCGCCGCGCTGCGGATTCGGCGGCCTCCATCGCGCTTTCGCCCAATTCCTTGAAGCGGTAGTCCGCGTGTTCGCCCACCACGATGGCATCGTCCACCACGATCCCCAGCGTAATGATCAAGCCGAAAAGAGAGATCATGTTGAGGGTGATCCCGCCCGCATACATCAGCGCAATGGCCGCCGCCATCGACACCGGGATACCCGCCGCGACCCAGAAGGCGGTGCGCGCGTTCAGGAACAGGAACAGCAGCACCACCACCAGCGCCAGCCCCATGATGCCATTGTCAATCAGCAGGTCCAGCCGCCCCGTGATAGCCTCGGCCCGCGTGCGGATCAACTCGACCGTCACTCCGGCCGGAAGGCTGACCTGCATCTCGGCGGCGGCCTCTTCGACAAGGTGCTGGATGGCAATCGCGTCGCCCCGATCGGAGCGGTCCACACGGACCGTCATCGCGGGGTTGGGACCGACGAAGAAGCTTTCGTTCCTGTCCACGCCTTCCTGCGTCACCGTCGCGATATCGCCCACGGTCAGATTGGACCCGTCGGGGTTGGAACGCAGCACGATCCCCGCGATGTCGCGGGCACTGCGTTTCGCGGTGCCGGTGCGGACGCGCGCGTTTGCCCCGGTCACGTCGCCAGCGGGATCGGCATCGACCTCCGCCGCGATGGCAGCGGCGATGTCGGCCATGGAGATATCATTCGCGATCAGCTTGGCCGAGGGCACCTCTACCAGCGTCTGCGGCGCCGCGACGCCCTGAATGGTGGTGCGCGTGACACCGATCGCAAAAAGCCGGGCGACCAGTTCATCGGCAAAACGGCCAAGCTGCTCGGGTGCGACAGGCCCGGTGATCACCACGTCCGTCACCCTGTCGCGCCAGGCCCCGCGCCTGACGCTTGGGTCGTCGGCGTCTTCCGGCAGGGTGGTGATGATATCCACCGCCGTCTGCACATCCGTCGCGGCGCGTGCCATGTCCCAGCCGGGCTCGAACTCCAGCGTGACGGTGCCACGCCCTTCCGTCGACGTGCTGGAGGAACTTTCCACCCCTTCGATGGCCAGCAGGGACGGTTCCAGCACCTGCACGATGGCATTGTCCACATCGTCCGCCCCGGCCCCCTGCCAGGGTGTCGTGACAGTGACGTTGTCGATGATCACATCGGGAAAGAACTGCGCCCGCATGTTCGGTGCTGCGGCAATGCCCGCCACCAGCAGAAGCACCAGAAGCAGGTTCGCCGCCGTACGGTGCCGCGTGAAATAGGACAGAAGGCCCCGTGCCGCTCCCGGAATGGGTCGCGCCATGCCTCAGCCCCCCATCCGGCTTTCAAGGCGCGCCAACATCTTGGCGGGCACCTGCGGATTGGCGAGCATCGTCAGCACCCGTGTCTTCGCCTCCTGCGGCATCTGGCGGTTGCCTTCGATGAAGGCGACCAGCTTCGCGCGCCGCTCCTCGGTCAATTCCACCATCCCGGCGGCCTCCTCCGGCGAGGCCGGTACCGCCGCCTCCCCCGCGCGCCGCAGGGGTTTTACCGCGATACCTGCGCCCAGAAGTGGCGACCGCGCCTCGACAACCTCGCGCCCCTCCAGCGGGCCGCGCACGAGGACCGCGTCCCCTTGCCTGCGCATCAGGTCCACGGCGACACTCTCAAGCCGGTCGCCATCACCCAGCACCAACACGCTGCCATCGACACCCAGCGCGGAGGCCGGCAGGCGCACGACCGCGCTCAGCATAGGTTCCTGCACCCGGACGGTCACGAAATCCCCGGGCTTGAACCCCGGTGCCGAAGCGAGCGCGGCAAAGATCAACCGACCCGTTACCCCTTCCCCCGCCGCCGCGCTGGCACGGCTGATGCGTCCCGTCGCCACAAGGTCCACCCCTGCCACGTCCAGCGTTGCGGTCACCTCTGCCCGGGTCATCGCACCGGCACCATCCAGCAGACGCGCGGATTGCGCCGTCGAGACGCGGAACGAGACTTCCAGATCGTCGGGGTCGATAAGTTCCGCCAGCCGTTCGTTGGCCGAGACCAGCCGCCCCACCACAACACTGGTCGATGAAAGCGTCCCGTCGAAGGGGGCCGTTAGGGTCGTGTCGTCCAGCCGCCGCTCCGCCTCTTCCTGCGCGATGCGACTGCGCGCCAGATTCGTCGCCGCCTGATCCACCCACGCCTCGCCCTGTGCGACGGCCTGCCTGCGTGACACCACGGCCTGCCGCGCGGTGGAGGCGGCCAGTTCCGCCGTCTCCGTCGCCGTGGCGGTGCCGACGCCGCGCTCGCCCAGACCGCGCTGACGCTCAAAGGCCCGTTCGCGCAGTTCCGCCTGGTCCTGCGCCGCCGCGAGATCATCGCGGGCCAGATCCAGCCCCCGCGTGGCATCGCGCACTTCGGCTTCGGCATCGGCGAGATCGCTGGCGGCACGGTCCACCGCAGATTGCGCATCCGCCGGATCGAGCCGAACCAGAACCTGCCCTGCAGCGACCGCGCCGCCATCCTCGAAATTCTCCGCCAGCGCCACGATCCGACCGCCCCCGGCGGCGCGCAATTCCAGCAACCGTCGGCTCTGGATTTCACCGAAGGTTTCAAGCACGGGTGCTGCGTCCTCAAGGGTGGCGCGCAGGACGTTCACGGTAAAGACCCTTTCACGGGCCGGGGGGGCCTTGGGATCATCCGCCAGTCGTTCCTGCACCGCCTGTCCGACCAGAAAGACGGCAAACGCCAAGAGGCCCAGCGTCGCCGCTGCAAGGAAAAGACCAATCATGCTTTGACGCAGAAACCGCATCAATTTCCAATCTTCAGAATGCTTTGGACACAATCTAACCTATGCCCGCAAAACACCAAGTCACTTGTGCGATACGATGGTCATCGCAGATCGCATCAGGTCGCGCTGCCTGCGCAGCGGCGCGGTTGGCGAGCGCGTCATTTGCGGCGCTGATGCTCATCCAGCCGGGGCATGATTTCGACGAAATTGCAGGGCCTGTGCCGGTAGTCGAGTTGTTTCAGCAGAATTTCGTCCCATGCGTCCTTGCAGGCCCCCGGACTGCCCGGCAGCGCAAAGAGGTAGGTGCCGTTCGCCACACCGCCTGTTGCCCGGCTTTGCACGGCAGAGGTGCCGATCTTGGCCATCGACACGATGGTGAAGACGGTGCCGAAGGCGTCGATTTCCTTTTCGTAGACATCCCGGTGCGCCTCCACCGTCACGTCGCGACCCGTGAGGCCGGTGCCGCCTGTGCTGATCACCACGTCGATCTTTGGATCGGCGCACCAGTCGCGCAATTGCCCCGCAATGAGGTCGCGCTCGTCACGCAGGATGCTGCGCACCGCCACGACATGGCCCGCCGCCTCGATCCGTGCCACCAGCACATCGCCGGAGCGGTCGTCGGCCAGATTGCGGGTGTCCGAAACCGTCAGCACGGCGATGCGGACCGGGATTAAGTCCTTGCTGTCGTCGATGCTGCTCATGTCCGCTCCAATACCGCGAGCCTCAGGGCGAGGGCCGCGAAGATACCGCTGGTGATCCAGTCGAGGGCACGCCCGCCACGCGCCAGCCTGCGTCCGATGCCGCCGGCGAATATGCCGACTGCGGCGTTAATGATGAAACCACCAATCGCCAGCACGACACCAAAAATCAGGAACTGGCCCAAGACACCGCCCGCCTGAGGCGTGACGAACTGCGGCACGAAGGCGAGCACGAAGAGGATCACCTTGGGGTTCGTCAGGTTCACGATGAACCCTGTCCGAAAGGCGCGCGCCGGTGACATTCCCGGCCCCTTGGCGCGGTCGGTACCGGTCTGCCGCAGGGTCTGGACCGCGAGAAACAACAGGTAGGCCACGCCGATCCAGCGGATCAGGTCGAAGGCCCAAGGTGCTGCGGCGACGAGCGCGCCAAGGCCGAGGCCCGCCAAGGTCACATGCACCATACCGCCCGTGGAAATCCCCGCGCTGGCGGCGATGGCCGCGCGCGGACCGGAGCGCATGCCCTGCCCGAGGCAGAACAGCATGTCCGCCCCCGGCGTGAGGTTCAGCGCCAATGCGGCGGGCACGAAGGCCACAAGTGTGAGTGGATCAACCATCGCGCAGCTTCGCCTTCAGCGACAGCAGGTCCGCCCATGCCTCGCGCTTGAATTCAGTAGAACGCAGCAGGTAAGCGGGGTGAAACATCGGCAAAGCGGGCAGACCAGCCGCTTGCGCCCATTGCCCCCGCAACCGCGTGATTCCGCGCTTGCCCAGCAGCGCCTGACAAGACCAGTTACCGACAATCACCAAGACCTCCGGTTTCGCCAGCGCGATGTGACGCAGCAGGAAGGGGCGCATCATGGCGATCTCTTCGGGCTTCGGGTCGCGGTTCTGCGGCGGGCGCCAGGGCAGGACGTTGGTGATATAGACCGGCGCATCGGCCCGGTCGCGCCCCATGTCGATGGCCGCCAGCATCTTGTCCAGCAACTGCCCCGCACGCCCGACGAAGGGTTTGCCCGCCAGATCCTCGTCCCGCCCCGGTGCCTCACCCACCAGCATCACCCGTGCACCGGGGATGCCATCCGAGAACACCAGATTGCGCGCGCCCTTTTTCAGGTCACAAAGGTCGAAAGCCGCCATTGCGTCGCGCAGGGCATCGAGCGTTCCCGCCCCAGCCGCCGCCTGCTCCGCCACGGCCACGGCATCCGTGGCCTGCGCCACCTGAGCAACGGTGACACCGGGCGCGGCCATCTTGGGTTTCTCGAGCGTGTCGGGCAGACCGTAGCGGTCCACCGGCGCATCGCAGATCGCCTCGGTCACGCCAAGCTCCACCTGCCAGCGCAGCAGGCCAAGATCGTGATGAAAGCTCTCTGATTCCATCAGGTCAGCTTACGCGCCCCTTGCGGCAAGCTAAATCCCCCTCTGACGCTTGCCGCGCCCGACCCCGCGCCCCTATAAGGACCACGACTGCCGAAAGGTCCGCTGCACATGTCCTTCCCACACCGCCACCTGCTTGGCATCGAACACCTCGCCCCCGGCGACATCACCACGCTGCTCGATCTGGCCGACACATATGCTGAACTGAACCGCCAGCCCTCCAAGCACAGTGACGCGCTGACGGGCCTCACCCAGATCAACATGTTCTTCGAGAATTCCACCCGCACGCAGGCGTCCTTCGAGATCGCGGGCAAGCGGCTGGGGGCGGACGTGATGAACATGGCGATGCAGGCAAGCTCCATCAAGAAGGGCGAGACGCTGATCGACACGGCGCTGACGCTCAACGCCATGCACCCCGACCTGCTGGTGGTGCGGCATCCGCAATCGGGCGCGGTGGACCTGCTGGCGCAGAAGGTGAACTGCGCGGTGCTGAACGCGGGCGACGGGCGGCATGAGCATCCCACGCAGGTGCTGCTTGACGGGCTGACCATCCGCCGCTCCAAGGGTCGGCTGCACCGCCTGTCCATCGCCATCTGCGGCGACATCGCGCACAGCCGTGTGGCACGCTCCAACATCCTGCTGCTGGGCAAGATGGAGAACCGCATTCGCCTGATCGGCCCCCCCACCCTGATGCCTGCGGGCATCGCGGATTTCGGGGTCGAGGTCTTCGACAATATGGAAGAGGGCCTGAAAGACGTGGACGTGGTGATGATGCTGCGCCTGCAGAAGGAGCGCATGGACGGCGGCTTCATCCCGAGCGAGCGTGAATATTACCACCGCTTCGGGCTGGATGCGGAGAAGCTGCGCCATGCAAAACCCGATGCCATCGTGATGCACCCCGGCCCGATGAACCGGGGGGTGGAGATCGACGGGTCGCTGGCCGACGACATCAACCGCAGCGTGATCCAGGATCAGGTGGAGATGGGGGTCGCCGTGCGGATGGCGGCGATGGACCTTCTGGCGCGGAACCTGATCGCATCGCGCGCGGCCTGAGCGGGGCCGGGGAACCTGTTGCCGGGGCGATCTGTTATACCTTGAGCTTGAAACAGGAGGGTCCCGCGATGAACGCCATAGACATTCCCGCAAATGAACAGGGCAAGGTCCGTGTGTTTTCCGTTTCCCTACCCGATGCCGAAGCCGATGCGATGAGCGGCCAGCCTACCGCGCTGGCGGCGGCATTGGGGCTGGAGCAGCTGGAGCCTCTGCGCGCCGAGATGTTCCGCACCAACGATCTGGAGGGCGTCGGGCTTGTGGCCTATCTGACGGACGGGACCGGGGTGGTTGCGTCGCAGGTGGAAAAGGATCGAGCAAGACTAGCAGCACTCGATGGCTGGATCATGGTCGTCGAAAATGCCGGATTCGGCAGCACGACACGCACTCTGCGGCCGATTCCCGCGCTGACCCTCATCGGCACCTACGACGAGGAAAAGCCCGACATGACGCAAACCCTGCTGGAAAGTGAGGCGGCGCGGCCCTATTCGGGTACAACTCAGATGACCCCGCCGACCCCGCCACGTGGCCGGGCGGGCGGGTCGTTGGTCATCGCCGGTCTGGCGGTGCTGGTGATCCTGCTGCTGTGGTGGGCGTTATCCTGACCCTGTGTCGGCCACGCGCGACGGCGCTGGCGCGCATTTCCATTCACCTTGCCGGGCAACTGCGCTAGAACCTCCCCATGCAGGAACCCAAACCCGATCCCAAGATCTCCGGACGTATCGCCATGGTGGCGCTGCTCGTGGCCTTCGGCGTGGTGGGGCTGATGCTCTGGGTCGGTTGACGTGTCGCCGGAACTGAGTTGGGTGCCCACGCGCGCGGTCTTCGTCCGCCGCAGCCTGATGACGGGGGCCCTCACATTCGGCATGCTGGTGATTGTTGGCCTCGCGGTCTCTGCCGTGATGGACCTGCCGCTCTTCTGGACGCTGCCGGTGGCGGCGATGATGACACTGGGCTTCTTCATCGATGACTCCCTGCGGTGGCGGGCGCACAAGTACGACCGCTGGGAAATTGCGGAGGGTCATTTGCTGCACGCCGATCTGGAAGGCACACTCACCATCCCGCTGGCCGAGATCGACGAGGTCATGACCAGGCTGGGCAACCGGGTGATCCTGCAACTGTCTTCCGGGCAGCGGATCGCCCTGCGGTACCTGCCGTTTCCGGAACACGCGGCACGGGACATCCGCGCGCGGATGCGGGACGCCGCCTAATTCGCCCTTGGTTCAGCCGCCGATTTGGGGCAAGACACCGCAGGCGCAAGCCTGCGAGCGATAAAGGCCCCGAATGACCCTGCATTTCATCAACGCCCGCCTGATCGACCCCGAAGCGGGGACAGTCACGACCGGCACGCTGAGCGTGGATCAGGGGCGCATCAGCCGGATCAGTGCCGACATGGCCCCGCTGCCACCCGGTGCGCAGGTGATCGATTGCAGGGGCAAGTACCTTGCGCCCGGTATCGTCGATCTGGGGGTCAAGGTCTGCGAGCCGGGCGAGCGGCACAAGGAAAGTTACCGCTCCGCCGGCAGGGCTGCTGCTGCGGGCGGGGTCACGACGATGATCACGCGCCCCGACACCGACCCGCCCATCGACAGCCCCGAAGTGCTCGAATTCGTCACCCGCCGCGCCAACGAGGCGACGCCGGTCAACGTCGTCCCCATGGCCGCCCTGACCAAGGGCCGCGAAGGCCGCGAGATGACGGAGATCGGGTTCCTCATGGACGCAGGTGCCGCCGCCTTCACCGACTGTGACCGCGTGATCACCGACACCAAGGTCTTCTCCCGCGCTCTGACCTACGCCCGGTCCCTCGGCGCGCTGGTGATCGCGCACCCTCAGGAACAGATCCTCAGCAAGGGCGCTGCCGCGACCTCGGGCAAGTTTGCTTCCCTTCGAGGGCTGCCCGCCGTGTCACCGATGGCTGAACGCATGGGGCTCGACCGCGATATCGCGCTGATCGAGATGACGGGCGCGCGTTACCACGCCGACCAGATCACCACGGCCCGCGCCCTGCCCGCACTGGCGCGCGCCAAGAAAAACGGGCTCGATATCACAGCGGGCATCGGCATCCACCACTTGACACTCAACGCGCTGGACGTGGCCGACTACCGCACCTTCTTCAAGCTCAAGCCGCCGCTCCGCGACGAGGACGACCGGCTGGCGGTAGCCGAAGCGGTGGCATCCGGTCTCATCGACATCATCTGTTCCATGCACACTCCGCAGGACGAGGAATCGAAACGCCTGCCCTTCGAGGAAGCGGCCTCCGGTGCCGTCGGGTTGGAGACCCTGCTGCCCGCCGCAATGCGGCTGGTGCATGGCGATCTGATGGACATGGCAACGCTCTGGCGGGCGCTGTCGCTGAACCCGGCAAAGCGGCTGGGACTGCCCGGCGGACGGCTGAGTGCCGGCGCACCCGCCGATCTTGTGCTCTTCGACGCCGACGCGCCTTTCGTGCTGGACCGTGCGACGCTGCACTCCAAGTCGCGCAACACGCCGTTTGACGGGATGCGCATGCAGGGTAAGGTGCTGGCGACCTACGTTTCCGGAACCTGCGTGTTTGAGGCCCCCTGATGCCATTGATCGAAAGCACATTGACCGCCCTGCTGCTCTGGGCGGTGATCGGCTACCTCTTGGGCTCGATCCCCTTCGGCATGATGCTGGCGCGGATGATGGGGCTCGGCAACCTGCGCGAGATCGGATCAGGCAATATCGGGGCGACCAATGTCCTGCGCACCGGCAACAAGACGGCCGCCGCGCTGACCTTGCTGCTGGATGGCGGCAAGGGCGCGGTTGCGGTGCTGCTGGCGCGCGCCTTCGCGGGACCGGACGCGGCACAGGTCGCAGCACTGGCCGCGATGCTGGGGCACTGCTATCCCGTCTGGCTGGGCTTTCGCGGCGGCAAGGGAGTGGCGACTTTTCTTGGTATCCTGCTGGCATTGGCCTGGCCCGTGGGGCTGGGCTGTTGCCTCGCCTGGGCGATCGCCGTGGCGATCACACGCACTTCCTCCATGGGCGCGATCGCGGCGGCGGCAGTCTCGACCTTTCTGCTGCTGTTTCTGGGTTACGGGCAGGCGCTCGTTCTGGGTGTTCTGCTCACGCTGCTCATCTTCTGGCGGCACCGCGCCAACATCGGCCGGATCAAGGCCGGGACCGAACCAAGGATTGGTCAGAAGAGCTAAGCCAGCCCTAGTGGTGCGGGGCGGAGGCGTTCAGACCCGTCGGCGCAAAGATCAGTTGCCATGACGTGCCTTGGTCGGACGTCACCGACATCTCAGCATTCAACTGCTGTGCCAGCGCTTCCACGATGCGACTGCCGTGACCGCCGGTGGCGTTCAGGAAACCCGCGCCATTGTCCGCCACATGCACCTCGATCTTGTCGACCCCGTTGCGCTTGAGTGCGATGTCGACCTCGCCCGTCGCGCGATCGCTGAAGGCATGTTTGAGCGAGTTCGTCACCAGTTCATTGATCAACAGCGCCAGCGGCGTCGCCTCTGAGACATGCAGTTTGTAGGGCGTGAAGTTTCGTTTGATCGTGACGCCGGGGGGGCAGACCGACGATTCCATCTGCACGCAAAGCCTTTCGAGAAGTTGTTCTGAGTCGACCACGTCGATCTGCTTGTTCTGGTCCAGAAGCTCATGGACAAGCCCGATGGACATCACCCGGGCCTGAACGTCCTCCAGAGCGGATTTGACCTCCTCGTTCTCCGCAGCGGCGGCGCGCACCCGGATCAGGCTGCTGAGCAGCGAAAGGTTATTCTTGACCCGGTGAATCAGCTCCTGGTGCAGGCGGGTTTCGTTTTCCAGTGCTGCATCGAGCTTCTTTCGGATGAAATGCTGCTCGCGCAGTTCCGCATTCAGTTTCCGGATCAGCTTGCGATGTTCCTCGAATGTCGGCTTGCGGTTCTCATCCGACGTGAGGACAGCCGTGATCACCCCGCTTTCCGGATCGCGCATCCCCCGGCAGCGCAGCGCCAGCCGCACTCCCTCGTGGCTGCCGGATGACATTGTCAGCTCGAGCGGTTGCCATATGCTCGATGCAGCGGCGGCATGGATGATTTCTGCAACCTTTTCCTCCGGTTCGTGGAACATGTTGAAGATGTTCGCCCCGACGAGCGTGTCCGTCTGCCCCAACAGACGCACGGCATTGCGGTTGGCATAGGTCACGTTTCCGTCCAACGCGACACAGATTGTCGCTGTCGGATGCTGGTCAAGAACCGGAATGCGCAGATCACTCATCAAATCATTGCCCTCGAAGGCTAAGTGCGACGATGGTCATGTCGATCGGGTCAGGTGCGATAATATTCACGTTCGTCCGCCGGGGCGTCCTCATCCGGAGTGAGGTGGACGACAATGCGGCATTCGGTTGCGCGCAGAGCAATGGTGTCGTGCAATTCAACACGGGCGTATCCGAGGTTGTCCGCCGCCAGCCGTCCGAAAACATTGGAGGTCATCATGCACATCGAAGGCCGGTCGTGCGCCATGTCACCGAAAGGGCAATCCCGGTTGCCGACCACGATCTTTTCCCCGTCGATAGAGATGATGTAGAAATCCCCACCAATGCGGCCCTTCAGGTCGACAAACACCTTTGCGACCTGTTCGACGTCCAGATGCTCGACCCCTAACGCGCTGCGGTACTGTTCGTCGATCCAGCGCCCCATGGCGGTGCCGACGGTGCTGATGTAACCCGCCGCATCATCCATTCCGACAACAGATTCCAGCGTGCCCGTCAGCTCTCGGAGCATCTTGCGCATAAACAGATCCCGTTCGAGCGGTATCTGTATGTCGGCCAGAGCCGTGGCTGGATTTTCGGACACTACTGGCACTCCCCAAACTATTTCTATACCGCCATACGGAGACGCATGTCCTTAAGGAACCTCTGAAATACCTCGGATTTCCGTCATGACCTGATAGGGTTGGATTGAATGATGCGGGAGGCTGTCGATGCCGAAACAGATGACGTTTGCCGCTCTTGCCCAAGCCACGAAGAAGAAGGTGACTCGGCGGG
>JBBSJO010000130.1:0-11972 GCA_038257185.1 Rhodobacterales bacterium | reverse complement strand
TCCTTCGCGCCAAGCCCAGCCTGGTGCTCCTTCAGAATGCCGATGATCTGTTCTTCCGTGAACCTTGATCGTTTCATCGTCTGTCTCCTTTGCAAGGAACAGACTAACCCCAAATCGCGGACTTTTCAGGGGAGCAGGTCACTCGCCATCAATAGCAAGCTGCATGGCTGCGACTTGGTGCGGCTCAAGGTCGCCGACGTCTATGCGGCGGGGCAGGTCAAGCACCGCGCGGCGATCGTTCAGAGCAAGACACTGCGGCCGGTGAGCTTCCAGATCACCAAAGGAACCCGGAAAGCAATCGGAGCATGGCTTGAATGGCTTGAAGCGTCACATATGGTCGGATCGGAACATCTCTGGCCGGGACGATTCCACGAAAAATTGCATATCTCGACGCGGCAGTATGCCCGGCTCGTCAGTAAGTGGGTAACCTCCATCGGACTTGAGCCGAGCGTCTATGGCACACATTCCATGCGACGAACCACAGTCGCGCAGATTTAACGGAAGACCGGCAACCTGCGGGCGGTGCAGCTCTTGCTCGGTTACACGAAAATGGACAGCACCGTGCGCTACCTTGGAGTCGAGCTCGAAGATGCGCTCGCAATTGCCGAGGCGGTGGAGATCTGAAGCTGATGGGCCGGTAGGTCGCTGCCGGCCCCAAGCGGTCATTCAAATCTCTTCGTTCGAACGTCAGCTGCGAGTTCAGCGGGTCGGCAAGTCTGAGTGTCCCGTCACCCTCCGTCGTCGGAAGCAGAATTGCTGGCAACCAGCAGCGCTTTCGTGACGGCCCTCGCGCACATGTCCTGACGACAGGCGACTTCGACGGTGCTCGGATCTGCGCCGAAAACGCATGCGCGGCCCGCCTGCGAGAACGTGACATGGTCCGCGATGCGCCCCTCCAGCCAGTCCTCGACGTTCCTGCAGCGCCATGGCACTGAAGCCACGCCGCCAAGTGCGATGCGCGCCGACATTACGGTTTGCGCCTCCAGCCGAATGCATACGGCGGCTGAAACCCTGGCGAATGCGTAGGATGCACGGTCGCGCAACTTCACATATGTCTGACCCGTCCATTTTGGGGGTGGCAAGTGGATGCCGATGATCAGGTCGCCGTGATTCAGCGCGGTCTCGAGATGCGGGGTGCTGCCAGGCAGGCAATGAAGTTGGCTCAGCGGCATACGCCGCACGCAGCCGTCAGCGGCTTCGACCGTCAGCGCCGCGTCAAGTGCCATCAGGGCCACCGCGAGGTCACCCGGATATGTGGCGACGCAATGTTCGGACCACCCAAGTAGCGCCTGCGGCTCATCGGGATTGCCGATCGCGCTGCATCCCGAGCCCGGAGTGCGCTTGTTGCAAGGCGACCGCCCGTCGCGGAAGTAGGTGCATCGGGTCCGCTGCAGGAGATTCCCTCCCAGTGTGGCCATCTCGCGGATCTGGGGACTCGCGGCGAGGGACAGAGCGAGATGCACGGCCGGATAATGCTGGCGGATGCAGGGGGCACGCTCGGCCTCGGCCATGGTCGTCATCGCGCCAAGGGTGAGCCCACCATCGGTCTCGACGATCCCGACGAGCTCACCGCGTCGGGACCCAAGATCGACGAGGCCCAAAGGCTGTTCGACACCGAGCTTCATCAGGTCGACAAGGGTCGTGCCGCCGGCAATCCACTTCTCATTGGCACGGGGAATGCCGTCGCGTCGCAGAACGGGCGGCATCATGGAGCGACCTCCCCGGCCTTGGCGGCACAGGCGCGGATGGCGGCGCGGATCTGGGGATAGGCTGCGCAGCGGCAGAGATTGCCGGACATCCATTCCGCGACCTCGCGGTCCGAACCGGCATGCCCTTCGGCCATGCAGGCAATCGCCGACATGATCTGGCCGGGGGTGCAATAGCCACATTGGTAGGCATCGTGGTCGAGAAACGCCGCCTGCATCGGATGGAGATCGCCGTCGGTCGACAGGCCCTCGATGGTCGTCACCGGGCCCCTCACGGTCGCCGCAAGTTGAAGGCAGGACAGCACCCGCCGCCCGTCCACCAGCACTGTGCAGGCTCCGCACTGGCCATGGTCGCATCCCTTCTTCGTGCCGGTCAGCGAAAGATCCTCCCGCAGGACGTCCAGAAGTGTCGCATGGGCGCTCTCCGGCAAACGTGTATCTCGGCCGTTGATGGTCAGGTTCATTGCGCGGCTTCCTGTTCGGTGGTGGGTTTGAGGGCGGAGACGGCGCGCAGCCGTTCCGCGTATGTCATGGGTAGTGACCGGACGAGCCCGCCGGTCGCGTCCGCGAAGGCCGAGGCGATGGCCGGAGCGACGCCCACGATCGCCGTCTCGGCGATGCCCTTGAAGTTGAGAGGGCCTTTGCCCCCGTCCGATCCGACCGTCAGGACCTCGACATGCGGAACGTCCGCCTGGGTCGGAATCAGCGCCTCGCCGAGTTCGGCGTTGGTCCAGGCCCCGGTGCGCCGGTCCAGGCGCGTTTCCTCCATCAGCGCCTGGCCGAGGCCCATGATCATCGCCCCGCGCAGCTGCGCGGCTGCGATGGCTGGCTGAAGGACCCTCCCGCAATCATAAGCACCGACCAACCTGACGACTTCGACCTCGAGGGTGATCGGGTCGACGGCCATCTCGCAGAACACGGCGCCAAAACTCGCCTTGGCCTTGCGAGAGGCACCGAAGGTCAGTCCGGCGCGTCCGGACCCCGACTGGTCCCCATGCCGCTGCAACAGGTCGGCCAATGCGGCGCGCGCGCCATCGGAAAGGACCAGATCGGTGCCATCGATCCGCGCCCCCTTCCCACTTCGGCCGAACAGGGGCGAGGCGCGGTCACGCCAAGCGCGCGCCGCCAGCCGCACCACGATATGATGCAGCGCGTCCTGGACGGCTGCGGCGTTGGAATAGGTGCCAGTCGAACCGACAGACCCTGCTGCATACCCGTCGGATGTGGCAGACCGCTGGAGCGTGATCCGCTCCGGTGCCAGCCCCGTCATCTCGGACACGAGTCCGGTCAGACCAGTCAGCAGCCCCTGGCCCATCTCGGCGACCGCGATGGAGACGACGGCGTGCGCGTCGGCGGTCAGTGTGACATGCGCGGTCGCGGGGAACTGTCGTCCAAGGTCGATGGCCGAGGCCATGCCGTATCCGATGAGCCTGCCATCCGGCCTGATGGTGCCACCCTTCGGTCGGTCCCGCCACCCGATCGCATCGGCACCGGCTGCGTAGGCTTCCCGCAGAGCCTTCGCCTCCCAAGGCTTACCACTGACGGGATGGGTGTCGGCGTGATTCAGGAGGCGAAGATCCAGCGGGTCCATCCTCAGCTGCGCGGCCAAGCGATCCATCCCCTGTTCCAGCGCGAAAATCGCATGGGCAACCCCTGGCCCCCGCATCCAGCCCGCACCGGGCAGGTCGAGCTGCGCTACGCGGGACGTCAAACAATGGGTGTCATGGCCGTAAAGCTGGAACGGCATCTCGCCCACGGGCTCGACGAAGGCGGCGTAGCCCTTTGCGATGTCGGGCTCCAGCGCGATCGCGGCCAAGCGTCCGTCAGGATGCGCACCCATCCTGAGCCTTTGACGCACTTCGGCCCTGTGCGACATCAGCGAGAAGGTGTCGCGCCGGGTCTGAACGAACTTCACCGGGGCGCCTGAAACGCGCGCCGCCATCGGTGCCAGCAGCAGCGCCTGATAGGAGAGGTTGCGCCCGAAGGCTCCGCCGGAGAAGTGGTTAAACAGCCGGACCCGGCTTTCGTGCCGCGACTTGCCGACCACACGGTGTAGAAACCCCGCCATCCCGTCGGACCACCCAAGTCCGAAGGCCTGACCGATCATCATAGCATCGATGTGTTGCCATTGGACTGCCGCATGGAGGGTGACCCCGCCATCATCGTCCCACCGCGCGATGACCGCGCCGGGCTCAAGTGGATTATGGTGGTGAGGCGCGTTGTGGAAGGTGTCATCCGTTGTAAGCGCCGCCGCAGCGAGCTTCGCGTCGGCGTCGCCCTTCCTGCTGCGCCCGGGACCGATCCCGGCCCGCTTCACAGCCTTTAAGCGGTCATCGGCGTCCTTTAGCCTCACGACAGGGGCCGGACCTGGTTCAACGTCGAACGTTACAGCAGCGACCCCTTGGCTGGCCGCCATCAGCGTCTCTGCGACAACAACCGCGACGATCTGGCCGGCATAGGCGATCTGTGGCGATTGCAAGGGCAGGAGCACCCCCGGCTCGGACATGCTGAGCGAGATGACCTTTCGCAGACGCGGGGCGTTTTCATGGGTCATGACCGACCGAACGCCGGGTAAACGCAGAGCCGCATCGGTGTCGATCCGACGAATGGTCCCGGACCCCACCGGTGCCGTCACCGCCAGAGCGATCAACGGCCTGAACCGGAGTTCGCCTCCTCGTAGGTCATCGACGAAGTGAGCTTTGCCACGGACTTTGTCGATGCCTTCAATCCTGTGCCCCCTCATCCCGCGACCCCGGTGAACATGAAAAGTGGCATGGCATCGCGCGCGAGCCGCTCGACCCTGTCGACGACCTCGCCTGACAGCCAGATATCGGGCGCAAAGTCCTCGCGCAGGATCAGCGACTTCAGACGGATCTCGGCGGAATGCGCATGATCGGCGCGTTCGGCGAAGCCTTTGGGCATGGAGGAAAGGATGTCGCTGCGGTCAAGGTCGCGACCGGACTGTGCCAGCCCCGCCTTGATCGCCGCGAACTCCCCCGTCCGCGCGATCATCGCATCCCGGATCGGCCCGAGCTCTGTCGGGCTGAGGCCGTAGTAGCCAGCGGCCGCGAAGCCCCCTGTGGCGTCAAGCTGGACATAGACAATCCGGCCCGCCTTTTTCTTCGTGCCCGACGCAGTCAGAAGGCCAGAGAGGTTGGTCTTATAGGGGCGCTTGTCCTGACTGAACCGCACGTCACGGTTCATCCGGAACAAGGTCGCCTTGCCGCCGGTGAGAGGCTGGGGCGCGTCTGCCAGACGGTTGCCCAAGGTCTCGAACAGGTGGATGAAGGGATGCTCGAGCCGAGTCGCAAAGACACCTTTGTTGGCGGTGAACCAGTCGCGGTCGTTGTTCGCCGCGAGATTCCTCAGAAACGCGAAGCTCTGGGTGTCAAAGTCGTGGTCAGGCGTCATGCTGTGGGGTTCTTTCGCGTGGGAACTGTGTATCGGCGAGCCTGGCCACGAGATGAGCACGCGCAGGCACGCAAAACGCATGTGCTCCGCTTGCAGAGCCGTTGTAATTCCTTACCCATGACCATAGCTTCAAGAAACACATGACACCCGACCGTTCGGTAGGTTGATAGACGAGCCGAGGAATCTGTCAATGACAAAAAACGATCCGGCGCAGGGGTCCAGCCGGCGCGCCGACATCTTGTCGCATGCAACCGAGGCCTTTGTGAGCCGCGGCTATGCTGGCACCTCGATGGCTGATCTGGCGCGTGCCATCGGCATTCAGAAGGCGAGCCTCTACCACCACTTTCCTTCCAAGGAGACGCTCTTCGTCGCCTGCGTCACCGAAGGCTACGAGGGCGCTGTCAGACGGCTCGAGGTGATCCGGACCGACGGCGCAACGACTGATTCCGAGCGTATCCGAGCCGCGATGGAGGAGATCTACCGCATCAACCTCACCACGCCGGTCGGTCGCATGGCCCCCCTCATCGCCGAGGTCGCGGCGACGATCCCGGAGATCGCACAGGCCTTCCATAGCGGCTTCATCGCTCGCCACTATGCCACTGTGACCGGCATGATCGAAGACGGCATCACCCGCGGCAGCTTTGCGCGCGTCGATCCGCTCGGCATGCAGCACTTGATCTTCGGCCCGGTCATCACCCTCGCGCTCTCTCGCGAGATGACGGCGTCGTTCCCGGATAGGGACGCTCTCTATCCCGTCGACCGTATCAGGGAGACCCACATCGACCTGATCATGCGGCTGCTGACGGAGCGGGAGCTTTCAGATGGATCCTGACAAGTTCGAGCGGGTCGAGGTGGCCTCGAATCAGGCGCTCTGGGACTGGCTCGGCCTGCATCATGCGCGCCTAGAAAGCGTCTGGCTGGTCACTTGGAAGGCTTCACATGCTGACCGATACGTCTCGCGCGAGGCGGTTCTCGACGCCCTGATCGCGCATGGATGGATCGACGGTCGTCGCCTGAAACTCGACGACGCGCGCACAATGCAGCTGATTTCGCCGCGCCGGCAGCAAGCATGGGCTCAGAGCTACAAGGTCCGCGCAGTGCGACTTGACGCCGAGGGCCGAATGCACCCTGCGGGCCGCGCGGCTGTCGCCGAAGGGAAGCAGTGCGGCCGGTGGCACGACTCCGACCCTGTTGACGCTCTCATCGACCCCGGTGACCTTGTGGAAGCGCTCGAGAACCGCAGTGCGACGGAGTGGTGGCAGACCGCCGCCCCGTCCTACAGACGCAACGTGCTGCGCTGGATCGCGGGCGCGAAGCGCGCTGAGACCCGCCAGACGCGGATCGGGGCGGTCGCCGCCGCCGCAGCGAGGGGCGAGAAGGTCCCGCAATACTGATCGAGAAACAAAAAGCTGGACATTCCCGCGATCGTAAGCGTCCGGCGTCGCTGCTCTGCCGGGCGTAGAGAGTGTTCGATAGTGTCCGCTATGGATAGCGGACACTATGGGGCAGTTGATGGCACGGCGGACTAAACGACTTTGGACAAACGAAGAGAAGCGGTCGATCTGCTTGCAGACGACGGCTCAGGGCGTTTCGGTAGCACAGGTCGCACGACGTTACGCCCTGAATGCGAATGTCGTCTTCAAATGGTTGCGCGACCCCCGCTATTCACCTGAGGTCGCGTCAGCTTTGGACGGTAGCGCGGCAGGGGATACTTTTTTTCTGCCGATAGAGATTGTCGATCGCACCCACGACGACAATGCCGCTTTGGCCATAGATCCTGCGCCTGCCGTCAGCATCATCGAGATCGACATCGCGGGTGGCCACCATCTGCGGATCAGCGGGAGTTACGATCCCGAAGCACTGGCGCGGCTGATCCGTGGTCTGTCAGCATGATCCCGGTGCCGGTAAATACGCGCGTATGGCTGGCAGCAGGCGTGACCGATATGCGGCGCGGCTTCACGACCCTGGCAGCCCAAGCTGAGGCGACACTGAAGCAGGACCCGTTCGCGGGCCATATGTTTGTCTTTCGCGGTCGGCGCGGCGATCTGATCAAGATCATCTGGTGGGATGGCCAGGGAGCCTGCCTTTTCTCGAAGCGGCTGGAGAAGGGGCGGTTCGTCTGGCCCTCTGCGAACGAGGGTAAGATCGCGCTGACGCCTGCGCAGCTGGCGATGCTTCTGGAAGGTATCGATTGGCGCCTGCCGCAACGGAGCTGGAAGCCGCTCAAAGCGGGATGAACGGGCCCGGAATGACACGTCCGGGATTCCCCGAACGCGTCAAATCGGGTATCATCAGACCATGCTGGACGTGGTCAAATCTCTGCCGGAAGATCCTGATGAACTGAGGCAGTTCACGGCGCTTCTGCTCGCCGAGGTCAAGTCGCAGGCCATGCTGATCGAGAAGCTGCGTCATCAACTGGCGGGCCACCGCAACCATCGTTTTGGCTCTTCATCCGAGAGCATTGAGCAGCTTCAGCTGGCGCTCGAGACGAGCGAGGTTGCCATCGCCAGGATGACTGCAAGGTTGCGGCTTCCGGATGAAGAGCCAGGGGACAAACCGAAGCGCCGGCCCATCCCCGATCATATCCCGCGCCAAGAGATAGAACTGACCACTGGCGACGACGCATGTGCCCAATGCGGTGGCACGCTGCGCCGCCTGGGTGAAGATGTAACTGAGGAGCTGGAGTATGTGCCGGGTCGGTTCGTCGTGAACCGCATCGTGCGGCCACGCTCGGCCTGTTCCGGGTGCGAGGCCTTCACACAGGCACCATTACCGTCCCGTCCGATCGAGCGCGGACGCCCCGGTCCCGGCCTGCTGGCGCATGTGCTCGTATCCAAATACGGCGATCACCTGCCGCTGTATCGGCAGAGCCAGATTTTTGAGCGGGACGGACTGGATCTGGATCGCTCGACGCTGGCGGACTGGGTGGGCAAGTCCACCGCCCTGCTGGAACCGCTGGCAGATGCCATCGGCCGCCACGTGTTGGCCGGACAGGCCATCTTCGCAGATGATACTCCGGTAAACATGCTCGCACCCGGCACCGGCAAGACGACGACCGCGCGTCTCTGGGCCTACGGGCGGGACGAGCGGCCTTGGAACGGCGATGCCCCACCCGCCAGCTGGTATCGGTTCTCTCCCGACCGGAAGGGCCAGCATCCGAAGGACCACCTGAGAGGGTATCAAGGCTGGATGCATGCGGATGGTTACGCTGGCTTCGAGGATCTTTACCGTTCTGGCGACATCCGAGAAGTCGCATGCATGGCTCACGTGCGACGCAAGTTCGTTGACGTCCACCGTGCGCAAGGCTCTGCCATTGCCGTCGAGGCGATCCGGCGCATCGCGCAGCTTTATGCCATTGAGAAAGAGGCGCGAGGATCACCGCCTGACACGCGTGCCCAGATCAGACAAGCCAGCGCAAAACCGATCTTCGATGGCCTCGAAGCCTGGCTGCATGCCCAACTGCCCAGCATATCCGGCAAGTCGCCGCTGGCCGGGGCGATCCGCTATGCCCTGACCCGCATGAAGAGGCTCAGGCCGTATCTCGACCACGGCATTCTGGAGCTGGATAACAATACAGCGGAACGCGCGATGCGGCCGGTCGCGATCGGGCGGAAAAACTATCTGTTCGTCGGCTCTCAGGCTGGAGGCCGTGCCGCCGCCATCGCCTATACCCTGATCGAGACCGCAAAGCTGAATGGCGTCGATCCACAGGCCTGGCTCGCCGATACGCTTGCATGCCTTCCAGACTACAAGATCACCCGCGTCGATGACCTCCTGCCGTGGAAAACCTACCGGTAAAGCGGTCAGACCGGACGCTTACCCGCGATCTGCAGCGGATGGCTGCTTTCCATCCGAGATAACGCTCACTGCGACAGCATAACCCAGACTTTCGCGCCCGCAGCGAAGGTCTGAAAGGTCCCGCACTGCAGACCTCGATGCAGGTTGCAGCGAATGTCCGCTTTCCGCCCATCCTGCCCTCGGTTGCAGATGCAACGGACAATCGAACCAGCGGAACTTTGTTGTTCACAGATAATCTTAAGAAAATTGGCTTTTGAAGATGAAGGCGCGAGGCTAGTCCGAACCTTCGCATCGGATCAGCACCGTCGCGTCGCGCAATTGGTCGGCCAGGTCTTCAGGGGCGATCTCTTCGGAAAGTTCAGTCATCGCAACTTCAACATCGTTCAGCCCGGCAAACATCGCACCCATCGCGCCCCGGATCCCGAAGCTGATGTTCTGTGGCGTGATGCCGGCCCGCTCTCGGGTGTAGTCCTCGCTCAAGACGGCAACGACGATCCCGACCACCCGACCAAAGCGGTCGACGATCGGCCCACCGGAATTGCCGGGCTGGATCGGCGCTGAGATTTGCATGCGGGTCGCGTCCTCCAGTCCTTCCATGGATGAAATGCTGCCGCGCGTGATGTTGAGGCCACTCAGGATGCCTTGCAGCGGAAACCCGGCGACGGTAATGTCGCTGTTCAAACGCGCGGGCTTCGAGGCAAAAGATAGGAAATGCGAGGTCATGCGAGGCGTGGCAGCTTCCAGAATTGCGAGGTCGAAGGGCTCTGACGCGGAGACGACACGCAAAGGTTCGCCATCAACCGTTAGGCTGTCGCAATCTTCGACGACATGCGAGTTGGTCATGATGGCTGCGTCCGCATTAATGTAGAAGCCGGACCCTGTGGAAGAGACTCGCTCACGAGGCGGTGCCACATCCGGTGGTGGGGCTTCACGTGTTGTAGCTGCAACGCCGACGCTGTTTTCCGCCTCGTATTCGGCAAGAGCAGCACGAACGAGCTCCATCAAGTGACTGCCTGAAGAGATGTCCAGCGGCGGCGCGCGTCCGATCCGGAAACCAGCGGCCATCAGAGCAGGAATGTTGCTGGTATCGTCCAGTTGATTGATAATGAGCACGGTCGACCAGAGGCCGTCAGCAGGATCGCGTAGGGACCGCGCGTAGGAATAGAAGGCTTCGTTCTTCGATCCGGTCGTAATCTGGCCGTCTGATTGGCTGGTATAAAGTGGCCCCCAGTTTTCGGGGTCACCGCGCAATGCAAAGTGATAGTCCATGACATCTTTTTGTGCATCGACGTAAAAACGAGCCGCGATGACGCCGTCGTAGCTATCGATCTCTTTCGCGCGGCTGTCGGCGCTGTCCACTGCGGTCATCGATCCTGCAGGGTAATAGAGGCTGGCGTTTATGCCGGGCATGTAGAGGTCGGTCCACCGGCTTTCATCCAGCGCATCCGCCGTCACTATCGCTAAGATGGCTGCAGCGCGACGGCTGTCTGGCCAGTTCTCACGTGCAAGATATGCCTCGTAGGCAGACTGGCTTCCGCGACCCCATTCGCCATCAATCAGACCATTGTATGTGCCTTGCAATGCCATGCCTGCCTGAAGATAGCGCTTCTCCTGAAGTGTCAGAGGGCGTGCATCAAATGGCGCATCAAGAGGAGAGCCGGTGTCCGGAGACACTGGTGTGGTCATCTCAGGCCGCCCGTTCCACGCGAGACTGACATAGGCTTCACCGGTCGAACAGTAACTGTCAGGAGGAATGGCAGCACGTCTGGCCAGAGATACCACGGTGTCGCCTGATCCCGCGTTAGGGATGATACCGACGGAAATCGCATACCATCCGTTACTAGAGGCATATATTGCGGTAGCGTCGATGGCATTGTCGCGGATGTAACTGAATGCTTCGGGCAGGGTTTGGCGTGACGCCACAATGATCGCGCAATCGCCTTGCCCTATGAAGTTCGCAAAAGCGGTTGTCGGCAGCGAAAACGCGATCAGAACTGCACAAGGTAGACACTTCCACACAATCAGGCCTCCTGCTGGTTAAATGAAGGTTATGATCTGGAGGACTGCAGCGTCAAACATTGCGTGATCATCCAAGATACCTGCGACACGAGGTGATGCAGTTCGAGCATCACTCCACTGATGTGATGCAAGTCCCACAACAGACCCATGACGCGCGTCGCTATAAATAAAGAGCAGCACAAAGCTGTGTTATTTATGGAAAAATACAGTGAAACGCCCCTACACTCAAAGCGCATTGGCGCAGTTCATCACCAAACGCGTCCTCGAGCTGCGTCCGCGCACTCAGATCGACATCGCCACCGCCGCCGGGTTCGAAAATCCCAATATGATCTCCATGCTGAAGAACGGCGCCACCAAATTGCCGCTTGATCGTGTGTTGGCAATGGCCGCAGCTCTCGATACGGATCCACGCCGCCTGTTCATGCTGGCGCTCGGTCAGGAAGGCTACGAGACACAGCAGTCAGCACTAGAGGAGATATTCCGCACGGTCGTCACAGCCAACGAGAGCAAGTGGCTCTTTGAAATCCGGGATGCATCGGACAACACTGATCCCGTCCTGACTACCCGGTCGCGCGTTGCACTTCGGGGGATTTTCAATAAATGAAAAACTATAGCGAAGGCACATTTGCATTGCCTGATGAGCGGCCTTTAACGGAAGCCGAATGGGCCTGGGTCATCATGATGCGCTCGGTGAATGGTGGGCGTTTGCCGAAGCTGACATTGAACGCCTCACAGGAGTTTCAGGTATTCATAAGGAAGGTCTGGCCTGAGCGCATGTCGATGTAGACCGCTTCAGCGTGCTTAAGCGTCACACGTTGACACGAACCAGCAATGTCGCCCCGTTGTTCGCAGGAGGAATGGGGCGATATACACTGCGGGATCGTGCGATGTCTTAGAAGGGGTGTGCATGCTGATGGGGATGGCTTGGGATGCCGGATCGTCGGGGTGAAACATCCTGCCCATATCAGCAGGACGTGCCGACGATGCCGGCCAGCGTGTGGACGTCTCTCGATGATATGCCGCTCCCGACCGACCAAG
>JBBSJO010000129.1:0-11986 GCA_038257185.1 Rhodobacterales bacterium | reverse complement strand
GGCCGAACGGAAAAGGATCGATGGAATGGATTTTGTCTGGCGCTGGGTCTGCGCGTTCCTCCTGCTGGCGGTGACGTTCAACCCGACGGAATACAATTACGTCGACTGGGTGCGGAGTTACGGCAGCATGAACATGTCCATCGCTGTGCTGTTGGGGCTGCTGCTGCTGATCGGCTACATCATCTACCTGCGCGCAACCCTGCGCTCCATCGGCGGGTTCGGCATGATGCTGGTACTGGCAGTGGTCTCCGCGGCGCTCTGGGTGCTCTACGATCTGGGGGTCCTGCGCCTTGACAACTCCAGCCTCAACGTCTGGCTGGGGCTGGTGGCACTCAGCTTCGTGCTAGGCATCGGGCTGAGCTGGAGCATCGTGCGCCGCGGACTATCTGGTCAGGCGGACGTCGACGACGTGGAGGACAACTGATGGGACGTGTGCCGGACAAGTCGCAGGACTTCCAGAAGTTCTATTTCGACAAGGTCGCCACGGGTGAAGGCTGCGGCTGCGCCGAGCGGATCATCGACAATCACGAATTCAACCGGCTGGCGGGCACATCGCGCAACGTGACGGGCTGGCTACCGCGAAAGGGCGCGTGGCGACGTTTCCTGCGCAAGGCCGGGATATACAGCAGAAGGTAACGGGACGGCGGGCGGGGCGTTTCGGCGTCAGCCGAGAGCGCCGTCCAGCCGCACCGGTGCCCCGTGCGGCGTGGCGAGATAGGCGGCCTCCCAAGCGCCGCGGAGCGCCTCGACCTGACCGGGCGAGCTCAGGCCTATCTCGTCCAGATAGGCTTCCAGCGTTTCCAGCCACGCGGTGAAGTAATCGTCTCCGCCGTCCAGTTCCTTCGTCAGCCCGTGCCGCTTCAGCGTCGCGCCGAACCGCTCAGCCCAGTCGGCCCAACCGAAATGACCCGCCTCGTTCAGGTGCACGGTCAGGGCGAAAAGCTCCGCGTGCCAAGGCGCCTCGAAGGCGGGCGCGGGGGCCGTCACGGCGCGGGCCTCAGATAGCTTTGCCACAGGTCCAGCACCACCTCGTCGCGCGGGTCTTCTGGATGTGCCCAAAGCTCCGAAGCCGCAAACGTCACGGCGTAGAGCGGCTCCGGCGCCTCGCCCAGCCCATGGGCATTGCTGTCGGGCAGAACGTGACTTCCCTGCAGGCGCAGCACCCGCCCCCTTGCACCGGCGGCATAGGCCGGCAAGCGCGTGTGGCCGCCGTTCACCATCACGTTCTCCGGCCGCGCGCGGGTGATCACGGCATCGCCCGGGGCAAAAGCGGGGGGTATCGCACTGGGCCGGTCGGCGGGGCCGCCTGCTGCGAGAACATGCGACACCCGTTCCGCCTGCAACCTGCGGTCCGAAAGCGGGCTGGGGTCAGGTGCCGCTTCGCCCGAAAGCTCCGCCTCCGTCACGATGTCCTTGTCGACGAGCAGATCGGCCAGGGCCGCAATCCATTTCTCGTAATAGGAAAAGCGCGCATAGTCCGTCGGCGCGAGAGATTCGCGCGCGTGCCGCGAAATGTCGATGTTCCACTTGCCCAACGTTCCGGCCGCCAGTGTCAGGGCCAGCGCACGGGGGTGCCAGTCGGCATGAAAAATCACCTCTTCCCGCTCCGGCACCACCGGCCCGTCACCAAAGCGGCCGCCCATGTCGTGGACCCGCGTCACGGGCGCACCGCCAGCCCGGTGCCGATCATGCTGTCGCGCGTCACCAGCGCCGCCAGCGCGTCCTCGTCCAAGCCATCGGTCCCCTCGGGACGCCGGGGGATGACCAGATAGCGTACCTCGGCGGTCGAATCCCAGACCCGCACGGCAGTATCCTCAGGCAACACAACGCCGAAGTCCGCCAGGACCTTGCGCGGCTCGCGCACCACGCGGGCGCGGTAGGCGTCGGACTTGTACCATCCCGGCGGTATTCCAAGCAGCGGCCAAGGGTAGCAGCTGCATAAGGTACAGACGACGATGTTATGGAGGGTCTCGGTGTTCTCCACCGCAACCATGTGCTCGCCCTGACGCCCGTATAACCCCATCTGTGTTACCACCGCCGTGGCATCCTCCATCAGTGCCGCGTGAAAGGTCGGATCGCTCCAGGCCCGCGCCACCACCCGCGCGCCATTGCGCGGGCCGATGCGGTTTTCGTAGGTGTCGATGATCCGGGCGAGTGCTGCGGGGTCGATCAGCCCCTTTGCGGTCAACAGCGTTTCGAGCGCCTTGACGCGCAAGGCGGGGTCCGGCGGCAACAGGGCATGGGGATGGTCATGGTCGGCATGGTCATGTGGCATGGCCGGATGCTGCCCCAGCTCAGGTGCGTTGTCCATGCCGCCGACGCCCAAGCGCCTCATTTTTCGCATGATATTTCGTTCGGGGATCCGGAGAAAATATGCTACACTCAGAGGGTGAAGCGAGTCTGTTTCCCCTCAATTCCAGGATAGCCCTCTTAGCACGGTGTGGGAGAGTACTGCTTCAAAAAAGACCGTCGTCCCCATGCGACGGTCTTTTTGCGTCGGGGACAGGCATGGGGAGGGTGGCAATCCTCCCTTGCCCCCATCCGGAAACATGCCTAGATACGCCCAAACCCGAAACCGAAGGCCTGCCCCGCATGGAAAATGTCGTTCTCATCATTCACCTGATCCTCGCTCTGGGACTGATCGCCGTCGTGCTGATGCAGCGCTCCGAAGGCGGCGGTCTGGGCATGGGCGGCGGCGGCGCAGTCTCGGGTCGCGCGGCGGCCACGGCCTTGGGCAAGATGACCTGGATCCTCGCAATCGGCTTCATTGCAACTTCCATCACGCTCACCGTCATCGCGGCCGAGAAATCGGCAGGGTCGTCCGTGATCGACCGGCTGAGCGCGACGCCTCCTGCGCTGAACGAACAGCAAGCGCCGGGGCTGCCATCCGGGTCCGATCTGCTGCCGCCAGGCACCGATGATGCGGCCCCGCTGGTTCCAGTGGACAATTAACCCAACGAACACAACACTTTGAGGTTTGCGGCAAATGCCCAACATCATGTTGCGGCACACCCTTGCCTAAAAGTGCCGAATCCTGTTAGGCTTTAATCCCGTGGTGCAGCGGCTTTTCCGCCGCGCGTCTGGTCGGTTATTGCCGCGCAGAAACGAATTACACCGGGGGGCCTCAGGCATATGGCACGATACGTTTTCATCACCGGCGGGGTGGTATCCAGTCTGGGCAAGGGTCTGGCATCGGCGGCACTGGGAGCGCTGTTACAGGCGCGCGGCTTTTCGGTGCGGCTGCGCAAGCTTGATCCCTATTTGAACGTCGACCCCGGCACGATGAGCCCCTTCGAGCACGGCGAGGTCTTCGTGACGGACGACGGGGCAGAAACCGATCTGGATCTGGGGCATTACGAGCGTTTCACCGGCGTGGCGGCGCGCAAGACGGATTCGATCTCCTCGGGAAGGGTCTATTCCAACGTGCTGGAGAAGGAGCGGCGCGGCGATTACCTGGGCAAGACCATTCAGGTGATCCCCCACGTGACCAATGAAATAAAGGACTTCATCGCCATCGGCGACGATGAGGTCGATTTCATGCTCTGCGAGATCGGCGGCACCGTCGGCGATATCGAGGGCCTGCCGTTCTTCGAAGCGATCCGCCAGTTCTCCCACGACCGCGCGCGGGGACAGTGCATTTTCATGCACCTCACACTGCTGCCCTATCTGGCAGCGAGTGGAGAGTTGAAGACCAAGCCAACCCAGCACTCCGTCAAGGAGCTGCAATCCATCGGCATCGCCCCCGACATCCTCGTCTGCCGCTCCGAACAACCGATTCCCGAGAAGGAGCGCGAGAAGATCGCGCTCTTCTGCAATGTCCGCAAGGACTCGGTCGTGGCGGCCTATGATCTCAAATCCATCTACGAAGCGCCGCTGGCCTATCATGCCCAAGGCCTCGACCAGGCGGTGCTGGACGCATTCAACATCTCCCCCGCCCCGCGTCCGGACCTGACGGTCTGGCACGACGTCTACGACCGCATCCACAATCCCGAAGGCGAGGTCCGTGTGGCCATCGTGGGCAAGTACACGCAGTTGGAGGACGCCTACAAATCCATCGCGGAGGCGCTGACCCATGGCGGCATGGCCAACCGGGTCAGGGTCAAGATCGAATGGGTCGATGCCGAAATCTTCGACAAGGCCGAGGATGTCGGCCCGCATCTGGAAGGGTTTCACGCGATCCTCGTGCCCGGCGGTTTTGGCGAACGCGGGACCGAAGGCAAGATCAAGGCCGCGCAATATGCCCGCGAGCACAAGGTGCCCTATCTGGGCATCTGCCTTGGCATGCAGATGGCCGTGATCGAGGCTGCGCGCAACGTCGCGGGGCTCAAGACCGCAGGGTCGGAAGAGTTCGACCACGAGGCTGGCAAGAAGCGGTTCGAGCCGGTGGTCTACCACCTCAAGGAATGGGTGCAAGGCAACGCCAAGGTCAACCGCAAGGTCGGAGACGACAAGGGCGGCACGATGCGGCTGGGGGCCTATGACGCGGTGCTCAAGACGGGCAGCCGGGTGGCGGAGGCTTACGGCACCACAACCATCGACGAACGCCACCGTCACCGCTACGAGGTCGATATCGCCTACCGCGACAAGCTGGAGGCGGCGGGCCTGTGTTTCTCCGGCATGTCGCCAGACGGCAAACTGCCGGAGATCGTCGAATGGTCGGACCATCCGTGGTTCATCGGGGTCCAGTTCCACCCCGAATTGAAGTCCAAACCCTTCGCGCCCCATCCCCT
This sequence comes from Rhodobacterales bacterium, assembly GCA_038257185.1. Classification (GTDB taxonomy): domain Bacteria; phylum Pseudomonadota; class Alphaproteobacteria; order Rhodobacterales; family Rhodobacteraceae; genus Sulfitobacter. The sequence continues at coordinate 7,256 of JBBSJO010000129.1, read as the reverse complement.
TTTCAAGGACTTCGTGCGCGCCGCCAAGGAGATGTCGCGGCTGGTGTGACGGGGCCGGGACCGGCTGCGTTTCGGTCCACCAACTTAACACCGGGTGAGGAATACCCGCCTGGCAGTCTTCACCGCCGTTGAAGACCACCAGCGCACCCCCGACGGGTCGCTGACGCAGGACAAGGTCGTCCGCAATGCCCTCTACTACGCTTCCGGCACGGTGATTATTCTGAGCATGATCGTATCGGCGGCCTATGCGGCCCTTTCCGCCTGGACGGACATCGACCTGTGCTGGTGGAACCGCAACAACGTGACCTTCTGGTGCGAGGCGGCGGCACTCTGGGCTTTCGGACTGTCGTGGATGGTCAAGGGGGCGGTTCTGGGACACCGCCCTGAAGGAGACGCCCCACCTCGCCGCGGCAAGGTCCCAGACCTGATTTCCGTTGCGCGTGGCGCGGGTTCGGGTAGACCCTGCGCCATGCTCAGCTATCAGCACGCCTATCACGCGGGAAACCTCGCGGACGTTCACAAGCATGGCCTGCTGGCCTGGATGCTCGGCTACCTAACGGTCAAGGACAAGCCACTGAGCTATATAGAGACCCACGCGGGCCGTGCGCTCTATGATCTGGACGACGTGGCGGCGCTGAAGACCGGCGAGGCGGCGCAGGGCATCGACAAGGTGGCCAGATGGTTCCCCCCGGAGCATCCCTTTGCCCGCGTTCTGACGCAGGTGCGCGCCACCAGCGGTCCCCGCGCCTATCCCGGTTCGCCCCTGATTGCCACGCATCTGCTGCGCCACGGCGACCGGATCGACCTGGCCGAACTGCACCCCGCCGAACACGCCGCCCTCGATCTGGCGATGTCGCCCTACCCCGCGTCGGTCCACGCCCGCGACGGGTTCGAGATGGCATTTGCCCTCACCCCGCCCACGCCGCGCCGGGGGATCATGCTGATCGACCCTTCCTTCGAGATCAAGACCGACTACACCGATATTCCCCGCCACATCGGCAAGTTGGCGAAGGCCTGGAACGTCGGCGTGATCGCCTTGTGGTATCCCGTGCTTACCACCGCGCCCCACCTTCCGATGCTTGCCGCGCTGGCAGATGCACACCCGGACGCACTGCGGCACGAAGTCCGCTTCCCTCCTGCGCGCCCCGGTCACGGCATGATTGGATCGGGGCTTTTCGTGGTGAACCCGCCCTATGGTCTGTCGGAAGAGGCCAAACGTCTTTCCGCCCTTTTCGCAAAGCTCTGAAACGGGACGCCGGGACGGCGCTGTCCTGCCCAGAACGCGCAACCGGTCGCGGGGTCACGGCCAACCGGCGCCCGGTTTCCGACGGTAATCTGCCGATTGTTGAGGCATCCCAGAACTGAATTCTGTGCTAGGGTATTCCCATGCGACTTCTACACGCCCTTGCCCTGACCTTCCTGCCTACCGGCGCGCTGGCCTGCGGGGCACCTGTTTGTCTGGTCAATCCCGACAGCCTCTTGCTGACCGAAGTCATCACCTTCGACGACATTCAAAGCGGTGGCGGCCCCGGCGCCAGGGTCGATGACCTGCTGCCCCTGCGCGGCGCCACCTTCGGGGAACATTTCGCGGGGCAGATCGTCACGGGCATCGGCGATCACGACGCGATTGAAGGCGACGCATTCAACCCCCTCACCATCCTGCCGGGCGTAGCAGGGCAGAACCTCTCGGTGGTGCATTTCTCCGGAAATGCGGTGCTGAACGGCTACGGCGTCGCGGGATATCCCAAACGCGAAGCGCAGGGCGAAGGGGCCATCGCGGTGCTTTTCGACGAGGACCAGTCGTCCCTCGCCTTCGACCTGCGCGGGGGCGAGGAAGGGGTCGCCCATGTAAGGTTCCTGCGCCGCAATGGCAGCCTGATCTGGATCATTCCGGTGGAGCCGACAGGCGAATTTGCCGTCGGTTTTGCCCGTTCCGACGGCAGCCGTGACATTGCGGGCATCATCATCACAAATTCCGACCCCCAGGGCCTTGCCATCGACACTTTGCGCTTTGGAAAGCCCCCCGATCTGAGCTAGACGGGCGGCATGTTTGATCGCCTCTTCCCCCGCCGCAAGCCCGCTCCGAAATCGCTGCCCCAGCCCAATGCGCAGTTGGCGCTTGGCGCATTGCTGGTACGCGTGGCCCTGGCCGACAACAGCTACCACGCTGCCGAAGTCGGTCAGATCGACCGCATCCTCGCGCGCACCTTCAAGTTGAAGCCGCTGGAGGCCGCCAAGCTGCGCGCCACCTGCGAGGCGCTTGAACGCGACGCCCCCGGCACGCCGGAGTTCACCCGCATCCTGCGCGAGGAAGTCGCCTATGCCGATCGCAAGGCTCTGGGCGAGGCGATGTGGTCCGTGGCACTGGCCGACGGAGGGCGCGACGACAAGGAAGAGATCCAGCTCATGGCAATCGAAACCGCTCTCGGCCTCACCGACGAGGACATGGCAGCCGCACGAGAGAATGCTTTGAAATCGCTCTGACCTTGGCGCTGCTGGAAAGCCGGTCTATATCACCTCCATGTTTGCAGATTTCCTCAAGCGGCTGACCCAGCCGGACCCCGCCCCAGTGCCCGCCATCGACGCGCGGCTTGCCCTCACCGCGTTGCTGGTGCGCATCGCGCGTTCTGACAACGACTACGCCTCCGCCGAAGCCCAGCGTATCGATCAGATCACCATGCGCCGTTATGGCCTGAAAGAAGCGGAGGCCATGGCCCTGCGCGCGGACGCCGAAGAACTCGAATCGCAGGCTCCCGATACGGTGCGGTTCACCCGCGCCATCAAGGACGCGGTGCCCTACGAGGATCGGCTCGCCGTGATCGAGGCGCTCTGGACGGTCGTTCTGGCCGACGGCAGCCGTGCCGACGAGGAGGATTCGCTCCTGCGCCTCGTTGCCAGTCTTTTGGGCGTTTCCGACACCGACAGCGCCATGGCGCGCCAGAGGGTTTCAGCCGCGGGTTGACGTTTGGTTACAATGTGGTGCCTGCTGCCTGCATGATCAGGAACGTTGCAATCGTTCTTCGATTGCCGCTTTATGTTGCATTGAAACGATAGACGAGACAGCAGCCCGTGACCTCAGACACCCCGGTGATCAAGATCGACGACCTGCACAAGGCCTACGGGTCGCTTGAGGTGCTCAAGGGTGTCAGCGTCACCGCCCCGCGCGGCCACGTCATTTCGCTCATCGGCTCGTCTGGTTCCGGCAAGTCCACGCTTCTGCGCTGCTGCAACCTGCTGGAGGACAGCCAGCAGGGCGATGTGATCTTCAAGGGCGAACCCGTGAAATGGAAGGGCAGCGGCCACAATCGCCGCCCCGCAGACGCCAAACAGGTGCTGCGCATCCGCACGAATCTCTCGATGGTGTTTCAGCAGTTCAATCTGTGGGCGCATATGTCGATCCTGCAGAACGTGATGGAAGCGCCCCTGACCGTGTTGGGCCGCGACCGCGCCGAGGTCGATCACGCCGCGCGCAGCTATCTGGAGAAAGTCGGCATCGGCGACAAATGCGATGCCTACCCCGCCCAACTGTCGGGCGGCCAGCAACAGCGCGCCGCCATCGCCCGCGCGCTCTGCATGGAGCCCGAGGCGCTCCTGTTCGACGAGCCCACCTCGGCGCTCGACCCGGAGCTTGAGCAGGAAGTCGTGCGCGTGATCAAGGATCTGGCCGCCGAGGGGCGCACCATGATGATCGTGACCCACGACATGAAACTGGCCGCCGACGTGTCGGATCACACCGTGTTCCTGCATCAGGGCCTGATAGAGGAAGAAGGCCCGCCCGAGACACTCTTCGGCGCGCCCAAATCGGAACGACTGCAGGGGTTCCTTTCGGCGACCCAGGCTGCGTAAATCAAAAAACCAAAAACGGGAGACCACCAATGAAGAAGATCATTCTCGCAACGGCCGCCTTGGCGCTGACAGCCGGGCTTGCCATGGCACAGGAAAAGACCATCCGCATGGGCACCGAAGGCGCCTACCCCCCCTACAACTTCATCAACGACAAGGGCGAGGTCGATGGCTTCGAGCGCGAGCTGGGCGACGAGCTCTGCAAGCGCGCGGAACTGACCTGCGAATGGGTCAAGAACGACTGGGACAGCATCATCCCCAACCTGGTGTCCGGCAACTACGACACCATCATGGCCGGCATGAGCATCACCGACGAGCGTGACCAGGTCATCGACTTCACGCAGAACTACTACCCGCCCACCAACTCGGCCTACGTCGGGGCGGCAGAAGGCGTTGATCTGACGGGTGACGTCATCGCCGCGCAGACCGCCACGATCCAGGCGGGCTATGTCGCCGAGAGCGGCGCGACGCTGGTCGAATTCGCCACGCCCGAGGAAACCGTCGCAGCCGTGCGCAACGGTGAGGCCGACGCGGTCTTCGCAGACAGGGATTACCTCGTCCCGATCGTCGAGGAATCAGGCGGCGCGCTGATGTTCGTGGGCGAAGAAGTGCCTCTTGGCGGTGGCATCGGCATCGGCCTGCGCGAAAGCGACGGCGAGCTGAAGGAAAAGTTCGACACCGCCATCGCCGCCATGAAGGAAGACGGCACGCTGAACACCATGCTCAAGAAGTGGTTCGGCGACGACACCGCCACCTACTGACGACACCGCTTGGGGAGGGCAAGACGTCCTCCCCTTCACCCTTTTCCAAATACCGTCCAAAGCCCCGAAAAGAGCCCCGCCATTTTCGAGTTTTGCGCAGACCCTTCCACGCTCGATGACTGGCACTGGTATGCCTGTTATCTGACGACCGGCGTGCACATGTCCTTCTACTGGTCGTTCCTCAAGGTCCTGCTGTTGCTAGCCGTCACCGCCCCCGTGGCGCTGGCCTTCGGCTTCGGCGGCGCCATGGCGGCCCGCGCGCCCTTCGCGCCCCTGTCCTGGCTCGGCAAGGCCTATATCGCGCTGGTGCGCGGCGTCCCGGACATCGCCTTCTTCCTCTTCTTCGTGATCGCGCTCGATCAGGCGGTGGAGTACACCCGCCACAGGATTCTCTGCCCCGGTTGGGACATGCCGGTGCGACAGGGCAACGACTTCGTCGTCTGCCAGGCCGCCAAGATGCCGCTCGGCGATGCGCCGCAGTGGATTCACGAGACCTACGGCTTCTCGCTTGCCGTCATCACCTTTGCCATCGTCTTCGGTGCCTTTGCCGCCAACGTGCTGTTCGGGGCCATGCGGGCCGTGCCGCGCGCGCAGCTGGAAACGGCAGAGGCCTACGGCATGTCGCGCCGCCAGACCTTCTGGCGCGTGCTGGTCCCGCAGATGTGGGTCTTTGCCCTGCCGGGGCTCAGCAACCTGTGGATGGTGCTGATCAAGGCGACGCCCCTTTTGTTCTTGCTGGGGGTCGAGGACATCGTCTACTGGGCGCGCGAACTTGGTGGCACCAAGACGCCGCGCTTCACCGATTACCCCCATGCCGACTGGCGCATGTGGTACTTCCTGGCGCTGCTGGTCTTCTACCTCGCCTTCACCCGCGTGTCCGAGATCGCCCTCGGCCGCCTGATGAACCGCCTCACGCGCGGCCAGGCCACGACGGGCGGCGAAGCGCAAAGGAAGATGGCATGATGCAGCGCAAGACGGCACCGGGGGCCGAACAAGCATGCGGGGCACGCGCTGCCTCGACCCCGTCGCTCCTGACGGAGCGGCGGGCATGAGCTGCCTCCAGACAATTCAGGACTATGGCCTGCGCGCCATCGGCATCGGCGAGCGCCTGCTCCCGCGCGAGGACTTCACGCTCTGCGAACAGGTCACGCTGATCGGCTCCGGCATGATCTGGAACATCTACTTCGGCATCGTTGCCCTGATCACCGGCTTCTTTTTCGCAACCGCCCTCGGCGTCGGCAAGGCAAGCTCGAACCGCTGGCTGCGCAAGCCCTCGGAATGGTTCATCTTCATCTTCCGCGGCTCGCCGCTCTTCATCCAGTTCTTCTTCGGCTACTTCCTGTTCCTCAGCCTCAAATCGCAATACGCCTTCTTCGACCCCTTCACCGCTGCCTGGCTCGGCGCCCTGATCGTGCTCTTTTTCAACACCGCCGCCTACTCGGGAGAGATCTTCTACGGCGCACTCCAGTCGATCCCCAAAGGCGACGTCGAGGCCGCAGACGCCTATGGTCTGTCGGGCTGGCGCCGCTTTCGCCGGGTGATCTGGCCCACCTCGCTGCGGCTCGCATGGCCCGCCTATACGAACGAGGCGATCTTCCTCTTTCACGCCACCACGCTGGTGTTCTTCAGCGGCTTTCCGGCCTGGCAACAACGGGGCGACGCGCTCTATTATGCCAGCTATTTCGCGGACAAGACCTTCAATCCCTTCGTGCCCTACCCGATCCTTGCCGGGTATTTCATCCTGCTGACGGTCATTGTGATCTCCATCTTCGGGCTCATCAACGCCCGGCTGAACCGCCATCTGCCCCAGTCGACCCGGAGCAAAATTCGCTTGCGTATGAATCTGATACGGTAGTATCCAACTTTTGATCAAATTATTTGGCGCGTGGGCGTCAATGTCCTTCGCCCTGCCCGGCCAAGCCGTCATGTTCGCCCACCGCCTGTCAGGTGAGATATGAACAATTGGCTACGCAAACATCCCAACGTCCGCACAATTCGTGTTGCCGCCGCTGACCTGAACGGCCAGCCGCGGGGAAAGCGCATCCCGACGCGCTTTGCCGACAAGGTTGCGACTGACGGCACACGCTTTCCCATGTCGGTGCTGAACCTCGACATCTGGGGCGAGGATATCGACGACAGCCCGCTCGTGTTCGATTCGGGCGATGCCGACGGGGTGCTGAAACCCACCGAACGCGGCTTCATGCCGATGCCCTGGCTGGAGGCCCCCTCTGCCCTGTTGCCGATCTGGATGTTCCACGAGGACGGGCGGCCCTATGCTGGCGACCCGCGTCACGCCCTGCGCGCCGTGCTGGACCGGTTCAAGGCACGCGGGCTGACCCCGGTCTGCGCGGTGGAGCTTGAATTCTTCCTGATCGACGATTCGGGCCGCAAGCTGCAGGTCCCGATCTCGCCACGCTCCGGCAAGCGTCGCAAGGCCGCCGAGACCCTGTCGATCCGCGCGCTGGACCAGTTCGACGAGTTCTTCACCGACCTCTACGACGCCTGCGAAGAGATGGACATTCCCGCCGACACCGCCATTTCCGAGGCGGGTCTGGGTCAGTTCGAAATCAACCTGATGCATTGCGACGACGCCCTGCGCGCGGCCGACGATGCCTGGCTCTTCAAGATGCTGGTCAAGGGTCTGGCGCGGCG
>JBBSJO010000128.1:0-12241 GCA_038257185.1 Rhodobacterales bacterium | reverse complement strand
TCCAGCCAGTCGAGGTCGCGCTTCAGTTCAGCTGCGTCCTCGCCCGTGTAGAGATCGCTGAGGTCCCATTCCGGCAGATCGCCGAGGTCCTTCGTGCCGGAAGTGGCATTGGCATCGCGGACGGGGAAGGGAAGCTGGAACATGGCGGTATCCTCTTTATCTGGTTGAGGAACATGTAGGGGGGCAAGCGCGCGGAGGCAATGCGAAGCGGCGTCAGTTGCAGCCCTGCGCGCTTTCCTGCGCCTGAATTGCGGCGATGGCAGCCTTGTCCTGCGCGCTGAGCGGGATTTGCGAGGTGGCGCGCCCCGGGGTGCAGGCCATATGGGCGAAGGCGGCCTGACCGCGCGCTGAACTGAAGCAGTAACCGCCGCGCGCGAAGTAGCTGTTGCGCTGGTGCCAGAGCTGGTCGCAACTGAGCGCCGCCTGCGGGGCAGGGGCAGGTGTAACGGCCAAGGGCGCGGCGGCCGCCATGGGGGTGATCCAGTTGGAATGGGCCCAGCCGTTCATTCCGGTCTCGGTCTGGACGAAATACCATTGACCGCTTTGCTGGATCACGTTCATCCGGGTGCCCTCCGGCATCTTCGCGATCCGCTGCGCCCCAGAGGTGATTCCGCTGCGAAGTGCGAGAAAGCCGTCGCCGTAGGGGTCGAGCCCCTGCACACGGTGCGAGAATTGCGGCGTGGCGAGAATCGGGGCGGGCGTACGCGAGACCTGCGGCTGTGGGGCGGGCTGAGGTGCGACCAGCGGCTCCGGTTGGAGAAAGGCCTGCTGGTTTTGCCCCGTTTCAGGGGCGGAGGCCGGCTTTCCCGCGAGATAAACCTCGTCGATCAGGGAGGAATTTTCCCAAGGGATCTGACGGTCGTTGGATTGCTCCTTCACCTCCGCCCGGACCTTGCGCATCACGGCGTGGATGTCCGCCGACTCTGTGCCGATATGGCGCAGCAGCGCGGCGGTGAAGGGGCTGTTGCGACCGTTCCCGTCGGAGGCGACGTTGCCCGGTTCGGTCGAGAATGCGATGAAACTGCCCACGCCCGCGTCCATCTTGATGAAGCCGCGGTCGCTCGCTGTAGACCGCGTCGTGCCGCCGCGCAGGAAGGGATTGTTGCGGCAGGCGTCAAGGATGATGATGCGCGTATTGGCACGATCTTCCATCGATTTGAGGATGCTTTGCAGGCGGATGGAAGTCTCGGCGAGCTTTTCCTCATCCCCTTGCTGCGCATCGACGGGCATGACGTAGTTATCGCTACCGATCTGGATGCCGTGGCCGGCGTAGAAGAACAGCGCCGTGTCATCGCTGTTGAGCGCGCGCGAGAAGGCCTGCACCAGTTGCAGGGTTTCGCGTTGCGGCATGTTGATGCCTTCGAAGACGGTGAACCCCATCTGACGCAGGCGCAGCGCCATGTCGCGTGCGTCGTTGGTGGCATTGGGGAGGGGGTTAGCGTTGGCATAGTCGCCGTTGCCGATCACCAGCGCCATACGCTCCGCCAAGAGCGGGGAAGCCGAAAGGGCAAGCGCAAGGAGGGCGGCGAGAAGTCGCATCGGGTCCAGTGGCAAATTGTGCAGCGATTTCAGTCAACCACGGTCGGCGGCGAAAATCAACTAACCGTAGACGCGCAACATCTCGTTCAGATCATCGAGGGTGTTTGCCTCCTGCAGCGGTTTGTCCTGCCGCCAGCGCGACATCCGCGGGAACCGAAGGGCCACGCCGGACTTGTGGCGCGGGCTCGACTGGATCCCTTCGAACGCGATCTCGAAGACGTGGTGCGGGGTCACCTTGCGCACCGGGCCGTAACGTTCGAGCGTGTTCTTGCGGACCCATGCGGTGATCTTGCGGAACTCGGCGTCGGTGAGGCCGGAGTAGGCCTTGGTAAAGGGGATCAGCTCGTTGCCGTTCCAGACCGCGAAGGTGAAATCGGTGAAGAGATTGGCACGGCGGCCCGAGCCGGATTGGGCGTAGATCATCACCGCGTCGATGGTCAGCGGATCCAGCTTCCATTTCCACCAGTCGCCCTTCTTGCGACCCGACAGGTAGGGGCTTTGGCTGCGTTTCAGCATCAGCCCCTCAGCCTGCGCCTCCCTCGCAGAGGTGCGCAAGTCTGCAAGGGCATCCCATGTGGTGATGGTGTGCTGCGGCGACAGCTTCACGGGTGCTTCGACGGGCAGGTCGGCGCAGGCGGTCTCCAGCAGCGCCCGCCGCTCGGCGAAGGGGCGATGGCGGATGTCCTCGCCCTGCCACTCCAGCAGGTCGTAGGCGTGCAGCACCACCGGGTTTTCCTTCAGCAGTTTCTTCGGCACCGTCTTGCGCCCGATGCGCGCCTGCAGCGCGTTGAAGGAGGACGGATGCGCGGCGCCCGGCTCCCAGACCAGCAACTCGCCGTCCAGCACAGTGCCGGGGGGCAAATGATCGATGGCGCGGGCGAGTTCGGGGAAGCGGTCGGTCATCAGTTCCTCCCCGCGCGACCAGACGAAATATTCACCGTCGCGCAGGATGAGTTGCCCGCGTATGCCGTCCCACTTCCACTCCGCGCGCCAGTCTTTGGGGTCGCCGAGACCTTCCGGGCCGTTCTCCAGCGCGTAGGCGAGGTAGAATGGGTAAGGGCGCGAGGCATCGGCGGAGGCGTCCTGCGCCTCGATCAGGCTGTGCCAGGTCACTTCGTCGGGGTGCCAATTGCCCATCAGCCGGTGCGCGAGCTCCGGTTCGGGCTTGCCGGTGGCCTGCGAAAGGGCGCGGGTCATGAGTTTCTGGCTCACGCCAATGCGGAATCCGCCGGTGATCAGCTTGTTGAAAAGAAACCTTTCGGAACCGCCAAGGTGCTGCCAGGCCTCCAGCACGAAGGCCTTTCGCGCAGGTTCATCCACATTCGCAAGGCCGCGCAAATCATTGATCCATTGTGAAAGCGTCCGGTTATCCCCAGACGTGTTCGCGGGCAGGACGAGCGCGATGGTCTCCGCCAGATCCCCGACGATGGCGTAGGATTCCTCGAAGAGCCAAAGGGGCACGCCGGAGGCTTCGGAGGCCCATTCCCGCAGGCGCGTGGTGGTAACCGCGCGCTTGGGGCGGCGGCCAGAGAACAGCGCGATGGTCCAGAGTCGGTCCTGCTCGTCGGCTTGTGCGAAATATTCAGCGAGTGCTGCGACCTTGACGGTTGTCTTGTTGCTCTGATCGATTGCTGTGAAAAGTTCGGCAAACCGCTTCATGCGCCGTCTCCTGCGTCGAGCGTTTCGCCCTCGAACTCGGTCGGCACGACTTGGGCCTGCCACCCATTCTGGTTCAGGTATCGCGTGAAGATATCTGTGTAACCGTGCGTCACATATATGTTTTCAGCCCCGGTTTCCCGGATGGCCCAAAGCAGTCCTTCCCAGTCCGCATGGTCGGAAATCACGAATCCCCGGTCCCCCGCGCGCCGCCGCCGCACGCCCCGCAACGCCATCCAGCCGGAAGCGAAGGCGCTCTCCTGCGGCCCGAACCGCCGCGCCCATTGGCTGCCAAGCGCACTGGGCGGTGACAGCACCAACGCGCCGGGGTGGCCCTTGGGGTTCAACTCCGGCGTGACGTGGATCGTGTCGGGCAGCGCGATGCCCTGCGCGCGCAGCACCGCATTGGTGTTCTCCACCGCCCCATGTGTCAGGATCGGGCCGATGGCGGGGTCGAGCATGGTCATCAGCCGCTGCGCCTTGCCGAGCGCATAGGCACCCAGAAATGCCGTCTTGCCCGCCGCCGCACAGCCGCGCCACCACGCGTTGAGGTCCGTTGCCACCGCGGCCTGATCGGCCCAGCGAAAGACCGGCAGGCCGAACGTGCTCTCGGTGATGAAATGGTGGCAGCGCACCGGCTCGAAAGGGCGCGAGAGGCCGTCGTCGATGACCTTGTAGTCGCCGGAGGCAACCCAGACCTCGCCGCCGACTTCTACCCTGATTTGCGCCGAACCGGGCACGTGCCCCGCAGGATGAAAGGAAACCGAGGCCCCCCCGATCTGCCGCACCTCGCCATAGTCGATTCCCTCTGCGGTAATCTCTCCCAGCCGATGGCGCATGACGGGCAGGGCGTCGTGGGTGGCAAGGTAGCGGCCCATGCCGTTGCGGGCGTGATCCGCGTGGCCGTGGGTGATCAGCGCCCGGTCGACAGGGCGCCAGGGGTCGATGAAAAAATCGCCGGCAGGGCAGTAGATGCCCCTGTCGGTGAAGGTGAGGACAGAATCGCGTGCCATGGTGTTTGATATAGGCGGCAGCGCGGGCTTGGACAGTTCAGCTGGTGACTGAGCCGAGAAACAGTTTTTGCAGCCCGTCGAAGATCGGCCGACGCAATGCCTCGATTTCCATCAGCACCTCGTGCTCGCCGCCGTGAACCACTTCAAGACGCCCGCCGGTCCAGTGTTCCATCCGTTCCCGGATGCGCGGCAGGTCCACAATGCGTTCGTTACTGCCGATCCAGGTCACGCAGGGCAGGCTCGGGGCGGCGCGGCTAGCAAGATGGGCGGTTTCCGCCATTGCCTCGCCGAGCCAGACATAGCTGGGACCACCCAAAGCAAGTTCTGGATGTGCCGTTACCTGCTCGCGCATCATGTCGTACATCTGCGCATCCGTGGTCAGCATGTTGTTGTCGAAGGGTTCGGCCAGAACGTAGGGTTCGATCTTTGTTCCGGGCGGCAGGCTGTGACCCTTGCCGAGCTTTGGCATGAGCCGCGTCAGCATCCATGCCATCTGGCGCAGGTGCGGCGCGACGCGGATGCCCCACATCGGACCGGTGAAGGCTGCGGCCTTCACGGGCAGCCCTTCCATCACCGCGCGCAGGCCGATGGAGCCGCCCATGGAATGCGCCAGCAGGAAGTACGGGCGCGGCAGCCCCAGTTCACGCGCCGCGCGCAACAGGGCCGCGACGTCCTTCTGATAGTCCTGAAACGCCTCGACATGGCCGACGCGCCGGTCGGGCATCAACCGGTCCGACAGTCCTTGTCCGCGCCAGTCAACCGCGATTGTGGCCAGCCCCCGCGCCGCCAGTTCGGCAGCGCAAAGGCCGTATTTTTCGATGTATTCGGTCCGCCCGGGAAACAGCAGCACGCTGCCCTTGGCACCGGCAAGCGGCCAGTAGCCGACCCTGATCCGCTTGCCATCCGCCGTCTTCGTCCAATGCGCAGCACCCCCCGCAGGGCCGGGGTGAATATCGGTGAAGAAGGGCGCAGGGCTGAGCGGCATCAGGCCAGGGCTGCGGCCAGCTTCATTGCCAACCCCATGTCGCCGTCGACCGACAGCTTGCCGGTCATGAAGGCGGAAGTGGGGTTCGTGTCGCCTTCGAGGATCGAGCGGAATGTGTCCGCATCGGCACTGAGTGTCACGTCCGCCGGTTCGTCGGCCGCGCGCGCGCCCGCTGCGTCCATCATGATCGCCCCTTCACCAGAAATGTCGAATTTGGCGGTCCCGCCAATGTCGGTGCCTGCCAGCTTTTCGTTCAGCAGGGTTACAGCTTCGTTCACAATATCGCTCATCGTCGGCCCTTTTTGGCAAATCGGCTGCGAGACGTCTGGAATTGCGGCGGCAGCCTGTTACATTCACTGTTGTTATGCGCATCTTACCCGTCAACCTCAAACGTCACCTTACGGCACTTGGTGCCTGCGTTTTGCTGTCTGGCATGGCAGGGGCGGAAACCGCACCGCCGCAACTCATGGACAAGCTTCGGACCGCGACAGAATCGGAAGCTCCCCGCGTCGCGCGGGAGGTGGAGACGGTCTGGTCGCGTTCGGGCTCTGCAGCGATGGATCTGCTGCTGAAGCGGGGACGCGACGCGATGGAGGAGGAGGATTTTGCCCTCGCCGTCGATCACCTGACGGCGCTCACGGACCACGCGCCGAATTTTGCGGAAGGCTACCACGCGCGGGCGCAGGCATATTACCGGATGAACCTCTATGGCCCCGCGATGGACGATCTGGAGCGGACGCTGGCGCTGAACCCGGACAATTTCAACGCGATTTTCGGTTTTGCCGTCATGGTGCAGGAGTACGGCAACCTGCGACTGGCCGAACAGCTGTACCGGCGCGTGCTGGCGATCTACCCCGAACACGCGAATGCGAAAGAGGCGATCGACGCGCTCAGGCGCGACGGCATCGGCCGCGAACTCTAATCAATCGAGGATTTCCGGGTGGCAAATGACACGCGCGTCGTGGCCGTTCTGGGTCCGACGAATACGGGCAAGACCACCTACGCCATCGAGCGCATGCTGGGTCACCGAACCGGGGTGATCGGCCTGCCGCTGCGCCTGCTGGCGCGCGAAGTATATGATCGCATCGTCGGCCTGCGTGGCCCGTCGGTCGTGGCGCTGGTGACGGGCGAGGAACGCATCGTGCCGCCGCGCACGCAGTATTGGGTCTGTACGGTGGAGGCGATGCCCGAGGCCATGGGGGCCGATTTCGTCGCGGTCGACGAGATTCAGCTTTGCGCTGATCCGGAGCGGGGCCATGTCTTTACCGACCGCCTGTTGCGCTCAAGGGGGCTGCACGAAACGCTCTTTCTGGGCTCCGACACCATGCGCGGCACCATCGCGGCACTCGTACCCGGCGTCCAGTTCATGCGCCGTGAGCGGATGAGCGAATTGACCTATACTGGTGAGAAAAAGATAAGCCGGATGCGACCGCGCAGTGCGATAGTCGGGTTTTCGGTTGAGAATGTCTATGCGATTGCAGAGCTGATCCGCCGTCAGAAGGGCGGCGCGGCGGTCGTCATGGGTGCGCTTTCCCCCCGCACGCGCAATGCTCAGGTAGATATGTACCAGAACGGCGACGTGGATTTCCTGGTCGCCACGGATGCCATCGGGATGGGTCTGAATCTTGATGTGGACCATGTCGCTTTCTCGGCATTGGCGAAGTTCGACGGGCGGCGCATGCGAATGCTGGCCCCCAATGAGTTGGCGCAGATAGCAGGCCGGGCGGGGCGGGGGTTCAAGAGCGGGACCTTTGGCGTGACAGGCGATGCGCGCCCGCTGGGCGATCAGGTGGCACGGGCGATCATGGATCATTCCTTTACCCCGCAGGACAGGATCAACTGGCGCAATCACGCGCTCCAGTTCGGCTCCATCGACCGGTTGATCGCCACGCTTGAGTTGCCGCCTGACAACGAGCGGCTGATCAGGGCGCGCGAATCCGATGACCTGCGCGCGCTCAAGGCACTGGCACAGGTGGACGAGGTCTTTGCCCGCGCTACTGACGGGCCATCGGTTCACCTTCTGTGGGATGTGTGCCGGATTCCCGATTTTAGGGGCATCAGTCACGTAGAACATGCAAGCCTGTTGGAGGTGATCTTCAACGACCTGCATCAACACGGATGCATCCCCGACGACTGGATCGCGGGACAAATCCGCCGCATAGATCGAACCGATGGCGACATTGATGCGTTGTCCAAGCGGTTGGCGTTTATCCGCACATGGACCTATGTGGCGCAGCGCAAGGGCTGGACGCGGGACGAAAGCCATTGGCGCGGGGAGACCCGTGTCGTAGAAGACCGCTTGTCGGACGCATTGCACGAGCGTTTGACCCAAAGATTTGTAGACCGGCGCACATCCGTGCTTTTGCGCCGGCTGGGACAGAAGGAAGCCATGGTGGCCGATGTAAACGAGACCGGAGAAGTCACCGTAGAAGGTGAGTACGTGGGCAAGCTGGACGGGTTCCGTTTCCGCGCCGACAAGGGCGCGGGCGCTGCGGAGGACAAGACCATCAAGTCCGCCGCCCTTCAGGCGCTGGCACCGCAGTTCCACCTGCGGGCGGACCGGTTCTACAATGCCCCGGACACGGAGATCGATTTCACCGAACAGGGCGGCCTGATGTGGGGCAAGTCTGCCGTCGGCAAGCTGGTGGCGGGCAATGATCCGCTGAAGCCGCAGGTCGAGGTTTTCGTCGATGACGTGGCAGGGCCGGAGGTGGCCGAGAAGGTCAAGCGGCGCTTGCAGCATTTCATCGACCGCAAGGTGGCGGCGCTCTTTGAGCCTCTGCTGGGTCTGGCCAAGGATGAGGGTCTGGGGGGACTGGCCAAGGGCTTTGCCTTCCGGATGATCGAGAATTTCGGCATTCTTCCCCGCGCGCAGGTGGCCGATGAGGTCAAGGCGCTGGATCAGGATGCACGAGGCGCGCTGCGCAAGCACGGGCTGCGTTTCGGGCAATTTACCGTGTTCCAGCCTCTGCTGCTGAAACCCGCACCGACGCGTCTGCGCCTGGTATTGTGGTCGCTGACGAAAAACCTGTCGGAGTTCCCGGAATCGCCGCCGCCCGGTCTGGTCACGATCCCCGTCGAGGCCGGTGCGCCTGCCGGGGCCGATACCATGTCGGGCTACCGCAACGCCCGCAGTCGCGCGATCCGGATCGACATGCTGGAACGGCTGGCCGATCTGCTTCGCGCCGAGGACTCGCGCGGGGGATTCGAGGCGAAGCCCGAGATGCTGTCGATCACCGGCATGACGCTGGAGCAGTTCGCGGATCTGATGCAGGGGCTGGGCTACAAGGGCGAAAGGGCAGAGCGCGCCAAGGTGCGTCCTGTGGATACGATCATGCCTCATGACGGCACCCACGAGGCGATGGGGCCCGACGCTGATACGGATGTGCCCGAAAAGCATCTGAACGACGCCGAGGCGCAAGCCGATGACACGCCGATCATGGACGTGGCGGCCGAACAACCCGCAGGCGGCATCACAGAACAACCCGCTCCGGCGGAACCGGCCGATACCGCCCCGGTGGTCGCCGCCATCATTGACGAAGGCGATGCGCCGATCATCGAGGAGCCGGAAACCGAAGCCGAGGTCGACGACCATATCCCCGACACCGCCGCCAGCGAGACCCCGCAGGGCACCGCGCCCGATGCCGCGATCGCGGGGGCAGAGACGGAGGTGTTCTATACCTTCACCTGGGGGCGTCCGCCGCGCGCCAACCAGAATCAGAATCAGGGCACACGCGGCGATCGCCCCGCCGGTAAAGGCAAGGGCAGGCCGCAGGGCAAGGGCCGGAAGGGTCCGCCGCGCGGGGCCGATAAGGACTCCAACCCGCAAAAGTTCAGCGCCCAGCCGCCGCGACGCGAAAAGCCCATCGACCCCGACAACCCCTTTGCTGCCCTTATGGCACTTAAGGACAACAAATAGTTGGCAGAGACGCCTGCAAAGCTGCGCGTGGACAAGTGGCTGTGGCACGCGCGGTTCTTCAAGACCCGCACACTAGCGGCCTCCGTGGTGCAGGGCGGGGTACGGATCAACGGGACCACGACGACCAAACGGGCTGCGGTGATCGGCCCGGGTGATGTGCTCACCTTCTCGCAGGCCGATCATGTGCGCGTCATCCGGGTCGAGGCTCTAGGTGTCAGGCGCGGTCCGGCGATGGAGGCGCAGGCGCTTTACGCTGACCTGTCGCCCCCACAACCCCGCAGCGAGGACAATCCGCCCGAAAATCCCGCATTCGACGGAAAAGGTCGCCCGACCAAGCGCGACCGCAGGCAGCTTGATCTTTCCAAGGCGCGGCGTCTTGAATGATCCCTCACCCTCATCTAGCTAGGCATGACACGGACCAGATGAAGAAACCCGCATGACCTATATCGTGAACGACGCCTGCATTGCCTGCAAATACACCGACTGTGTCGAGGTATGCCCGGTGGATTGTTTCTACGAGGGCGAGAACATGCTGGTGATTCACCCGGACGAATGCATTGATTGCGGCGTCTGCGAGCCCGAATGCCCTGCCGACGCAATCCGCCCCGATACCGAACCGGACGCCGAGAAGTGGGTCGAGTTCAACCGGAAGTATTCAGAGATCTGGCCGGTCATCATCACCAAGAAGGACCCGCTGCCGGACGCCGAAGAACGTGACGGCGAGGCGGGCAAGCTGGAAAAGTACTTCTCCGAGGCAGCGGGCGAGGGTGGCTGAGCACTGATTCGCTCCTGACCGGCCACTTTACGGCTAACTTTGGCTGATAAACCGCTGAAAACGGGCAATATTGCCCAAAGTGACGCCGCGGCAGCTTTCAGTGGGGGCGATTCTGTGGTATTGTTTCGGAAAGCTGAAACAAGACCTATCACTTCTGGACACAGGAATGTCTCAACCACGCTGCAATGGTTGATGCCTACATCCCTAAAATAACCCGTCGGACACGGCCTGATTTGGCCGTCGCCCGCTTGTGTCCGTGACGTCTGTCCCAGCACCTCATCACCGGCGGGAGCGCCCGCACTACAGGAGCCACTACATGACCAAATCGAAAAAGCTTGATTTCCGCCCGAACGAGTTCGTCGTCTATCCTGCCCACGGCGTGGGCCAGATCGTGTCGATCGAAGAGCAGGAAGTCGCCGGCATCGCGCTGGAGCTGTTCGTGATTTCCTTTGAGAAGGACAAGATGACACTTCGCGTGCCGACCCACAAGGCGACCGAGATCGGGATGCGCGCGCTGTCGAGCCCCGATGTGATCACCCACGCGATGAAAACGCTCAAGGGCAAGGCCAAGGTCAAGCGCGCCATGTGGTCGCGCCGCGCGCAGGAGTACGAGCAGAAGATCAACTCTGGCGATCTGATCGCCATCGCCGAGGTTGTGCGCGACTTGCACCGCAGCGACGACCAGCGCGAGCAGAGCTACTCTGAGCGTCAGCTTTACGAGGCAGCACTGGAGCGTCTGACCCGCGAAGTCGCAGCCGTTGCCGGAGGCGACGAGCTTGCCGCCGCCAAGCAAGTTGGTGACGTGCTGGAAAGTCGCGTCGCTGCCTGAGCGGCTTCTTGTGTTAGATCAATGGAGCCGTCCCCCTGGGGGCGGCTTTTACTTTTGAAGACGACCCGGCGCTGCGTCTTGCTCCGGGCCGGTGCTTTCCTCGGCCCATTGGCAAATCTGGTCAGGTGGCCCCGGACGCAGCAACCATCACCATGAGTACTGCAACTTCGACGATCTGCTGCGTCGCCCCCAGCACATCGCCTGTTTGCCCGCCGATCCTGGCGCGCGCCAGAAGGCCGATCCCGGTCGTGCAGGCCACCGCCAGGACGATCAGCCACAGGCACGACAGCCCCGGTGCTGCAAGCGTGGCGAGCCCACCCAACACAAGTGCCCCGCCGACTGCGGCGCGCCCCGGTCTCCCGGTGCCTTGCGACAGCCCCGCCGTTCGCGCCGGGGGCAACCGGTACATCAACCAGACCATCGCGGCGCGCGAGATGACCGCCGCTGCGAGCACGCCCGCCACGAGCAGCCCGGCGTCCATCAGCGCGGCAATCAGAACCCAGCGCATCATCAGCGACAACACCAGCGCCACTACGCCGTATGTACCGATGTGGCTGTCCTTCATGATCTCCAGCCTTCGCTCCCGCACCCAGCCGCCCCAGAAGCCGTCAGCGCAATCGGCCAGCCCGTCCTCGTGCATGGCCCCTGTGACCACCACCGAAGCCGCGACGATGAAAAGGGAGACAAGTGCCGATAGTCCCAACCCTTCGACGGCCCCGCCCACGGCGAGCGCCATCAGGCCCACGACCAGCCCCACCAACGGATAGGCCCATGCGGCTGCTGCGGCGGGACGCTCCCCATACAAAGGGATCATGCGACCCGGCAGCGGCAGCCGCGTCAATAGCGCCAGCGCCGTCGCCAGATCGCCGGGGCGATAGGCAACGCGCAGACGAGAGATGTCGTTTGAAGTGATCATAGTGCCTTTCGTACCCTTTCCGTCACCGCAGGCTACGGCTAGACACGGACGAGATACAATCTGCAAGTCGAGACCTGACCATGCCCCATGCCTTCGAGACCCTCGCGGATTTCCGCGCCCTCCTTGCGGCGCAGCCAAAGTCCGACCCCGATGCCCGCGCCTCGGCCGAAGATCGCAACGGGCAGTTGACCAAACCCCCCGGGTCGCTCGGCCGTCTGGAGGATCTCGCGATCTGGTATCGCGGCTGGCGGGGCGGCGACCGGGCAGAGATCGCGTCGCCGCAGGTGATTGTCTTTGCAGGTAACCACGGCATCGCGGCAAGGGGCGTGTCGGCGTTTCCGGCGGAAGTGACCGAGCAGATGGTTATGAATTTCCAGTTCGGCGGGGCGGCGATCAATCAGCTCGCACGTTGTGCGGGGGCGCGTCTTGATGTGGTGCCGCTCGATCTGGGCAGACCTACCGATGATTTTACCCAAGGCCCCGCGATGGACGAAGACGCGCTGCTGCGTGCGCTCAGGGCGGGCTGGGACGAGGTCGAACCGGAAGCGGACCTGCTGGTGGTGGGCGAGATGGGCATCGGCAACACCACGTCAGCGGCAGCCCTGGCCT
>JBBSJO010000127.1:0-12314 GCA_038257185.1 Rhodobacterales bacterium | reverse complement strand
GCTCGGCCCGATGGTCTGCGCATGGTCGAACCCGCAGGTCGGCCTGCGCGCTCCGGGATTGCAGACAAAGGCGTTGACGAAGGGCACCCCGCGCGCCTCCAACAGCCCATAAACCTCCTCTCCCCGCTGCTCGCCGATCAGCAGGAGCGCATCCACCCCCTTTGTGATGAAGGTACGTACCCGTTCCACCTCCGCCGCCGGGTCGTAGTCGGTTGTCGCCAGCAACAGCGAATAACCGGCAGTTCCAAGCCGCCGCTGAAACGCCGATATTGCCTTGGCAAAGAACGAATTCTCTATGGTCGGGATGATCGCCCCTACCGTCCGCGTCCGCTGCAACGCCAGCGCCTGTCCCACCCCGTGCGGCACATAGCCCAACCGCCCGATGGTCTCGTCCACCTTCGCTCGGGTCTCCTGCGTGACCTGCTCCGGCGCGTTTAACGCGCGCGAGATCGTGGCCGTCGACAACCCCGACTCCCGCGCCACATCGGCCAGCGTCACCCGCGCCGCGCCGATCAGGCGTCGCCGTCGTCGCGGCTTGTTGTCCCGTTCAACCATCTGCCCGACCCCTTGCGGGTCACGATAGCCCGGGGCAGTGCGGCAACACCACTGCTTTCAGGACATCACCCGAACCGGCGCGCCATCAAGAAACGCCCGGATGCATTCGACCACCTGTGGAAAGTTCTGCCGATAGTTGCCTTCGGTCACATAGCCGAGATGGGGCGAAACCTGCGCGTGCGCGAGCCGCCGATAGGGATGATCCAGCGGCAGCGGCTCAACGTCGAACACATCCAGGGCGGCGTTGATCAGTCCCGCCTCCAGCGCTGCCACCAGCGCGACCTCGTCCACCACCCGCCCGCGCGCGGTATTGATCAACAGCGCCGTGCGCTTCATCGCTGCGAGGTCCGCCGCGCCAACCAGCCCGCGCGATCGGTCGGAAAGCTGGACATGGATCGACAGGTAATCCGATTGCGCGAACAGTTCCTGCTTGCTGACGTACCGCACACCTGCTTCTGCTGAGGCAGCTTCGGTCAGGTTCTGGCTCCAGGCGATCACCTCCATGCCAAAGGCTGCCCCGATGGTCGCCACCTTGCGGCCCAGCTTGCCAAGGCCCAGCACGCCCAGCACCGCTCCCTCCAGATCTCTGCCCAGGGTGATTTGCCAAGCTTCACCCGCTTTCATCCGTGCGTTCTCGAACCCGACCTTACGGTTGAATTCCAGCATGTGCGCAAACACCAGCTCCGCTGTCGGGGTGCCTGTCGAAATCGTCCCGCAGACCGCCACGCCTTGCTCGGTAGCTGCTTTCACATCGATGGCCGCATTGCGCATCCCAGTCGTCACGATCAACCGCAGATCCGGCAGGGCCGCGATGACACTGCGGGGGAGGGGCGTGCGTTCCCGCATCGGGACGACAACCGCGAATCCTTGAAGTGCGGCGATCACTTGCGCCTCGTCCCCCAGCGGCGCGCGAAACACCACTACTTCGCAGTCGTTCGAAAGCGGACCCCAGTCGGCCATCGCCAGGGCCACGCCCTGATAGTCGTCCAGCACGGCGACACGGACGGTCATGGCTCAGCCCACCGGCGGCGCAACGAGCGCGCCGCCACTGGTGAAATGTTTTTCTACCGCCGCAAGCGCGGCAGTATGGTTCGCCCGCATGATCGCTCCCGCCAGGTTCGGGTCGTTCGCTTCATAGGCCTTAACCAACTGGATGTGATCCTCCAGCGATTTCACCATCCGCGTCGGCTGAGACAGCGACAGCCGCCGGATCGCGAGCGTTCGCAGCAGTAGCGAGTCATGGATCCGCCGCGCCGTGTTGTTACGCGATATGCGCGAATCGGTATCGTGGAACTGCACCGAAAGCCAGGTGAATGCAGTGATATCGCCCCGCTCGGCGGCGCGTTTCATCCGCTGGATGACGACATCCAGTGTCTCGATATCCCCCTGCACGGCGTTCCTGGCCACCTCGGTCGCGATCAGTTCGAAGATTACTGTCCGGGTGACGTAGATCTCCCGCACCCCGGCCATTGTATGCGCATGGGCGCGCGGACGACGGCGCGGCGGGATGTCGACCAGCCCCTCGCGCTCCAGCAGCATCAGGGCCTCGCGCACCGGCGTGCGGCTGGTTTGGTAGCGCCGAGCGAGTTCCACCGTGTTCAGGTCGTGCCCAGGCGGCACCACACCCTCGACAATTTCGGCCCCGACTTCCGAGGCGATCTGCGCCACCAGCGAGGGCCGGTCATGGCCGCCCGCGACGATGCTGCGGATCACCCGCCGCGCCTGTAACAGCGATTCGGTGCGGCTCATCGGGCCGGTTGCCTCGTCTAGGCCCTTGAACAGAGCCGCGCCGACGGCGCAGGGCCCGTCGTTCGTGGCAGCCGCGTCCCCATCCAGCTCTTCTTCAGCGCGCATTTTCGCATTTCCCTGTATTCGGTGCCGGCCAGTATGCACTGTTTGCCCCGTGGTGAAACAGTTTTGCGTTCATTCTCCGCTTGCGTCGCCCGGTTAGCGGTCCTGGCGCATTTCTCAGGTCAGTCCCAGCGTATAGACTCTGTTGGCCGTCCCCAGAAACAGCGCCTCGCGTTCCGCCTCGCCTGCCCCTTGCGCCACGCGCTTGAAGCAATTCCAGATTACGCCTGCGGGTGCCGCGCCCTTGTCGACCGGAAAATTAGTCTCGAACATGGCGCGATCCGCGCCAAATGCCTCGATGCAGGTCTCCAGGTAAGGTCCCCAAGCTGTGGCCAGTTGTTCCGAACTGGGCGGCCGCGCGCCGGTGTGAAAGTCGAACCCGTTCAGACGCATACCCAACCCGCCCAGCTTGATCGTCAAGTTCGGACAGTCGGCCAGCCGCCGGATGCCATGGCTCCAGTCCGCAAACACCTCGTCTCTCCGCCCGACATAGGGCCCGATCCCGATCGGCCCGCCTACGTGGTTCATCACGATCGAAAGCCTTGGCATCACCCGCGCCAGGTCCACGATGTCGAGCAGTTGCGTGTGATATGCCCAGGCATCGAACACCAGCCCACGCTTTTCCAACTCCGCCAGCCCCGCCCGCACCGTGGGATCGTAGTAGAGCCCGGCAGGGCGCGCCCGGGTCGACCCACGCGCCGCCGGATCCGCGTGCCATGGAACGCTATAGCGGATGCCCCGGAACCGCCCTTGCCCCGCTTGGGTATGCGCGTCCAGCACTTCGCCCACCGCGGCGCCAAGCGTCATGTCGGCAAAGCCCACGATACCGCGCGCAACGTCCGTCCCGTCCTGCAGTCCCGCCTCGGCCACCGCCATCTCGGTTTCCCCCACCGGGCGTAGCGCCTCGGGTCCGTCCGTCCGATGCCCCGTCTCGCCCTCGGCAAAGACTGTCGCCACGATACGGTGCCCGTCCCGGTCGCCCAGCAGCTCTGCCACCCGGTAGGGATCATGCGGCTTGTGCCACAGATGATGATGCGCATCCACGATCCGCTGTTCCGGAAACAGCGCGTCTTCCCGCCCCAACGCCAGCCAGTCGGCGCGCGGCAGGGGATGTGGGTGCGGCGTGCTCACGGGATCAGGACCGAAGCGCCCTGCGTCTGACGACCCTCCAAGGCCTCGTGCGCCTTGCGCGCATCTGCCAGCCGGAATTCCTGATTTACAGCCACCTTCACCTTGCCGCGCAAAACCACATCGAGCAGATCATGCGCCCGGCTCAGCAACTCGGGTCGCGAGCGCACGAAGAAGGCAAAGGCCGCCGATGTGATAGTCAGCGAGCCCTTCATGTTCAGCGTGAACAGATCGAACGGCGGCACCTTGCCCGACGCCGTCCCGAACGACACCAGTGTCCCCCGCACAGCCAGACTGTCCAGCGAAGTCTCGAATGTCGCCTGCCCCACCGCGTCGAACACCACTGGTACGCCCTCGCCCGCCGTCAGCGCCCGCACTCGCGCAGGAACATCGTCCTGACCCAGCACCAGCGCATGCATGCAGCCGTTGCTCAGCGCCGTCTTGGCCTTCGCCTCCGATCCCACGACGCCGATCACCCGCGCCCCAAGATGTGCCGCCCATTGTGTGAGGAATGTCCCCACACCCCCAGCCGCGGCATGAACGACGATGGTTTCGCCTGCCCTGACCGGATAGACGCTCTTGAGCAGATACTGCGCGGTCAGCCCCTTCACGATCATCGCCGCCGCCGTTTTGTCGTCGATCTCGTCAGGCAGAACGATCAAGCGCGAGGCATCGAACAGCCGCCCCTCGGCATAGCTCCCTGGCGGAAAGACGGGCCCCCCAGCGGCATAGGCCACCCGGTCGCCCACACGCACATCGCTGACGCCGGGACCAACAGCCTCTACCACGCCCGCACCCTCGCCGCCCAGCACATGCGGCAGCGACGGTAGCGGATAGCGCCCCTCGCGGTTGTGCAGGTCGGCAAAGTTCAGTCCGATGGCCGTATGCCGGATCAGCGCCTCACCCGGCCCCGGCTCGCCAATCTCTATATCCTCGTAGATCAGCTTCTCCGGCCCGCCGTACTCGTGAACCCTGATTGCCTTGACCTTCATGTCACCACCTCGAACCGAGGCAGCTTCACCCCATCCGCCATATCCACAATCACCAGTTTCACCTTCTTTCCGATCACATTCGCCTCCGGGTCCTCCACCAGGTTCGAGATCACCATCGGCCCCTCGTCCAGCCGCACCGCCACAACGTTATAGGGCGCGGGATACTCCGGCAGGTATTGCTTGCGGAACATCACCCAGCTGACTACCTCGCCGCCGCCGCCGACCGCCTTCCACTCCGACTCCGGCGACAGGCACTCTGGACAGGCCGGCCCCGGAGGATACCGCCACGCGCCGCAGTCCGAACAGCACTGCAGCCGCAGCGCCCGCTCCTCTTCCAGAAACCGCCACATCGGCGCGTCATAGAGCCCCATGATCCGGGGCGGCGTCTTGTCCACCTGCATCTCAATCGCTCCCGTAGATGATCGACACGGCCTTGCCCGCCACGTCCGACGAATAATGCACCCGCCGCGCGTCAGCGATCTGCCGCTCGCCGCATTCGCCGCGCAACTGGCGCACGCATTCGATCTGATGTGCCCAGCCCTGCATGTAGGTCTCGCTCAGATGCCCGCCCGAGGTATTGGTGGGCAGCTTGCCAGCGAGGCCGATGCCCTGCTCGGCCATGAATTTTCCGGCCTCTCCCGCGCCGCAATAGCCATAGCCCTCCAAGGCAAGCGGCACATGGACCGAAAAGCTGTCATAGACCTGAAAGACGTCCACATCCTCCGGCCCGATCCCGGCGCGGCCAAAAACCTCTTCCGCCACCCGCTGCTGCGCGGGGCGGTAGAAGTCCGTCAGCCGCGGTTCCAGGCTCGTTGCCGCCCGGTTCAGATCGAACCGCCCCGTGGCCTCGATCCACACCGGTTTCGTGCACAGCTTCTTCGCCACTTCCGCCTCGGCGATGATCAGCGCGACGCCGCCATCGTTGATCAGGCAATAGTCGAACAGCCGCAACGGCTCGGTGATGTACCGTGCCGCCATGTAGTCCTCCAGCGTGATCTCCTTGCGCTGGATTGCGTTCGGATTGCGCGCCGAACCCTGCCGCTGTGCCACCGCCACGTGGCCCAGATCGCGCTCGGAAATGCCATACCGGTCCGCATAGGCCCTGAACGTCATCGCATAGAGCGCCCCTTGCGAGGTCATACCCCAGGGCGCGTGGTAGACATAAGAGAGGAACATATCACCTCCCATCGCCTGCGGTCCGCCATATTGGGTGCCGGCCGACCGCTGGTCGTTGCCGTAGACCAGCGCCACCACTTCCGCCGCCCCGGTCTCGATCGCTTGCACCGCCTGTAGCACCGACAGCACCGCATCCGCCTGGTCGCCCCAGCGGACATCCATGTGCAGCACCTCGGCCATCCGTTCGTAAGCCGTCGTCGGCCCGACGATCAGCCCGTCAATCTGGTCGCGCTTGATCCCGGCGTCCTTCAGTGCATTGCTGAACGCCACCGCGCCATAATGATAGCTGTCCCCGGGCCGCTCGCCCGCGCGAACGCTGTGCCAGTCCGCAACCCAGTCCGAATGGCCGATCCCGATAACCGCCGCACTTCTTTTCATTTCAGTATCCCCTTCGCTTCCAGCCGTGCGATCTCCGCCTCCGGCATGTCCAGCAGATCGCGCAGCACCTCTTTGGTATGCTCGCCCAGCAGCGGCGGACGCTTCAGGTCGATCCGGTCACCATCAATCATGAAAGGCAGCGCCGCATACAGGCTGTTGCCCAGTTCCGGGTGTTCCACCCGCTGCCAAAAGTCCCGCGCGGCCAGTTGCACGTCTTCCTCGATCAGCTGCCGCGAACTGGCCACCCGCGCCGCTGGGACGCCCGCATCGCGCAGGAGACTTGCCGCGTCCTCGGCCCCCCGTGCGCGAGTCCATTCCGTGACGATCCCATCCAGTCGCGCGCGCGCCTTCACCCGGCCCTCCGCATCTGCGAGTGCCGCCTCCGCTGCGAGATCATCCCGCCCCAACGCCCCGCAGATACCCTGCCATTCCGCGTCCGAGGTCACGGCAACCGCCACCCACTCATCCGCCCCGGCGCTGCGATAGATGTCATGGGGCGCGTGACGCGCATCGGCGTTGCCGGTCACGGAAGGCTCTTCCCCGCTCAGCGCCCAGTCCATCACGCCCTGGCCGATGAAATTGACCGTCGATTCGACCTGTGCGAGGTCGATCTTCGTCCCCTTCCCGGTATTGTCGCGATAGCGTAGCGCCGCCAGCACCGCAAAAGCCGCGTGATAGGGATTGGCCGCATGGTCCGGGTAATGGGTTCCCGGCCCGATTGGATCGCCATGTTCATAGGCCGTCGCCCAGAGCAGCCCGGCCACACCCGAGATCGTCATTCCCAGCCCCAGCATCTCGGCCAATGGCCCGCTCTCTCCATACATCGGCATCGAGAGATAGATGATATCTCCCTTGACCGCCTTGAGGGCCTCATAGGTCAGCCCCATCCGCTCCATCGCCCCGGCGGCAAAGTTGTTCATCACTACATCGGACTGCCGCACCAGGTCGAACACGATGGCCCGGCCCTCATCGGTCTTCGGATCTACGGTGAAACTCTTCTTTCCGGTATTGCGCGACGCGAAATACCCCGACCGGTTCGCCCCGGGTTCACGGTCCCGGAACGGCCCCCCGGCCCGCACAGGGTCAATCCGCACCGTGCTCTCGACCTTGATGATCTCTGCGCCAAAGTCGGAAAAAACCTTGGTCCCGAACGGCCCCGCCCCGGCCCAGGTCAGATCGGTGAACCGTATGTCATCAAGGAAATCCGGCCTCATCGCCGGTCCCCTAGCCCCGGCGCCTCCGAAACCGACCACACCGGCTCCGAGAACTTGTAGGGGGCGCCCGGAAACCGCTTGCCCGCGACCTCGCCGAAAAATCCGCGATGCACCAGCTGCGGGTCCTCCACCAGATCAGGAAATCGTGCCACTGGCGCGGTGATCAGCTTGCGCCGCATCGCCTCGCCTCGGATCTCCGCCTTGGTCATCCCGCCGACAAAGGCGACGAACAACTCACGGAACGCCGCCTTGGCGTTTTCCGTCTTGCGCCACTCCTGATCCGCCCATTCCGGTGCGGCCAGCGCCACGCCCGAAGGATGCCCGATCTCGTTCATCCAATCCAGGAGCGCGCGCCACGCCTTGGGAATCGACGGCGGTGAGGCAAAGAACACATGCCCGTCCTTGCAGGGAAACACATCCTCGGAGGCATCCCGCGTCCCCTCGCCCCCGCGCACCGACACGCGGGCTTCAAGGTCCCAGACCTGAATCGCGTTCTGCAATGAATGCGCAATCGCCTCCTGGCCCGAGACATCCACCAGATGCCCCCGCCCGCGCCGCTCTGCATCCCGCAGGCAGATCGCCGTGGCAACCGCCGCGTAAATCCCGCAAACCATCGCCGCCTGCCCGTAGGGCAACCGAAGCGGTGGCTCGCCCACGCGCCCCGACATCCAGGCAATCCCGCCCGCCGCCTGCACGGTCAGGTCGCTCGCCGACGCATCGGCCATCGGCCCGGTCCTCCCATAGGGCGAACAGCATGTTACCACCAACCCGGGAAACCGTTCGCGCAGCGCTTCGGCCCGATCCCAGAACGGGCCGCCCCGCTCCATCAGCACCACGTCCGCCGCCTCTGCCAGCCGCTCGAACTCGACGGCACTCTCCACAACGACACTCGCCTTCGATGCGTTCAGGAAGGCAAACGATCCCGCCGTCGCCTTCTTTCGGTCTGGCAACCCTTCCGGAGGCTCTACCCGGATTACCTCCGCCCCGAGGTCCGCGAACAACCTTCCCGCATAGGACCCCAGCCAATGCGACAGGTCGAGTATGCGTATCCCCGAATACGGCTGCATCACATGTTCCTCGGCAACATTAGCGCCATGTCCGGCCAGACCAGCATCAGCACGAGCATCGCCGCCCCGGCCAGCAGGAAGGGCCACAGCCCGCCGAAGATCTGCTCCAGCGTCACCAAATCCCCCGCTGCCCCCTTGACGACGAAACAGTTGATGCCTACCGGCGGTGTCACCGCCCCGATCTCGGCCAGGATCACCACATAGACCCCGAACCAAAGTGGGTCGTACCCGAGCCCCGTCATCACCGGATAGGTAATCGGCAGCGAGATTGCGAGCAGCGATGGCGCGTCCATGAGCGTGCCCAGGACGAGGTAGACCGACGTCAC
Source organism: Rhodobacterales bacterium (assembly GCA_038257185.1). GTDB lineage: Bacteria > Pseudomonadota > Alphaproteobacteria > Rhodobacterales > Rhodobacteraceae > Sulfitobacter. Next base: position 3,627 of record JBBSJO010000127.1, on the reverse strand, counting down.
GATCAGCACGACGATGAACGGGCTCAGCCCCCCATCGACCAACAGATCACGGATCGCCCCCGAGGCCCCCGACAGCGCCAGAAACCGCGCGAAAAGCAACCCACCCACGATGATCGCAAAGATCATCGCCGTCAGCGTCACCGTCTCCATCAGGATGGCGCCCAGCTCGAGCCCGCGAAATCCCCGGCAGCGGATCACCGCCATCACGAAGGTGACAAAGGCACCGACGCCGCCTGCCTCGGACGGTGTGAACACCCCGCCATAAAGCCCGCCCAGCATGATCGCGATCACTGCGATCAGCGGCCCGACCATGCGCAGCGACCAGAGCTTTTCCTTCATCGTGAAACTGACGTTCTCGGCTGGTGCCTTGTGTGGTTGTAGCTTGGCAATCAGGATGATCGTCAGCACCAGCAACAGCGCGAACACCGCCCCCGGCAGAATCCCTGCGATGAGCAGCTTGCCGATGCCGCTGTCGGTCAGGATGCCATAGACCACCATCAGCGCCGAGGGCGGAATCAGCACAGCCAGTGTCCCCGCAATCGCGATCGAGGCCGCGGCGAAGCCCCGGTCATAGCCCCGCTCGATCATCTCGGGCAGCGCCAGCCGTGTGAACATCGTCGCGGTGCCGACCGACGACCCCGAAGCCGCGCCAAAGGCCGCCGCCGCTCCTGTCGACGCCACGGCCAGCCCGCCCGGCAACCGCCCCAACCACTTGTGCGCCGCATCGAACAGGTCCGACCCGATCCCGGCGCGCATGGCGAAAAAGCCCATCAGCAGGAACATCGGGATCACTGAAAAGTGGAACCCGTTGACTACCGAGAAAAAGATCGTGCCCAGGATCGACACCGCCGGGATCATTCCCTTAAGCACGATTACTCCAACAAACCCAGCCGCCGTCAGCGCCACCATAATCGGCGCGCCGAACAGGATCGACAACAGCAGAAAGCCAATGCCCGCGATGCCGACAAATAGATCAGGCATAATGCGCACCTTCGCGGTTGTCGTCATCCAGCCCCAGCAGACTCGCCACCATCTCAACCAGGAACTGCAAACAAATCAGCAGCGTGCCGAGCGTTACCGCCATTTTGGATGGCCACAGCGGAAACCGCATCGTCGCACCCCATGCCTGTTCGCTCATGTTGTACGACCGCAACGCATATTGCCCGGTGCCATAGGTGACCGCCGCGAACAGCAAGAAACCGACCAGCATCCAGAACGCGCGGATATAGCGGTTCGTTCGCGGTGACAGCCTTGAAGTCAGGAATTCGGAACTGACATGGCTGTTGCTCGCCAATGCCCAGGCAAACGGCAGCATGATCGCCACCGGCAACAGCGCCTGCGTCAGCTCCACCCCGGCGGGCAATGGCGCGTTCAGCACCTTGCGCGTCACCGCATTGATGTCGATCACCCACATGATGAGAAAGGTGACAATGCCTGCCAGGATGGCGGCCCATTTGGCTGACGCTGTGACCCAACGTCGAATGAGAATGAATAGGGACATGGCGTCTCGCCGCTTTCCAAGTTGAGGGTGGCATGGAATGGGCTCGCCCGCTCCACGCCACCACTCTAGGACAGTTTCGGATCAGACCCTACTCGGTCAGTTCCCTTACCACAGAGTCGGCATCTGCCTCGGGCATCCCGACGCCCATTGCGCGACCCTTCCACGAGGCGCGCACGTCTTGCACCTTCTGGTTGCCAAGCGTCGCCTCGAGGAAGACATCGGCGGGGAAGTCGATGATCTCGACCATGCCGCTGTCGGCCCACTTCTTCTTGACGTTGACCTCTGCCTCGGCAAACAGCCGTAGCATCTCGGTCAGGTGGTCTTCCTCCATCGCGTCGAGGATTTCCTTCTGGCTGTCGCTCAGGCCGTCGTAGACGTCCTTGTTGATAACCAGGATATGACCCCAGGACGCGCCCATCGGTACGTTGATGAAATACTTCGCCACCTCGTCCAGCTTGAATGCCGCAACCAGCGCGATATCCGCCGCCGAGCAATCCAGCACATTGTTGGACATGGCTTCATAGGCCTCGACGTCCGGCATCCCGACCGGCACCGCGCCCACCGCCTCGATCATCGCCGGGAGGGCAACGCCATAGGACCGGATACGCTTGCCCTTGAAGTCGTCCAGCGTCTTGATGGGCGAGGTGCAGATGAATCCGTAAGGCGGCAGCGGACGCACGCTGACCATCTTCAGGTTGTACTTTGCCAGCTCCTCGCTGAAGCTGGGGTAGTCCTTGCTCCACTTCAGCATCAACTCGCCCAGCTCGCCCTGGCTCTTGGGCTGTGGCCAGAAGAACGGGATGGCATTGTTGACGACAAACTGATCTGGGAAATAGGGCGTCACAACGTTGCCCATGTCGATGACCCCGGTTTCCACCGCTGTCGGCACTTCGCCGACACTGGCCAGCACGCCGCCCCAGTTGACGTTGATCGTGAGATCCCCGCCGGACCGCGATTCGACCTCCTTGACCATCCACTTGAGCGCCTCTGCATACATTGAGCAGCACTCAGGCAGGTGTTCCCCCCAAGTCAGATCCTTGGAACTCGCCGGTGCCGCCAGCGAACCGCCCATCACCGCCGCTACAACCGCGCCGTTAAACAGTTTTCTCATGTTTCCCCCCTATTTGCACCGTCCCCGTGCGCGCACGGCAATCGGTATTTCTCCCTTGGGCTACACAATCAGCCCGAATAATGCCGACACTTCTCCCGCGCTCGGTTCCTCTGAACTGAAAAAATTCGGTTCTGTGGTGCAAATCGCGCTGTTCGGCAAGGGGATACTCCATTGATTCCCGATCAAGGTCAATGAACTGTCGACATTAAATCGAAGCTTTCGCTCGATCTTGAGTCCGCACCCCGGTCAGCGGCCGGGGTCCGCCGCCGCGCGCACCTGCGCCTGTGCGCTCTGCCAGTTCAGCACCAGCCCGAAAAGCAACACGCCCAGCCCCAGCACCGAAACCCAGGTCGTCGGATAGAGCAGTGCCCCACCGCCAACAGCGAAGAGGATCCGCTCCACCCCGCTCGCCCGCCCGACGGCCCAACCCTCGATGGCCGAGCTGAAGGCGACGATCCCCACCAGCGCCGTCACTACATTGATGACAAAGTTGGCGTTGACCCCGTTCAGCCCGATCATGTCGGGATGGAAGGCGAACATGAACGGCACCAGCCAAGCCACGAACCCCAGCTTCAGGGCGGCCCAGGCCACTTTGGTAACCGGTGCCTTGGCCACCCCCGCCGCGGCAAAGATCACCACCGCAACCGGCGGGCTCAGCCCGCTGAGCACCGAATAGTAGAAGATGAAAAGATGCGCCGCGATCAGCGGCATCCCCATGTCGATCAGCAGCGGCGCCGTCAGGCTCGCCACGATCACATAGGCCCCCACCGTCACCACGCCCATCCCGACGATCACCGCCACCACAGCGCACATTACCAGCGCCACGAAGAGCGAATCCCCCGCCACGTTGCCGATCAGAGTCGTCAGCCGCGCCCCCAGCCCCGTCAGCAAAAGCATGCCCACCACGATCCCCGCCAGCCCCAGGGCCACCGCCATCGACCCCAGCGTGCTCGCCCCGTCGATGACGAATTCGTTCAGCCTGCGCAGGCTCAGCATCCGCGTCTCGGGCAGGATC
>JBBSJO010000126.1:0-12394 GCA_038257185.1 Rhodobacterales bacterium | reverse complement strand
AACCACGGGCTTCCTTTGGAAACTAAGAACCCATCCTTTTCTCACTGGTTGTTATACCTGCCTTGGTAGCAGAAATTGCCCCAGCCGACGGACAGACTTCTGCTGGGGCAGAGTGGGGAGGTTTAATCACTGGTGATAGATCACTGGTGATAGAATGCAGGAGTATAGCGCCCTCAGGGGCTGAGTCGGCAAGCGATTTTCTAGGAGCGACGGATCTCGGACCCCCTGATCACTGAAGGCGTCGAACGCATCGAGGTCAGATGCTGGCATTGCGATCACCTAGTCACTCTGCTGCCAGATCAGATTCCTGCTGGGATAGCCCGTGCGGAATTCGAGCGGCGTGCAAAGTGCAAGGAGTGCGGGAAGGGCTGGCCACGGGTCGAGACTTTCCCAAGATCACCGAGCCGGTGGGGTCGCTGATCTCGGCCGAACATTGTTTCCCAATCACGGGCAAATGGGCTGCATTCTATGGGCTTTTGTCTCCGGCTGTTGGGAAACGGTAAATCTTTTGGTTCATATGGTTAGCGAACAAGGTAGGTCGTTTACACCGAAGATGTCGGCGGTTCGAGCCCGTCACGACCCACCAAGCACATCGCGCAGCGATGCGCGCTGCTCGCCAGTCGCTCTGCAAGAGCCATGAGAGTGCCATTGCCGGCAACCGCCAGACACGCACAGTTTTCGAACCCTACTGGAAGTCTCGCCCTGCCTGACAGACAGTCCGACCGACGGCGGCCGGTCTGGGTCGGCAGATCGGTCCCTGTCGGTCTGCATCTGTGCGGAGCCGCGCCGGGGCTGTGCATTGCCTGCCTTCGCGATTCGGCACAATCTGATCACAGCAACAAGTTGGATATCGATATGAGTTGGAACCCCGCCCTCGACCCCGATTGTCCCACCGGCGACGCGGTGGACGCCATCGAGACCGTCATTGTCCCCCGTGCCCGCGATCTGGGCGGCTTCGAGGTGCGACGCGCGCTGCCCTCCGCCGCGCGGCAGATGGTCGGGCCCTTCATATTCTTCGACCAGATGGGACCGGCAGAGTTCCTGACCGGGCAGGGGATCGACGTGCGGCCCCATCCGCACATTGGCCTCGCCACCGTCACTTACCTCTACAAAGGCAAGATCCACCACCGCGACAGCCTTGGCACCGATCAGTGGATCGAACCGGGGGCGGTGAACTGGATGGTGGCAGGCGAGGGGATCACCCATTCCGAACGCACCGACGGCGACGCCCGTGCGCGGCCGCATGACCTCTTCGGCCTGCAAACCTGGGTCGCCCTGCCGCGCAAGGACGAAGACAGCGGCGCCGTCTTCGAGCATGCCGACAAGGCCGCCCTGCCGATGCTGGAAGGCGAGGGCAAGCAGGTGCGCCTGATCCTCGGCACCGCCTATGGCGAAAAAGCACCCGTGAAGGTCTTTTCCGAAACCTTCTACGCCGACGCGCTGCTGGAGGCGGGGGCTGCGATTCCACTGCCGGACGATCACGAGGACCGCGGGGTCTATGTCATCTCGGGCACCGTGACCGTATCGGGTCAGGATTTCGAGGCCGGACGGATGCTGGTCTTCCGTCCCGGCGACCGGATCAGCGTGAAGGCGGGCGATCAGGGCGCGCGGCTCATGCTGCTGGGCGGGGCCACGATGGACGGGCCGCGCCATATCTGGTGGAATTTCGTCGCCTCCTCGAAAGAGCGGATCGACGCGGCAAAGGAAGCCTGGCGCGCGGGGGACTGGGCGCATGGCCGTTTCAGCCTGCCGCCCGGTGACGACGCCGAGTTCATCCCCGCCCCCGATCATTGAAGCGACCTGCAATGCGACAGGACAAAAGACCGGATTTCTTTGCAAACCCCGCTTGACGCTGGCGGGGGACGGCCATATTACCACCAAACGCTTCGGACCTGTCCGGGGCGTGCAGTGGGCGGTTGTAGCTCAGTTGGTTAGAGTACCGGCCTGTCACGCCGGGGGTCGCGGGTTCGAGCCCCGTCAACCGCGCCACCGCTGCATCAAAAAGGGACCTCTCGCGAGGTCCCTTTTTTGTTGCCGATCAGCCCTTCAGGAACGCCAGCAGCGCCTGAGTGGTCTCCTCCGGGTGCTGGTCGATGAAGAAATGCCCGCCCGGCACCGCTTCTGCGCGCATGTTCGACAGGCGGTCTTTCCAGGTCGCAGGCACGTCATAGGCCTGTGCCATGGCGCCATCCGCCCCGTAGAGCACCAGCGCGGGGCAGTCGATGCGGCGGCCCAGATCGGCGGCGTCGAGATCGAAGTCATGGGCCAGCGCCGCGCGATAGTCGGCGCAAATGCCGCGGAGCGTGTCCGGATTGCGCCAGGCTTCGCGGTAGGCGTCGAGGGCACGCGGGTCGAATTCGGACAGTTTTGCGGATCCCCAACCCAGCAGGCAGGATTCGAAATAGGCATCCGGGTCATGGGCAATCATCGTTTCGGGGAAAGGCGCTGGTTGGGCCAGGAAAAACCAGTGATAATAGGCTTTTGCGACCTGACGTGAAAGTTGATCCAGCAGCAGGTGGGTGGGCACGATGTCCATCACCGTGAGGCTTTGCACCGCCTCCGGCGAATCGAGCGCCAGCCTGTGCGCCGTTCGCCCGCCCCGGTCGTGGCCGACAAGGTGAGACTTGTCGAAGCCGAGATGCGCCATCAACGCCGTCTGGTCGGCTGCCATGTGGCGGAAGCTGTAGTTCTCCGTCCCCTGCGGCTTGCTGCTGGCCCCGTAGCCGCGCAGGTCGGAGGCGATGACAGTGAAATGTTCCGCCAGAACCGGGGCCACTGCGTGCCACATCGCGTGGGTCTGGGGAAAGCCGTGAAGGAGCAAGACCGGCGGGCCATCCCCGCGACGGACATATGCAATGGTCTGGCCGTTCACCTCTGCGGTGTCGCGCGAAAACCCTTCGAAAAGTGTCATCGGCAGATTCCTCCTCCATCCTGCTGGTTGGAGCTTAACAAGGTTGCGAACCCCGGTGTAAGGGGGAGCATGACCGCCGCACCCGACACCACCCGCCTTGGCATCCTTGCGGTGCTTGCCGCGATGTTCTTCATCTCGATCAACGACATGCTGATCAAGGCGCTGTCGGGGGATTATCCCCTGCACGAACTGGTCTTTGCGCGCACCGCCATCGGAATCGGATTTTCCTTCTTGATCCTGCAGTTGGAGGGCGGTGTTCATCTTCTCAAGACAGCGCAACCCTGGCTGCATGTCCTGCGCGCGCTGCTGGTGGTGCTGGCCAATTCCGCCTTCTATGCGGCCATCGTGGTCATGCCCATTGCGACAGCGAATGCGATCTACTTCATCTCACCACTTTTCGTCACGCTGCTGTCGATCCCGGTGCTGGGCGAGAAAGTCGGCCCGCGCCGCATTCTGGCGGTTCTGGCAGGGTTCGGAGGCGTACTCCTGATGATCCTGCCGCAGATGGGGTCGGAGGAGGGCAGCCTCGGCTGGGTCGTGGTGCTGCCGATGCTGGCAGCGGCGGGCTATGCCGGCATGGCAGTGCTGACGCGCAAGCTGGGGCAGGCCAGCCGGGCCTCGGCGCTCGCGATCTATCTGCAGGCGGCATTCCTGCTGGTCAGCATCGGGTTCTTCCTCGTGGCGGGCGACGGGCGCTTTGTGGATGCTTCGAGCAACGCCAGCCTCGTGTTCCTGCTGCGCCCATGGGTCTGGCCGGAAACGGCGGATCTGCTTCCGATGGCGGGGCTGGGGGTGCTCTCGGCGGCGGTAGGGTACACGGCAAGTCAGGCCTACCGTTTGGCAAGCGCTTCGGTTGTCGCACCCTTTGAATACGTGCTGCTGATCTTCTCGCTGTTCTGGGGCTGGACCGTGTTCGGGGAATGGCCGCGCCCGAGCGTCTTTGCCGGGGCCGCGGTCATCATCGCGGCCGGAGTCTATGTGTTCCTTCGAGAGAATCGCCCGGCACCTGTGCGACAGGGGTAACCCCGCCGCCACAGGTCAGCCTTTTCTGCGGCCTCGCCGGGGGCCGCGCACGGGTCCTGCCCCATCGGTGCCGTCACTGGTCGAGGAGAAGGGGCCAAGCACCGCCACGATCTCTTCCAGCGTGGGCGCGTCGCCCTTGGGCTGCTCGTCCAGGGCGGCGCGCATGGCGACCAGATGCTCTGGCATCGTGCCGCAGCAACCGCCGATCACGGTCGCCCCGCAATTGCGCGCCATCACGGCATATTCGCCCATAAGTTCCGGTGTGCCGTCGTAATGGATATGGCCCTCGTGATATTTCGGAATGCCCGCGTTGCCCTTGGCGATGATCGGCAATTGCCCGCTCTTGGCCGCGAATCCCAGCACCGTGCGCAGCAGGTCGGATGCCCCGGTGCCGCAGTTGGCGCCATAGGCCATCGGCGCATTGTCGAGCTCGTGGACCATGTCCACCATGCCTTCGGAGGTCAGCCCCATCATCGTGCGCCCTGCCGTGTCGAAACTCATCGTGCCGCACCAGTCGAGGCCCGCCAGCGCAAAGCCCTCGGCTGCGGCCTTGTATTCCTCAGGCGCGCTGATCGTCTCAAGCCAGCCGATGTCGGCGCCACCAGCCTTGAGGCCGTCCGCGGTCTCGTGGAACATCTCCACCGCCAGGGCGTGGGTGAGGGGGCCGACAGGCTCCATGATCTCGCCCGTGGGTCCGACCGAGCCTGCGACGATCACCTTGCGCCCGGCCTTGTCCGCCACCTCGCGGGCGAGTTCCGCCGCGACGCGGCTCAGTTCATGCACACGCTTTTCGGCCCCATGCAGTTTCAGGCGGGAGGCATTGGCCCCGAAGCTGTTGGTCAGGAACAGGTCGCTGCCCGATTTTACGGCACCTTCGTAGAGCTTGATGATCTTCTTCGGCTCATCGGTATTCCACATCTCCGGCGCGTCGCCCGACATCAGCCCCATGTTGAACAGGTTGGTCCCGGTGGCCCCGTCGGCCATCAAGTAGCCTTTTTCGGCGAGCAGATCGGTGAAGGCATTGGACATGGGACGCTCCTTTGATGGGATTTCGCCTCATCTCACGACGCGCGCAACCACGCAACCTCATTGTCCTCATCATCCTTGTGAATGGGATGCACCTTGGGCAGCGGGGCGGGGCGGTACACCTCGCGTGCAATGTCGGCCAGCGCCAGTGCCGTCAGCAGGTCATGGGGCGTCGCAACATAGCGGGGTTCCCAGCGCGGCGCGAAGGCCGATTTGAACTGGCGCAACCCGCTGCCGCTGCGGGACACGACCTGCATCGCCAGAAAGCGCATCAGGCGGCTGTCGGGGTCGGGGCAGGCGGGGACAGCGGCAAGGCTCAGCCGCGCGATTCCTGCCGCAGCGGCGCGGCGCAGGGCGTCATTGACCAGCAGGTGCATCGTGCCATCGGGCGCGTCGCCGTCGCTGCGCATCAGGTCAAGGCACCAGTCCTGCGCCCCTCGATGAAAGCTGGCGTAGGCAATCAGCCGGTCGCCGCGATGGGCGAGCAATACCATCTGATCCGCAAGATAGGCGGGGCAGAACCGCCCCATGGTGCCGCCGCGCGCGCAGCCGTTGCGCCGCTGCCAGCGCGCGTCGATCCCTTCCATCGCGGGCAGAGGCAGGCGCTTTGCGAGGCTGACGCGCACCCCCGCCTTTTCCGCCGCGCGCAACTTGCGCCTCAGATTGCGCCGCGCGGGCACCTCGGCTGAGAAGGTCCCGGGGTTCAGCACCGCTTCGTCCGCGATATGTGCAACGTGCCAGCCTTCGAGGCGCGCGGTCATGGCCGCACGGGAATCGCATTTATAGAGGCAGGGCAGTAGGTTGCGCTCCCGCGCTGCGGTTTGTAGCGCGTGCAGGGGCAGGCGGCCTTTCTCTCGCCTGAGATCGGACAATACCGTGAGCATTTGGCCCGTTGGCCAGAGCGCCACTGGCTGGCCCTCCAGATCGCCAACAAAGCCCCCGTTCTGCGCGATCACCCCGGTTTCAGCCTTGTGATGATCTCGAACCTGTCTCGAAACCACATCGGCGCGCGCGATTCCTGTGTGCAGCGGCCTGATCATTGACAGCATGGCGACAAGCGCGGGCAGCGCATAGTAAAGCGCGCGGAAGGCGACGACGCCCGCCAGAAGTTCGGTCGCAGGGACCTGCGGCAGGGCGCTCAGTATCACGACCTCGAAGGGGCCCACGCCCCCCGGTGTGCCGCTGATGAGGGCGGCACCGAGAGCCAGCAGGAAGACGGGCAGGACGGTAGAGAACCCGACGGCTTCGGTGGGCAGGAGCAACCAGAGCGCCAGCGCTGCGGCCCCGGTGTCGATCGCCGTCCAGGTCAGGATGCCGCCGCAGGCGCGCAGCGACGGCAGACGCATGCGGTATGCGCCAAGGGAGACGGTCGGCCAGCGGAACAGGCCCCAGATCAGGGCGGGTATGCTGAGGAGGAGCAGAAGTGCGGGATAGAACGTCCAGCCCGGTGCCGCGAATGTAAGACAGGCAAGGGCCGTGATCACCGACCAGCCGGCCAGAAACGACAGGCTGACGAAGGTGGAAAGCCGCAGCGCCATGGACATTGACAGGTCGGGCAGCATCCGCCAGCGGGCCAGCGTCCCGCTGAGGACGCCGAATCCCAGTGTCTGGGCCAGCACGATGGCGATCCGGCCAGAGCGTTCGGCGGCGCGTTCCGGAATCGCGGTGCCGAGATGGCGATGCGCCACGCCGTCATAGCGCCCCACAGCCCAGAAGCTTAGCAGGCAGGCGAGAGCCGCGCCGATCAGGTTTCCGGCGCTGATCCGGGCCAGTTCTGCGGGCAGGGCGCGTAGCATCACAGTGTCAATCTGCTGCAGCAGCACCCACAGACAGAGAGCCAGCGCCCCGCAGGGCAGTGCGATCCGCGTGGCCCGCGCCCCGTTGCGCCATGATATCAGTTCCTTGCCTGCCATAAGCCTGACCCCCTTCACTCACCGGGGCGGACAGTAGGTCGGCATGCGATGCCAAAGGATTAAGATGCGGCACCAAAACGCAAAACGCGCCTGCCGTTTTCACGAAAGACGCGTCCCAATTGCTTCAAAACTTGATAAAAACCGGCGCTGTCAGGAAACCTCTTTCATGATCTGCGCCTTTGCCTCGGTCATGAGCTCGACCATCTTCGAGCGGATCGTGGTCTCTCCCGCCTTGTCGCCCAGATCGCCGGACACCTTGCGGTAAACGTCCTCGTCGCCCGCTTCTTCGAAATCGGAAGCCACCACTTCGCGCGCATAGGCCGCGGCGTCATCACCTGATTTGCCCATCAGGTCGGCGGCCCAGAGCCCCAGCAGCTTGTTGCGACGCGCCTCCGCCTTGAATTGCATGTCGGCGTCGTGCGCGTACTTGTTCTCGAAGGCGTTCTCGCGGTCTTTGAAAGTGGCCATGGGTGTCTCCGTCTGTTGGGTATGATTTGGAACAAGATATGCGGGCTCGGCCCGCGTCATGCAAGGGGAAGGCGCGCTTGCAGCAGGGGGGGGCTTGCACTATGAGAGGCGCAAAGGGCGCAGGGATACTCCGGCCCGCGAGCGGAAAGGACGCCAATGGCCCGGCGCAAGAAGATCTACGAAGGCAAGGCGAAGATTCTCTACGAAGGTCCGGAACCCGGCACCATCGTGCAGTATTTCAAGGACGATGCCACCGCCTTCAACGCCCAGAAGAAGGACGTGATCGAGGGCAAGGGTGTCCTGAACAACCGGCTGAGCGAATTCTTCATGACCGGGTTGAACAACATAGGCGTGCCCACGCACTTCATCCGCCGCCTGAACATGCGCGAGCAACTGGTCCGGCAGGTTGAGATCATCCCGCTCGAGATCATCGTGCGCAACTATGCCGCAGGGTCCATGTCCAAGCGGCTTGGGATCGAGGAAGGCATGCAGCTGCCACGCCCGATCGTGGAATATTGTTTCAAGGACGACGCGCTTGGCGACCCGCTGGTCACCGAGGAGCATATCGCGGCTTTCGGCTGGGCCAGCCAGCAGGACATGGACGACATCCTGAGCCTCGCGCTGCGGGTCAACGACTTCCTGTCGGGCGTAATGATGGCAGTCGGCATTCGACTGGTGGACTTCAAGATCGAGGTCGGCCGGGTCTACGACGGCGATTTCCAGCGCCTGATCGTGGCGGACGAGATCAGCCCGGATTCCTGCCGTCTGTGGGATATCGAGACGGGGCGGCATCTGGACAAGGACGTGTTCCGGCGTGACCTTGGGTCGCTGACGGACGCCTATACCGAAGTGGCAAGGCGTCTGGGTGTGATGCCCAAGACCTCCACGCCGATCACCAAACCGACCCTCATCAACTGAGGCGGGTCGGGCTCTTGAGTTTGTTTAGCAAGATGAAGCAGGGGAAGTGCACATGAAGGCACGGGTGCATGTGATGCTGAAGAATGGTGTGCTCGACCCGCAGGGCGAGGCGGTGCGCCATGCTCTGGGGGCCATGGGTTTCGGCGGCGTGAACGGGGTGCGGCAGGGCAAGGTGATCGAGCTTGATCTGGCGCCCGGGACGTCGGAGGCGGAAGTGGCGCAGATGTGCGAAAAGCTTCTGGCGAACACGGTCATCGAATCCTACACCGTGGAAATCGGTTGATGCGCGCGGCGGTGATCGTTTTCCCCGGATCGAACTGCGACCGTGATCTCGCGGTAGCCTTCAAGGCGGCGGGTGCGGACGTCACGATGGTCTGGCACAAGGACAGCGACCTGCCCGAGGGTATCGATATCGTGGGGATCCCGGGCGGTTTCTCCTACGGTGATTACCTGCGCTGCGGGGCCATCGCCGCCAAGTCCCCGATCTGCCGCAGTGTCGCCGCGTACGCGGAACGCGGCGGTTACGTTCTGGGAATTTGCAACGGTTTCCAAGTGCTCACCGAAACCGGCCTTCTGCCCGGTGCGCTTTTGCGCAATTCGGGGCTGAAGTACATCTGCAAGACTGTCGGTCTGAAGGTCGAAACCTCCGCCAGCGACTACACCGCTGGGTACAACGCGGGCGACGTCATCAATATCCCCATCGCGCACCACGACGGCAATTATTTCGCCGATACCGAAACGCTCGCTGAACTGCGCGGCGAAGACCGCATCGCATTCACTTATACCGACAATCCCAATGGGGCGCAGGCGGACATCGCAGGCATCCTGTCGGCCAACCGCCGGGTGCTTGGCATGATGCCGCACCCTGAACGGGCAGCTGATGCGGGTCACGGCGGCACCGACGGGGTGGCGCTCTTCCGCGCATTGGCCGGGATGCTTGCCACGGCGTGACTTGAGTGCGCGGCCCTGCGCGCGTAGATTGCGAAGATGAGCGAGACCGCATCCTCGAAATCCGGCCTGTCCATCTCCTGGCGGGTCAGGCTGGCCATCGGCCTGCTTATGGGGCTTGCGATCGTGACGATCTCCATCACCAACAGGCTGTTGACCGACCGATTCACCGAAAGTACCCGCAGCCGGGCGGAACTTCGCATCGCGCTCTACAGCGGCAACCTGCTGGCCGAGTTACGTCAGAACGCTATCGTGCCGCAACTTCTGGCGCGGGATCCGACGCTGATCGAGGCTCTAAAGTCGGCGGATTACTCGCTTTCCACACAGCGATTGATATCCTTCGTGGAGGAGATCGGGGCGGCTTCGTTGATGCTCTATGACATCGACGGGCGCACGGTGGCGGCGACGGATCGCAACAAGCTGGGGACAACACACAAGGCCGAGCCCTATTTCGTCGATGCCATCCGCTCGAACGCAACCATCTTCAGCACCATCCAGCGGGATGGCGGCGGGTATCGGTTTGTCTATTCCCGGCGCATTCAGGATGGTGGCACGACGGTCGGCGTGATTTCCGTCGAGGTCGATCTGCAGAAATTCGAACGCGCCTGGGCAGGGATTTCGGACGCGGTGATCGTGATGGACAGCGCGGGCCAGATCATCCTGGCCACCGCACCAAGCTGGCGCGGGCTTACGGAAGACCAGGCGCTGGCCAACCACACGCCGCAAAACGCCATTGAGCGGGCGATCAAGGCCACCGCGGACTGGACCGCGCTGCCGCCGGATGCCTACCTGCAGGGTGAGGCGGTGATGCGGCTTGAGAACAAGATCCCCTTCCGGGGCTGGCGCATGACCAGCTATACGACCTATTCCTCGGTCCGCGAGAAGGTGAACGGGGTGCTGGCGCTGGAGGTCATGGCTTTTGCCATCCTGCTGGCGCTCACCTTCTATTTCCTCAGCCGTCGGACCGCCGGCAGGCTTGCGATATTCCAGCGCGAATCCGCCAAGCTGCGGGCGCTGAACATCGCGCTCCAGCGTGAGATTGCGGAACGCAAACGGGTGCAGGAAACACTGGCCGTCGCCGAGCAGACGCTGGAACAGTCGAGCAAACTGGCGGCCCTGGGTGAGATGTCGGCGGCGGTCAGTCACGAATTGAACCAGCCCCTTGCGGCGATGAAGACCTATCTGGCCGGCGCGCGCCTGCTGCTGCGTCGCAACCGGCCGGAAGAGGCGCTGTCGTCCTTCGGGCGTATCGACGACCTTATCGAACGCATGGGTGCGATTACCCGGCAGCTCAAATCCTATGCCCGCAAGGGGCAGGAGCAGTTGTCGCCTGTCGACATGGGCGCGGCCCTTGCCTCCAGCCTGTCGATGATGGAGCCACAGTTGCGCCAGCGTCAGGTCGAAATCAGCCGCATCCTGCCTGATGCCCCGGTGCTGGTGCTGGGCGACCGCATGCGCATCGAACAGGTACTTGTGAACCTGTTGCGCAACGCGCTGGATGCAACGAAATCGGAACGAAATCCCCGCGTCGACATTATCCTGTCAGCGGGGGAGACCGCGACATTGACGGTACGGGACAACGGACCGGGCATCGAGGATCTGGATGCGCTGTTCGAACCCTTCTATACGACCAAGCAGCCCGGCGATGGCGTCGGATTGGGTCTTGCCATCTCCTCGGGCATCGTCAGCGATCTGGGCGGGCGTCTTACGGCGCGCAACGGGCAGGGCGGCGGCGCGGTATTTGAAATGCAACTGCCCATCATCGCGGCAGATACAAACATGGAAGCAGCGGAATAAACTATGGCACAGGCAATGAAGATCGCGATTGTCGACGACGAACAGGACATGCGGCAGTCCATCAGCCAGTGGCTGGCGCTCTCGGGCTATGACACGGAGACCTTCGCCAGTGCCGAGGACGCTCTCAAGAAGCTCGGGCCGGATTATCCCGGCATCGTGATCTCGGACATCAAGATGCCCGGCATGGACGGGATGCAGTTCCTCAAGAAGCTGATGGGCAGCGACAGCGCCCTGCCGGTCATCATGATCACCGGCCACGGCGATGTGCCGATGGCGGTTGAGGCGATGCGGGTGGGGGCCTTCGATTTCCTCGAAAAGCCCTTCAACCCTGACCGGATGAGCGAGCTTGCCCGGAAGGCCACCAATGCGCGGCGGCTGGTCATGGACAACCGCGCGCTGCGCCGTGAACTTTCCGACGGTGGACAACTGATGAAGAAGCTGATCGGGCAGAGCCCGGTGATGGAGCGCCTGCGCGAGGATATTCTCGATCTGGGGCAGGCCGACGGCCACGTGCTGATCGACGGCGAAACCGGTACCGGCAAGACGCTGGTCGCCCATGCGCTGCATGCGGTCGGTTCGCGCGCAGGCAAGAAGTTTGTGCTGGTCAGCTGTGGAGCCTTCGAAGAGGACGCGCTGTCCAAGCGGCTTTTCGGTCCGATGCAGCCTGAAGACGCGCAACTGCCCGCCATAGAGGAGGCGCGGGGCGGCACGCTTGTGCTGGAGGATGTGGAGGCCTTGTCGGAGGGCCTTCAGGCGCGGCTGCTCAGCGTGATCAACGAACAGGGAACCCCGGCGGAGACGCGGATCGTGGCGATCTCCAACCTGCAGGAGGCGGGCCGCACGTCGGAAGATGCCCTGCGCTCGGACCTGTTCTACCGCCTCGCGGCACTGCGGATCACCGTGCCGCCCCTGCGCCAGCGCGGCGAGGATATCCTGACGCTCTTCACGCGGCTCTCAGATCAGTTCGCGGACGAGTACGGCTGCGAAGCCCCGCAGGTCTCGGCTCAGGAGGCAGCACAGCTCTTGCAGGCACCCTGGCCCGGCAACGTGCGCCAATTGATCAATGTGGCGGAGCGCGCGGTACTGCAATCGCGGCGGGGATCTGGCACGATTGCCTCCCTGCTGATGAGCGATCATGACGAGATGCAGCCGGTGATGACCACCGAGGGCAAGCCGCTGAAGGAATACGTCGAAGCCTTCGAACGCATGCTGATCGACAACACGATGCGCCGCCACAAGGGCTCCATCGCCAACGTGATGGACGAGCTTTGCCTGCCGCGCCGGACGCTGAACGAGAAAATGGCGACATACGGCCTTCAGCGATCTGAATACCTGGAGGCCGAACAGGCCAGCCTTGTCCCCTTTCCTTCCGGGAGAGGGGACGGCTGTT
>JBBSJO010000125.1:0-12411 GCA_038257185.1 Rhodobacterales bacterium | reverse complement strand
AGGGGATCGTTTCCGCCTTGCATCACGTCCCCACCGGCGCCGTCTGGACCCCTGACGAAATCGCGCAGCGCCAGCGCCAAATCGCAACGATGAAGGACGGCGCGCCCTCCGGCCTGAACTGGGACGTGGTCGAAAGCCTGCCCATCTCGGAAGACATCAAGAAGCAGCGCGGCGACTGGCGCACGCATATCACTCAGTACCGCACCAGCATGGAAAACCTCGCCGCCGCCGGGATCGAGGTGATCTGCTACAACTTCATGCCGGTGCTCGACTGGACCCGCACCGATCTGGCCTGGCGACTGCCCAACGGTGCCACCTGCATGCGCTTCGACCTGACGGATTTTGCCGCCTTCGATCTGCATATCCTCGCCCGCCCCCGCGCGACGGAAGACTATGATGAAGTGCTGCGTGACGCAGCCGCCCGCCGGTTCGCCGCCATGGACGAAACCCGCCAGACGCAGCTCGCCAAAAACGTCGTCTTCGGGCTGCCCGGCGCGGCAGAGAGCTTCTCGCTGGACGACGTGCGCGCACATCTCGCCGAGTATGACGCCATCGACGAGGACCGTCTGCGCCGCAATCTCTTCGATTTCCTCGAAGAGGTCGTGCCAACCGCCGAACGGCTGGGCCTTCGGCTCTGCTGCCACCCCGATGACCCGCCCGTGCCCCTGCTCGGCCTGCCGCGCATCATGTCGACAGAGGCGCATTACCGCCTTCTGATCGCGGGCGTCGACAACCCGGCCAACGGCATCACACTGTGCTCCGGCTCGCTGGGCGCGCGGCCCGACAACGACCTGCCGGGCATGATGGACCGGATGGGCGACCGGGTGCATTTCCTGCACCTGCGCAACGTCAAACGCGAAACGAATGCCATCCGCGGTGACTTCCACGAGGCCGAGCATCTGGGCGGCGACACCAACATGGTCGCGCTGGTCAAGGCCGCGCTGATCGAGGAAGCACGGCGCAGGGCGACGGGACGGGCCGACTGGTCCATCCCCTTCCGCCCCGACCACGGGCAGGACATCCTCGACGACCTCAAGCGAAGTGCCCAGCCGGGGTATCCCTCCATCGGGCGGCTCAAGGGGCTGGCCGAACTGCGCGGCGTCATCGCGGCACTGGAGCCCGAGGTCCGCGCATCGTGAGCCCGCGACTGACCTCGAGTGCAGGCCTTCCGACAAGCGTCGCCGTCCCGTCCTACATCCGCGATGCACATGGGCCGGGCATCGTCCATCTGGGGCTCGGCGCCTTCCACAAGGCCCATCAGGCCGTCTACACCGACGACGCGCTGGCGGCACAGGGCGGCGACTGGCGGATCGTGGGCGTCAGCCTCCGCAGCACAGGCCCTTCCGGCGAACTCGCACCGCAGAACGCGCTCTTCACCACCATCGAACGCAGCGTCGCAGGCAGCCATGCCCGGGTCATCGGCTCCCTCGCCGCTGCCCTCTGTCTTGTCACCGACCGCGATGCGGTGCTGGCCGCGCTCTGCGCCCCAGAAACCCGGATCGTCAGCCTGACCGTCACCGAAAAGGGCTACGGGATCGACCGCAAGACCGGCGGCGTCGACAGCACCCATCCGGCCATCGCCGCCGACCTTGCCACGCCCGACACCCCGCAGGGTGTCGCCGGTCTGCTGGTCTGGGCGCTGGCACGGCGGCGTGCGGCTGGGAGTGCCCCCTTCACGGTGCTCTGCTGCGACAACCTGCCGGAGAACGGCACGCTGCTGCGCGGGCTGCTCACGGATTTCGCAAGGCGCGCAACACCCGACATGGCAGATTTCATCGCCACCGAGGTCGCCTTCCCCTCCACCATGGTTGACCGGATCACCCCGGCCAGAAGCGCCGGAACCCTGGCGCTGGCCGAGCAGCTGACCGGCCAACAAGACGAAGCCGCCATCGAATGCGAGGCCTTCCGGCAATGGGTGATCGAGGATCATTTCCCCACCGGGCGTCCCGCATGGGAAGCAGGCGGCGCGATCTTCGTCGATGACGTGAGGCCCTTCGAGGACATGAAGCTGCGCATGCTGAACGGCACCCATTCGATGCTGGCCTATACGGGTTTCCTCTCCGGGCACCGCTATGTGCGGGAGGTGATGACCGACCCCGCGCTGGCCACGCTGGTACGCCGCCACCTCGGCGCCGCAGCGGGCACCCTGCACGGGCTGAAGGGCGTCGACCTTGCCGCCTATGCGACCGACCTTTCCCGTCGGTTTGAAAACCCGCACCTTGACCACGAGACCTATCAGATCGCCATGGACGGCTCGCAGAAGATGCCGCAGCGCATCTTCGCCCCTGCTGTGGATGCGCTCAGCGCGGGTCAACCGCTCCATCCCTTTGCCTTCGCGACGGCGGCGTGGATACGCTATACCATGGGCCGACACGACGATGGCACGTCCTACGACCTGCGCGATCCGCTTGGGCAAAACCTGCTGCCCCCCGCATCCCTGCCGGAAACCGCAACGGCCTTGCGCGACCATATCCACGGGATCGAAGGGCTGGTGCCCGAAACCCTCAAAAGCTCCTCCGCATGGGGGTCTGCCGTTTCCATGCATCTGGAAGCGATACTGTCACAGGGCATGACGGCGGCCGCACTGGCGTTTGCCAGACGGGCCACAAGCGACTGACGGCGGGCGGTCTCAGAGCGCTCCGGTGCTGGCAAGTCCCGCATCTTCCAATTGCTCCCTGTCCGGAAGGTCGCGCAGGTCTTCCAACCCGAACGACGTCAGAAACTGCGCTGTCGTCACAAAGGTATAGGGCGCACCGCGCCGCGGGCTGCGGGGCCCCGTCGTAATGAGATCACGGCCATGCAGCCGCCCGATCAGGTCGCGGCTGATCTCCTTGCCGAAGATATCCTTCAACCCGTCCCGCGTGATGGGCTGGTGATAGGCAATCGCCGCCAGCACTGCGACATCGAATGCATTCAGGCCCAGATCCTGCGCGCCGACGTCGGCGGCGGCGCGGATCGCGTGTGCATAGGCGGGCCGCGTCCGGAACATCCAGCCGCCCGCCACCTTGGCCACCTCGAACGAGCGACCCTCCAGATCAGCGGCAAGATCTTCGATCAGAAGTTCGACCGAAGCCTCCTGTCCCACCACCTTCGCCAGATCCTCCCTCGGAACCGGCGCAGCGCTGGCAAAAAGCACTGCCTCGATCCGCCGCATCCACTCCCGCCAGCGCAGTTCCGGCGGCAGGTCGGCCAGCGCGCGGTCAAGCTCCTGCCCTGATCGATCCCTCGCCATCGCTATACTCCGTACAGCCGGAACGTGTCGCGCCCGGTCAATTCGCGCACGGCGCCCAGATCGACCAGCCGGTCGCAGAGCCTGCGGGCAGCCCGATCCGGCAGCGGCAGGGCCGAGGGCGCAACCGCGTCCCGGCTCAGGAAGATCGCCACCGCCTCCGCAGCACCCTTGGCCCGTAGTTTCGGTGCGACAGCCGCCAGATGCGCCGCCTTCCGCGCCAGCGTGGATGAAAGGCGCACCGCCTCGATCGCCGAACCCGTCACGGCAAGGTGACAGGCGAGCCGGAGGTCAGGGCCGGTTTTGAGCAGATCCCGACGGTGCAACCCGGCCGCCAGCAGCGGCACGATATGTTTCCAGCCGAGCGCCAGCGCCAGCGCGGCATCCGCAAGGATCAGCGCCGCATCTTCCGCACGCGGCAGGTCCGTAAGGACGGCTTCGAGAACAGCCGCCGCCCGTGCCACCGGAGCCCCCTGCCCCGCCGCCAGCCAGCCCGCGATGCTCCCGGTTTCGATCCCGGCGAGGGCGTGCTGCAGGGACGCTACCTTGATCGGCTGCGTCACCGCGCGCCGCCATTTCTGATAGGTTTCCCCTGACGGGCCCGGCTGATCTCCGGGGCGGCGCAGATTCACCGCATCGCGCAGGCCCGCTTCTCGCTCGGTCCGCCCCGAGAACGCCACGCAGGCCACTGCGGCACGCAGGGCCAGACGTTCTCGCAGCAACGGATGGGGCACCTGAGCGCTTTCAAACACAAGATGCAGATGCGCCAGCGCCGCACCCGACAAAAACGCAACATCCTCGGGGGTTTTAGCCCGTATCCCAGTGACCCACGGCGGCGGCCGGAGTATGACTGGTTGCATGTCGCTGTGATCGTCGAATGTGGCGTGCATGCGGAGACACTACATCAGGGCGGCGCTTTCGCCTACATGGTTCTGTAAAAACCGCCCTACATTCTTGAACGTGGTAATGTCCAATAAGTTTGCCTTATCGGTCGTCATCGCATATCGTCAGCCGCATGACACAAATCGACGAGAACCCCTCTCCCGAAGCCACTGATGACACGCCCTTTGGCGCAGCCGATGCCCTGTCACGCCCGGCGGATGTCGCCGGTTCGGGCAGTCTGGATCGGCTGGTCGACACCGCCCGTGACTATGCCCGCGCCGCGGCTTCCGAGAACACACTGAAGGCCTATGCGCGGGATTGGGCGCATTTCAGCCGGTGGTGCCGGATGAAGGGTACCGAGCCCTTGCCGCCCTCGCACGAGATGATCGGTCTCTACCTCGCCGACATGGCCGCCGCCCGCAGCCCCTCTCCCGCCCTCTCCGTCAGCACCATCGAGCGACGGCTCTCGGGCCTTGGCTGGAACTTCGCGCAGCGCGGTGCCCGGATCGACCGCAAGAACCGCCACATCGCCGCTGTCCTTTCCGGGATCAAACGGCGGCACGGGCGCCCGCCGGTCCAGAAGGAGGCGATCCTCTCCGAGGACATTTGCGCCATGGTCGCCACCCTGCCCCACGACCTGCGGGGGCTGCGGGACCGGGCCATGCTTTTGCTGGGATATGCCGGGGGATTGCGGCGGTCGGAAATCGTGGGTGTGGACGTGCAGAAGGACGACACGCCCGACAGCCGTGGCTGGATCGAGATCTTGGACGAAGGCACCCTGCTGACCCTCAACGCCAAGACCGGTTGGCGCGAGGTCGAGATCGGCCGTGGCTCGTCGGATCAGACCTGCCCCGTGCATGCGCTCGAACAATGGCTGCACTTTGCCAGGATCGACTTCGGGCCGGTATTTGTGCGCACCTCACGCGACGGCAAACGCGCGCTTGAAGCACGGTTGAACGACAAACATGTGGCACGCCTGATCAAGCAGACGGTTCTGGATGCCGGGATCAGAGGCGACCTTGCCGAGGCGGAAAGACTGGCCCTGTTTTCCGGACATTCATTGCGGGCGGGTCTTGCCAGTTCCGCGGAGGTTGACGAGCGACATGTTCAGAAGCACCTCGGACACGCCTCTGCCGAGATGACCCGCCGTTACCAGCGCCGCCGCGACCGGTTCAGGGTGAACCTGACCAAGGCTGCCGGGTTGTAGAGCGCACCGGCCGAAGGTTTCGCGGCGAAACCCCCCTAACGCATCAGGTCTTTTCGAGCTTCTCCTGAATATCCAGCATCAGCATGTCCATCAGTTCGGCGTTCACACCCTTGCCGCTGAAGCGGATCAGAAAGCCGCTTGAATCCGCCTCGCGGCGCAGTGTGATCCCGGCGGAGGTATGCAGCGTGTCGGACCCGGCCCAGCCCGCGGCAGGAATATCGACACGGGGACGGCCGCCGCGTTTCGTTTCACGCGGCGCTTCCACCTGCTCGTTCAGGACGGCCTCGACCAGCGCCCATTCCGACTGGGCATCTACCCCCTGCCCGGTTCCCAGCACCTCGCGCAGCCGGTTCTCTGCCCCGTTCCGCAGCGCCTGCGCCAGCCGCAGACCGTCCTTTTCGCGCAGGGATTCGGGAAAGCTGAGCATGTCGCCCAGCTCCTCGAAGATCATGGCAAAGGACCGGATCTTGCTGCGCTTCGCCTTGGAGGCCGCCGCGAACATTTCCGACACGGCCTCCTCGGTATTGTGAAATGCGCCTTGCTGCGCCGCGATGACGGCGATGCGGCCGCGTTCATAATGGCTGAGATTCTGGCGAATCTCGTTTTCCTCGACCATGGCAACGAAGGCGCCGCCCATCCTTTCGGGGTCGCGCAGGACTGACTTGATCGTCGCATATTTCGGATTGCCGGTGCGCGCATGTACGTTGCGCTGCGCGATCAGGCGACGGTAACCGGAAAGCAATCCGTAGCGTTTATCCGAACTCCCCTCGGACAGCAGATGCACCTCGATCGGCAACCGCAGACCATGGGCCACAATGGAATGCTCAAGCTCCTCCAGCGCGTCCTTGTCGAGCGCGGAGCGGTCGCGGGGCATCGACAGCGCCTCGATCTCGTCGAGCGGGATTTCGACGATGAGGCGTCCGGCCTCTGTCGCATCGCGGAAAGCCTGCGCGTCCTGTTCGTCCCGCGCCCGGTTTGCGCGCTGCTCCGGGCTGCCGGACTGGAAGGCCTCGGCGGTTTCGGCGGCTACCTGCGCGATGGGGGCGACGGCGGATCGCGCGGGGGTTTCGCGGCGAAACTCCTCCTCGATCCGGGTCATGTCTTCGGGGCTGGGGGCTTCGAGCTTTCTACGTTTCGCCATCTGCGGCTTGCTCCTTCTGCATCTGTTGATCGCGCCACCAGGTTCCCAGCAGCACTTCCTTCACCTCGGCCCAAGTCCGGTCGAAGGTCTCGCGGCCACGGACATAGGTGTCACGGTTGAACTCGCGGTAATCGGCCTCGTAGATGCCGTTCACCTGCTCGCCCGCCTGGCCGACCATGGCGGTGACTTCCTGTCGGTAGGTGGTCATGAAATCACCGAAATAGGCTTGGATCACATTGGCAAGATCGGTTTGCTGGGAGGCGTCAAAACGGGTGATCAGCGCGCGCACGGCGTCCCATTCGAACTTCATTTCCGGCAATCCATCCTGACGGCGTATCTTGTTTTCGCCTTCCTCGATACTGGCGAAGGTGGAGTAAAGCATGTCGAAGAACCGGCCCGTGGAATCGAATTCGAGGAAGGACGCGCCGAGCGGCACCAGCAGGATATCCGCCGCGGCAAGCGCATTGATGGTGAGATAGCCGAGGGCAGGGGGGGTATCGAGCAGGATGATGTCGTAGGCATCGAGTATCCCTTCGGACGACAGCGCATTGGTCAGTGCATCCCAGAGCGGCCAGGACCGCACCTGCATACGCCACACCGGGACCTGAAATTCGGCCCAGTATAGATTGAGCTGCGCGCCGATCAGGTCGATGTTGGGCCAGTGCGTGGGCTGGATCAGGTTTCGCGGCGAAACCTCAAGGCTTTCGGTTAAGGTTTCGTCAAGCGGGAGTTCGGGGGTGCCGCGCGCCCGGCGCAACGCGTTTTCCTCCAGCAGATGGCGGGCAAAGTCCTTGGCGAGCAGGGGAAAGGCCGTGGACCATTCGTCAGCCACGGTGCCGCCCATGATGGAGGTGAGCGAGCCCTGCGAATCCAGATCGATCACCAACACGCGGTAGCCATCGAGCGCGGCCGACATGGCAAGGTGAGCGCAGGTCGAGGTCTTGCCGACACCGCCCTTGAAGTTGGCAACGGAGATGATCTTGGCAGGGAGCCCCTCGGGCCGCCAGGATTTGTACTGACGGTTGGAGGCCCCTTCGGTGGCGAAATGTTCGCGCAGGCGCAGCACTTCCTCCAATGTGAACCATTTAGAGCCTGCATCGCCGCTGCCCTGCGGCAGATCGGGGTGCGCCTTGAGGACCCGGCGCAGGTGGGCCGGCGCCACATCGAGAAGGTAGCGGCAGATCTCCCAAGTTGAGAACTTGCGCAGGCGCTTCTTGCCGTCGGGCGCATAGCCGCGCTTGGCCAGATCATCGCGGCCCTTGGCGGCAAAGGCCGCGGCTTTTGCGAATCGGGCGGTGTCTATAGGATCGGACAGGCGGGCGGCGGCCTGTTCGGGGTCGATGTTGAAGTAGGCGGGTGTCGGGGCCTTGGGGGCAGATGACATTTGAGACTCCGGGATGTGCGCTGTTTCGGGGTACGTCGGGTGATTTATCGCACGTGCCCGGTCTTTTGTGAATCGCAAAGGCTGTCTTTCCCCAGATTTCCCCTCAATCATGAAAAGCAGCAGACAAAGCTGTAGAGTCTTTATGTCTCTTTAAGTAGTTTAGGTTCGCTTAAGCTAATCATAACAAATACATACCGGCATATCGGCACCCGGATACGGGACCAGAGGCACCTGGATGCGGGACAAAGGGGACCCGGATACGGGATCAACAGTGCCGATTCGCAGGGATAAGGGGACCAAAACGCGGGAAGAGCGAAAACAGACTCTGATTTCGCCTTGTTAGGCTCTTTGAAGTCGGACGCAGCCTGACGTCATCCCGCAAATGGGCACCTTTGGAGGGGACGATCCCTCTCTCATGGCATCCTATCGTGAGGCACCCACGCGGCGCTTGCCAAGAGGTTCCTTTTGCCGCACCCTAGCGGGTAACAGATCGGTCCCGAGACCGGCGATTCCGAGGCAGCAGCAGGCAGGGTGATGGATACGCATTCACAGAATATTCCCAGGGAACGGCTGACCGGCGCTTTGCGGCGCGGGTCGGTGAAGAAGCACGTGGCGGCGATCCATGTGTCAGGCAAGCTCACACTGCTGCAGCGCAAGCTGAGCAATGTGTTGCTGCTCAATGCCTATGACACGCTGATCAGCCAACAGGTTCACGTGATCGACGCGCGGACGCTGTGCCTGATGATCGGGTATAACTCAAACGACATGGACACGCTCAAGGCATCGCTGAGAGGTCTTGCGGAGACGGTGGCGGAGTGGGACATGCTGGACGATCAGGGACGGCAGGAGTGGGGAGTTTCGAGCCTGCTCAGTTATGCGCGGCTGAAGGGCGGCGTCTGCGAATACGCCTATTCCCCGGCGTTGGCGGCCAAGCTGAGTGATCCGAAGGTCTTTGCGCTGATCAACCTCAACATCCAGCGGCGCTTTACCAGCGGCCATGCCCTGGCGCTCTATGAGAATTGTTACCGCTTCGTGCGGACGGGCAGCACCGGATGGTGGTCGCTGGACCTGTTCCGGCGGCTGATGGGGGTGGAGGACAGTGTCTATTACGGGGTTTACAAGCAGTTGAACGCCAAGATCATCAAGCCCGCGGTGGCGGAGGTGAACAAGACCTCGAACATTCTGGTGACGCCGGAGATCCGCAAGCGGGGCAGGGCGGTGACGGATATAAGGTTCCGGATCAAGGAGAACCCGCAGCTTGCCATTCTGGACCTCGACGACGGGGCAGGGGTGCGGCGGGGCGATGTCTATGCCCGCCTCACCGGGCTTGGGGTCAGCGACCGTCTGGCGCGGCAGTGGATCGCGGAGCATGGCGAGGATCACGTAGCCGGCAAGATCGCCTATGTCGCGGAGCAGGAGAATGTGGTGAACCCTGTGGGTTACCTGCGCGCGGCGCTGCGGGAGGATTTCGGGACGCAGGCACCGGAACCCGCAGCCTCAAGCGGACGGGCCCGGGTGCTGGGGCGCATTCGCGATCTGGTGGCGGCGCGCACGCCGACCCAGCGGGACGCGGATCGGCGGCTGTTCATGTCGATGATCGAGACACCCGCCGCGCGGGCGGACTTCGAGCGGCACGGCTGGATGTCGGCGCTGAACACGGTGGCGATTCAGGGGTTCTGGGAGGAACTGTCGCCGGGATCGTTCGACGATATCTGAATGCGGGTCCCTTGCTTTGATGTCGGCACAAAGCGTTAATGCGGTCGCGGAAAGGTTCATGGGATGACCCGGCTCAACATCGAACAGTTGCGGACGTTTCTGGAGGTGGTGCGCCTTGGCGGCATGCGAAAGGCGGCGCTGAGCCTCAACATCACCCAGCCCGCCGTCAGTGCGCGGGTGAAGGCGCTGGAAGACACGCTGGCGGTGGCCCTGTTCGAGCGCAGTGAAGGGGGTGTGACCCTGACGAAGCGGGGCGGGATGCTGGTGCATTACGCCGAGCAGTTCGAGCTTTTGTCTGAGCAGGTGACGGCCAATATCATGGCGCCCGACGGGATCGAGCGCCAGTTGCGTCTGGGGGTCGCCGAGACGGTCGCTCAGTCCTGGCTGCCCGACTTCGTCGCGGAGCTGCATCGAAAATTCCCCAAGGTAGAGATTGAAATCGATGTGGACGTGTCGACGAACCTGCGCGAGCGGCTGCTGGATCGGGAGATCGACCTTGCCATTCTGCTGGGCCCGGTATCGGAGGCGACGGTCAGCAATATCATCCTGCCGGGATTCGATCTGGCCTGGTACGTTGCACCTTCCGTCGAGAACGCGGGCGACGCCGACAGCGACCTGATTGCCCGGCATCCGGTGATCACCTACGCCCGGAACACGCGGCCCTATCGGGAGATGCGGCGGGAGTTGTATGAACGGGTGGGGCCGGGGTCGCAGATGTTTTCGTCTTCGTCCCTGTCGGCCTGTTTCCGGCTGGTCGAGGCCGGTCTGGGGGTCGCGGCGCTTCCCGAGGTTCTGGGGCGTGAATTGGTGGCGCGGGGCAAGCTGCGCTGTTTCGATCCGGGCTGGTGCCCGGCCCCGTTGCAATTCACCGCTTCCTATCTTGGCGATCCGAAGAGCCATGTGGTGGAGACGGCTGCGCGGCTTGCGCAGGTGACGGCGTTGCAGAGCGGTGATCAGATTTTGTTATCGGTTGAGCCAAAAATATTCGATTTGATTTGATTGTAGGCCGCTGCGAGGCTGACCGCAGAGAATCTGCCGAAAGCCTGTAAAGCGATGTCATCACCGCGCATCACCATTGCCGTCGATATCGGTGGCACCTTCACCGATCTGGAGCTGCGCGACCGGGCGTCGGGCTTGTCCCACAGCCTGAAATCACCCACCACGCCGGACGATCCGGCACGCGGGTTGACCGATGCGCTGGTGCTGGCGGGCGAGCGGTTCGGGTTCGCGATGGAGGACATCGGGTTGATCCTGCACGGCACGACCATCGCCACAAATGCGGTGCTGACCCGTGATCTGCCCAAGGGGGCGCTGATCACGACCGAAGGCTTCGAGGATGTGCTGGAAATCGGCCGCCACGCGCGGCGGGACATCTATGCTTTGCGCGGGCCGGATCGGAGCGTTCTGATCCCCCGGCGGCGGCGCGTCGGGGCGCCGGGGCGGATCGGGGCTGCGGGCGAAGTGGTGCGGGCGCTGGACACCGCGGCGCTCGATGCCGTGATCGAAAAGGTCGCGGCGACGGGCGTGCGGGCGACGGCGATCTGCCTGTTGAACGCCTTTGCCAACCCCGCGCAGGAGATCGCGATCCGGGCGCGGTTGCTGGCGCGCTGTCCCGATATGGCGGTGTCCTGCAGCCATGAAGTGTCGCCCGAAATCCGCGAATTCGAGCGCACCGCGACGACCGTCCTGAATGCGCTTCTGGTGCCGGTGATCGACCGCTACGTCACGGCGTTACGCCGGCGGTTGTCGGAGACCGGGATCGCCGCGCCGGTCTACCTGATCCAGTCGAATGGCGGCGCGATCAGTCTCGACGCTGCGGTTCAGGCTCCGGTAAAGCTGTTGCTGTCGGGGCCGTCGGGGGGTGTTCTGGCGGCGCAGAAACTGGCGAAGTCGCTGGAGACGCCGAATGTCGTGGGCGTTGACATGGGCGGCACCAGCTATGATGTCGCGGTGGTGTCCGGTGGCCAGCGCACGGTGGTGACGCAGGGCGAGATCGACGGTCTGCCGGTGCGCGTGCCGATGGTGGAAATGCACACGATCGGGGCGGGCGGCGGCTCCATCGCGTTTGTGGATGCCTCGGGGCGGTTGCAGGTCGGGCCGCGCAGTGCAGGGGCGGTGCCGGGGCCGGTCTGCTACGGGCGCGGGGGGCAGGAGCCGACGGTCACGGACGTGAACCTGATTTTGGGCCGGCTGGACCCTGCGACCTTTCTGGGAGGGCGTTTTGCGCTGGATCCGGAGGGGGCGCAGGCCGCGCTGCGTGACCGGATCGAGGTGCCTCTGGGGCTCGATGCAGATCGGGCGGCATCGGGTATCCTTGCGGTGGTCAATGCGAAACTGGCGTCGTCGATCAAGTTCTCGCTCTTTGCCAAGGGCCTCGATCCGCGCGACTTTGCCTTGATGAGTTTCGGCGGGGCAGGGGGGTTGCACGCCATCGAAGTGGCGGAGGAACTGGGCATCCGGCACGTGGTCTTTCCGCGCGATCCTTCGACGTTTTCGGCGCATGGGATTCTATTCTCGGACATCCAGCACGACCTGTCGCGCACCGAAATCCTGCCGCTGGCGGCTCAGAGCGTCTCGGCCCTCAATGCCATGGCGGATGACCTGCTGAAACGCGGTGCCGACCTGCTGGACGGTGACGCGATTGCGCCGGAAAAGCGCGTCCTGACGCTGTCGGCTGATCTGCGCTACCGCGGGCAGGCGTTCGAGTTGATGACGGAGATGCCGGAGGGGCCCTGCACGGATGCGACGATTGCCACCCTGCGAGAACGGTTTGAAGAGCAGCACCGGCAGCGGTTCTCCTTCGATGACCCGGAGGAAGCTGTCGAACTCGTCACGATGCGGCTTGTTGCGGT
>JBBSJO010000124.1:0-12414 GCA_038257185.1 Rhodobacterales bacterium | reverse complement strand
GAGCGGGTGCGTGAAGAGGGGCTGAAGATTCAGGGCGTGCCCACCTCGACCCGCACAGCGGAACTGGCGCGGCAGGTGGGGATCAAGGTCACCTCGCTGGATGACGCAAAATGGCTGGACCTGACCATCGACGGGGCGGATGAATTCGATCAGAATCTGGCGCTGATCAAGGGCGGCGGGGCGGCGCTGTTGCAGGAAAAGATCGTGGCGACCGCCTCCGACCAGATGGTGGTGATCGCCGATATCGGCAAGGAAGTGGAGCATCTGGGAGCCTTCCCCCTGCCGATCGAGGTCATTCCCTTTGGCTGGCAGACCACACAGGCGCTGGTGGAGGAGACGCTGATCAGCATGGATGTGCTGGGCCGCTCCTCGACCCTGCGGATGAACGGGCAGGTGCCTTACATCACGGACGAGGGCAACCATATCCTGGATCTGCACCTGCACCGGATCGGCAATCCGCGTCAGCTGGCGCTGGTGATCAACCAGATGCCGGGGGTGGTGGAGAACGGGCTGTTCATCGACATCTGCGATGCGGTTGTGATCGGCTACGGCGACGGCCGGGTCGAGGTGCGCGACATCAACGAAGGCACCGTGGCGACCGAGCAGGTGGATTTCGTCGAGAGCGACAATCTGTTCGCCGATCTCGGGGACTGACGCGAAGCGGGCATCGGGACGTCGACTGCCCGTGTGGTGGCGATTGCGCCGGTGATCCGTCGCACTTTATGGTGCCGCCCCGGCGCGCGCCATCTAACGCAAACCCAGCCTTACCAAATCGCCAGCCCGGCGCCTGCGGCTTATTCCGGGCCCGCCGACTTTTCTCGGCGTTGTGGCCCCCCTCTCTGGCAATCGTCCGCCCGGGCACCTATAGATGTGGATCACTGCAAACCTGCACCGGAGACGCCAGATGCCTGCCGAGACTTTCGACTATGATCTCTTCGTCATCGGGGGCGGTTCGGGTGGCGTGCGTGCAGCAAGGGTCGCGGCGGGGGAATACGGGGCGAAGGTGGCACTGGCCGAGAACGACCGCTATGGCGGAACCTGCGTCATCCGGGGCTGCGTGCCGAAGAAGCTGATGGTCTTTGCCTCGGGCTACGCCAACATTGTGGACGAGGCGCAGTGCTATGGCTGGGACCACAAGGCGGGGCCGTTCGACTGGCAGGCGTTCAGGACCCGGTTGCACACAGAACTCGACCGGCTGGAACAGGTCTACAAGAACCTGCTCGATGGATCGGGCGTGGATCGCTTCGACATGCGCGCCAGCATTGTCGATGCTCATACGGTGAAGCTTGCGGACGGGACAACCAAATCGGCCAAACACATTCTGGTCGCGACCGGGGGACATCCGGTGCGGCCTGACCTGCCCAATGCGGATCTGGGCATCGTTTCCGACGACATCTTCCACCTTGAGACGCTGCCGAAGTCGTTGCTGATCATCGGCGGCGGCTACATCGCCTGTGAATTCGCCTGCATCATGAAGGGTCTGGGCGTCGAGGTGACGCAATACTACCGAGGCGCGCAAATCCTGCGGGGCTTTGACGACGAGGCGCGGGGGCTCGTGGCGGAATCGATGCGCGAGAACGGCATCGACCTGCATCTGGGCACCAACATCGTCGAGATGTCCCGCGCCGAAGACCCCGCGACAGGGCCGCGCCTGACCGATTCCGATGCCGCTGGGGGTGGTACGGCGAAACCCGTGAAGGTTTCCGCAGACCGCAGGGGGCCGGTGCGGGTCAAGTCGACCAATGGCAGCGAGAAAATCTTCGACATGGTGCTTTTCGCAACCGGCCGCGCGCCCAATACCAGGGACATGGGTCTGGAAGACATCGGTGTCAGCCTGGGGCGGCGCGGCGAGATCAAGGTGGATGACTACAGCCAGACAGGTGTGCCGTCCATCTATGCCATCGGCGACGTGACCAACCGGGTGAACCTGACACCGGTGGCAATCCGCGAGGGCATGGCCTTTGTCCAGACGGTTTTTGGCGCGGAACCGACGCCAGTGGATCACGCGCTGATCCCCTCGGCCATCTTCACGCAACCCGAAATGGGCACCGTGGGCATGTCCGAAGAAGAGGCACGGGATGCGGAGGAGGTGGAAATCTACTGCACGTCCTTCCGGCCGATGCAGACGGCCTTTGCCGGAAAGCCCAACCGGGTGCTGATGAAACTGGTCGTCTCCAGAAAGGATCGCACCGTTCTGGGCTGTCACATCGTCGCACCCCATGCGGGAGAGTTGATCCAGCTGGCGGGCATCGCGGTCAAGGCGAAGCTTACGAAAGAGCAGTTCGACGCGACCTGCGCGGTACATCCAACGATGTCGGAAGAGTTGGTGACGATGCGCAAGCCCGTGCGCACTGCTTGAATTCCGGCACAAACACGCACAAGTTCGATACAACTGGCCGCCACCAAGGCGGTCCATGAAGGGAAGAGTACATGGCGGGAAATTCGGGCGGCCCATGGGGCGGCGGGGGAAACAAGGGTGGTGAGGGCGGCGGCAATAACGAGCGGCCCCCCGGCAACCGCGGCAATGGCGGCGGACGCGGTCCCGGCGAAAGACCGCAGATTCCGGAGATCGACGAGCTGGTCAGGAAAGGCCAGGAACAACTCCGCGTCCTGATGGGCGGCGGCAACCGCGACCGGGGCAACGGCGGCGGCGGGACCGGCGGGGGTGGCGGCGGCCCGAAGCTGACGCGCGGCACCATCGGTCTTGGTCTGGCGGCGGCGGTCCTGCTTTGGGGTTTCGCCAGCTTCTACACGGTCCGGCCCGAACAGCAGTCGATCGAGCTTTTCCTCGGCAAGTTTTCCGGCATTGGCACGGAGGGTCTGAACTTTGCCCCCTGGCCCGTGGTGACGGCGGAGGTCTTTGACGTGACCACCAACCGCACCGAAGAACTGGGTGTGAAGCGCGGCAATTCGGACAACGACGGGCTGATGCTGACCACGGACGAGAATATCGTGGACATCGACTTCCAGGTCGTCTGGAACATCAAAAATGCCAAGGATTTCAAGTTCTCGCTGCGCGATCCCGAAGCGGCAGTACGCGCCATTTCTGAATCCGCCATGCGTGAGGTTATCGCGCAGTCCGAACTCGCGCCGATCCTGAACCGGGACCGGGGTGCCGTGGCCGACCGCGTCAAGGAGCTGATCCAGACCACGCTCGACAACCGCAACACGGGGATCAACATCCTGCGTGTGAACGTGAACAAGGTCGATCCGCCCAGCCAGACGGTGCAGGTCACCAATGCGGCAGGCCAGACCACCACGCAATCGGTGGTGGATGCCTTCCGCGACGTGCAGGCGGCCGAACAGGAGCGCGACCGGGTGGAACGTCAGGCCGATGCCTATGCCAACCGCAAGACGGCAGAGGCGCGCGGTGAAAGTGCACAGTTGCTGGAAGCCTCCGAAGGTTACCGCGCGCGGGTCGTCAACGACGCCGTGGGTGAGGCCAGCCGCTTCGAGGCGGTGCTGACCGAATACCTTGCGGCCCCGGAGGTGACGCGCAAGCGCCTTTATATCGAGACGATGGAAAAAGTGCTGGGTGACGTGGACAAGATCATTCTCGAAAACAACATGGGCGGCAACGGCGGGCAGGGCGTGGTTCCCTATCTTCCGTTGAATGAACTGCGCCGCAACGGAGGGTCGAACTGATGCGGAAGCTTGGATTTCTGATCCCCATTCTGGTGATCGCCGTGGTGGCGGTGCTCGCCTCGGTCTTCGTCGTGGACGAACGCGAAAAGGTGCTGGTGCTGCGCTTCGGCCAGATCAAGCAGGTGCGCACCGAGCCGGGCATCGGCTTCAAGGTGCCGATGCTGGACGAGTTGGTGCGGTTCGAGGACCGCATCCTGTCACTGGAAACCCCGGTGATCGAGGTGACGCCCGCAGACGACCGGCGTTTGCAGATCGACGCCTTCGTGCTCTACCGGATCAGCGACATCGTGCAGTACCGTCAGGCGCTGGGTGCAGGCGGTGAACGGCAGGCCGAGAGCGAACTCGGCGGCATCATGGAATCGCAGATCCGTGCGGTGCTGGGTTCGCAGGGGGTGACGTCGAATACCATCCTGTCGCCGGAGCGGTCCGCTCTGAT
The DNA here is from genome assembly GCA_038257185.1 of Rhodobacterales bacterium. Lineage (GTDB taxonomy): Bacteria > Pseudomonadota > Alphaproteobacteria > Rhodobacterales > Rhodobacteraceae > Sulfitobacter. The sequence goes on along the minus strand of JBBSJO010000124.1, from coordinate 8,333 downwards.
GGTTCAGATTCAGGAACGGGCGGACGCCCGCACGCAGGCACTTGGGCTGGACGTGGTGGACGTGCGCCTGCGCCAGACCAACCTGCCCGAACAGAACTTCGATGCGACGCTGCAACGGATGATTGCCGAGCGGGAGCGTGAGGCGACGGATGAGCGCGCGCGGGGTCGTGAAGCCGCGCAGCGGGTGACGGCGCTGGCGGACCGGACCTACGAGGAGATCCTGTCGGAAGCACGCCGGGATGCCCGGATCATCGAGGGTGAGGCGGACGCCGAGCGTAACAAGATCTTCGCGGAGGCCTATGGCAAGGATCAGGAGTTCTTCGAATTCTATCGGTCCCTGACAGCCTATGAGGCGTCCTTGAAGGGATCGAACTCCACCATGGTCTTGTCGCCCGAAAGCGAATTCTTCAACTACCTGCGGTCTGATCAGGGCAGCCGGTCGGTGGAAGGCGAGGGCAATCGCGCGGCACAACCCGCAGCACCGGCACCCGAGCCTGCGGCAGCGCCTGCACCTCAGCCGGAACCAGCGCCTGAGCCTGCCGCAACTCCTGCGCCTCAGACACCACCGGCGACTGACCCGGCACCTGCGGCGGACAGCGGCAATTGAGCCTGCTGCTGCTGGCCTTCGGGCTGGTGATGATTCTGGAGGGGCTGGTCTATGCGCTGGCCCCTTCGCTTTTGGAGCGGATGCTGGAGACCCTGCGCGCCTTGCCGGAAGGGGCGGTGCGCCAGATCGGGGCGCTGGTCATGGTCGCAGGTCTGATGCTGGTCTGGCTGGCTTTCCGGATCGGGGTCTGACCGCAAGGAGCGGCTGCGCCGCGCGCGATCCATTTCTTGCTGATGGGGGGCTTTGCGCCCCCCAAACCCCCCGCAGAGTTCATTCGGCAAAGTGAAAGCGAGGATGGCACCGGGCGCAGTGTGTCCTCCCACACCATCACGGTCGGGTGAGGCGGTTGAAATGCGCAGCATCCGTCACATCTTTGATGTTGCGGTGCGGGCGGGCAGGATGCACTCTCGTACAGGTATGTTCCGGGGCCCGAGGGTTCCGATGAAATCTGACAGGAGACGACGATGCAGTCACAGGTGCGCGTGCAGGCCAGACCCGTTCATGAGGCCCCGGTTTTGAGGGCTTTCTTGCTGAGTATCCTGACACTGGCCTTCGTCATCCTTCAGGCCGCGACGGTGCTGGCGAAGCCCGAAAGCCTTGCCCCTCTGGCCGAAAAGATCAGCCCCTCGGTGGTTAACATCACAACCTCGACGGTGGTGGAGGGGCGCACAGGGCCGCAGGGCATCGTGCCGGAGGGTTCGCCCTTCGAGGATTTCTTCCGCGAGTTCCAGGACCGCAACAACGACGGCGACACGCCGCGCCCCCGGCGCTCTTCCGCTTTGGGGTCGGGTTTCGTGATCTCGGAAGACGGCTTTGTCGTCACCAACAACCATGTCATCGAGGGGGCGGACGAGATCACGATCGAGTTCTTTTCCGGGCAGGAGCTGAAGGCCGAGGTCATCGGCACCGATCCCAAGACCGACATCGCGCTTTTGAAGGTGGAGGCGACGACCCCGTTGGCCTTCGTGAATTTCGGCGACAGCAATGCCGCGCGTGTGGGGGACTGGGTGATCGCCATGGGGAACCCGTTGGGGCAGGGGTTCTCGGTTTCGGCAGGAATCGTCTCGGCGCGCAACCGCGCGCTGTCGGGGACCTATGACGACTACATCCAGACCGATGCCGCGATCAATCGAGGCAACTCCGGCGGGCCGCTGTTCAACATGGATGGCGAGGTGATCGGCGTGAACACCGCAATCCTGTCGCCCAACGGCGGGTCCATCGGCATCGGATTCTCGATGGCTTCAAATGTGGTGACGCGGGTGGTCGACCAACTCAAGGAATTCGGGGAGACGCGGCGCGGCTGGCTGGGCGTGCGCATTCAGGACGTGACCAAGGATGTGGCGGACGCCATGGGTCTGGCCAATGCAACGGGTGCGCTGATCACGGATGTGCCGGACGGGCCTGCCAAGGATGCGGGGCTGCAGACCGGCGATGTGATCATGTCCTTCGACGGGGTGGACGTGGCCGATACGCGGGGCCTTGTGCGTCAGGTCGGCAATAGCCCGGTGGGCCAGACCGTGCGCGTGACCGTGATGCGCGAAGGCAAGAGCCAGACCATCAAGGTGGTACTGGGCCGTCGCGAGGACGCGGACGGAGAAGTCACGGAGGCAACGCCGGACCAACCCCAGGCCCCGGAGACGGCCCCGCAGACGACTGCGCTGCTGGGTCTGACGCTGACTCCCCTGACCGACAAGATGCGCGAAGAGCTGGGCGCGGACGCTGCCATGGCCGGGCTCGCCGTGACCGAGGTTGAAGAGACGTCTGAAGCTTTCGAGAAAGGATTGCGCGCGGGCGATATCATCACCGAAGCGGGCCAGCAGAAGGTTGCAACGATCGCTGATCTTGAGGAGCGCCTGAAGGCTGCCAAGGATGCCGGTCGCAAGTCGCTTCTGCTTCTGGTGCGGCGGGCGGGCGATCCGCGTTTCGTGGCGCTGACCTTGGCCGAGTGATCGACAGGCAAAACTGAACGGAGGGCACTTCCGCGGGGAGTGCCCTTTTTCGTTTTGGAGGGGCGCCTGGCAAGGACATGGATTGCGCTGCTGGCGGGGATCGGCGGTGCGACACACAAGGCGATGTCGATGTCGCATTTGCGCGACGCCTGCGAGAAGTCGGGACTGGTGCATGTCCGCACCGTTTTGGCGACGGGCAATATCATTTTCGAAAGCGACCTCTCGGAAGCGGGGATCATGAAGCTGCTCTGCGGCATCGTCGCCGACCACGGTCTGGACAACGCGGTTTTTCTGCGCAGGCCTGCGCAGCTGCGCGCGGCCCGAAAGGCCAACCCCTTCCCTGATGCGGCCGACGAAAGGCCGAACCACCTTCTGGTGCATTTCCTGGCCTCCAAGGGCAATCCCACTGCGCTGGAGGATTATCAGGGGCCGGAGCGCATCTCCGTGCAGGGCCGCGAGGTCTACATCGACTATGCCGAGGGCATCGGCCGCTCAAGACTCACCTCCGCCCGCCTGCTACGCGCGCTCGGCCAGCCCGGCACCGCGCGGAATTGGAACACGCTGGAAAAGCTGATCGACAAGGCCGCAGATCAGGGTTGTGGTCAGGGCGTGCGCGGTACTGCGATCAGCCCCAGCATGCGAGCCGTTTCCAGCGACAGCACCGCACTGTCCGGCCCCTCCTGCCGCTGCAACGCCTGCACGGCGGCACGGGTGGCCTTGTCCATCTCGCCGGTAATTGCCCCCGCGTAAAGGCCCCGCGCCATCAGCGCCCTTTGAAGCGTGGCGTTGAACTCTGGCGTCAGCACCTCGGTGCAGGGAGTTTCAAACCAGTTGTCGACGCGGGCGGTCACGATCTGCTGACGGGTCTCTGACCGATAGACGGGGGTAGCACCAATCGTGCCATCCGGGTTTACCTGTGCCGGTTTGACCTGAACCTGCTCGGTCACTGTCTCGATTACGGCGGGGCTGACGGTCTTGCCCCAGCAGGTGCCGGGGGGGGCATCGGCCGGACCGTCACGCGTCGCTTCCAGCACGCCGGGTTCGGGCGGCTCTGCCGTAGGGTCAAGGGCTGCGGGGTCGCAACCCGCCAGTGCTGCGCAAAGCCAGAGCCAGCGCGCCGGACGCAAGGAAAGAAATGCCTGTATCATGGCCCAATGCCTCTTGGGTCTGCTGTTTGGGCGCGATCCTATCCGGTTTGACAAGGTGTGCAAAGGGCCTCATGGGGCAGGGGCGAGGCTATCGCAAAAGGGGCTGGTCCTGCCTACCTGCGCTTAGTAGACAAGGCAGAACCGAAGTGAGCGAAGGGGGCCCGGATCATGGCCAAGATCACCTATGTGGAACATGGCGGCAAGGAACACGTCGTCGAGGTCGCCAATGGCCTGACGGTCATGGAAGGCGCGCGCGACAACAACATTCCAGGCATCGAGGCCGACTGCGGCGGGGCCTGCGCCTGCTCCACCTGCCATGTATACGTGGATGCGGCCTGGGTGGAAAAACTCCCCGCAAAGGACGACATGGAAGAAGACATGCTCGACTTCGCCTATGAACCCGATCCCGCCCGGTCGCGCCTCACCTGTCAGTTGAAGGTGACGGATGCGCTGGACGGGTTGCGCGTGCAGATGCCCGAAAAGCAGATCTGATGCAGGGCGCGTCGGCCATTGTGCTGGCCGGCCTTTCTCTCTTTCTTGGTGCAACTCATGCGGATGCCTGCCAGGTGCCGCCGCACCGTGTGACGAAGATGCCGGAAACGGTACGTCTGGTTGCGGGCACCCGCAGCGGCGCATGGTTCGACGGGCCGACGACGATCTATCCCCATGGCGTGCTGGGCGATGACACCGAAGCTCTGGTGCTGGCGGCTTACTCGCCCTTCTCCCGTTCCTCCTGCGGCGACATCCGGGCAGATGCAGGTCTCGACCACGTCTTCGAAGACGTGGCTCCCCGTCTTGCCGATCTGGACGGCGATGCGCTTCCCGAGATCATCGTTGTGCGGACACACCTGCGAAAGGGCGCGCAACTTGCCATCTACAAGGATACCCGCGACGGCAAGCTGACGCTGATCGCCAAAACGCCCTACATCGGCAAGCGCAATCGCTGGCTGGCACCAATAGGGGCCGCTGACCTCGACGGCGACGGCGAGATGGAGGTTGCCTACATCGACCGCCCGCACCTGGCCAAGACCCTGCGCGTCTGGCGCTATGCCCGCGGCAATCTCACTGAAATCGCAGAATTGCCCGGACTCACCAACCACCGCATCGGCGAGCGCGACATCGCCGGCGGCATCCGGACCTGCGAGGGCTTGCCCGAAATGATCGTGGCCAGCGCCGACTGGACCGAGTTGCGCTCCGCGCGCCTGTCGGATGGCAAGCTTGCCAGCAGGCCTCTGGGCCCGCACGAAGGGCGCGCCAGCTTTGCCAGGGCCATGACCTGCCCCTGATCTTCACCCTTTTCCAAATACCCACGGGGGGTCCGGGAGGCAGCGCCCCCCGGCCTGTCGGATCGCGCCAGCGATTCGAAACTCAGTCCAGCGCCCGCCAGCCGATATCGCGCCGACAGAAACCTTCCGGCCAGTCGATGGCATCAACGATTCCATAGGCCCGATGCCGCGCCTCGGCGAGTGTGGCCCCCCGCGCCGTGACGTTCAACACGCGCCCGCCTGCCGCCACGATGGCACCGTCCCGCTCGGCCGTGCCCGCGTGAAACACCATGTGGGACGAATCCTCCGGCAACCCCGCCAACCCGCCGATGACGCCGCCCTTTTCGTACTTGCCGGGATAACCCTTGGCCGCCATCACCACGGTCAATGCGTGATCCTCGGCCCAGTTCACCCGCATGTCGCTCAAGGTCCCCTTTGCCGAAGCCTCGATCAGATCAAAGGCCTGCGCGCCCAGTCGCATCATCAGCACCTGGCATTCCGGATCGCCGAAACGCACGTTATATTCCACTAGCCGAGGCGCGCCGTTCTCGATCATCAACCCCGCATAAAGCACCCCTTGATAGGGCGTCCCCCGTCGCGCCATCTCGGCCATGCAGGGGCGGATGATCTCCTCCAGCGCCCGCTCCGCGATGGCGTCGGTCAGGACCGGCGCGGGGGAATAGGCGCCCATGCCGCCGGTGTTGGGTCCGGTGTCGCCGTCGCCCACGCGCTTGTGATCCTGCGCGGTGCCGATGGGCAGCACGGTCTCGCCGTCGCAGAGCACGAAGAAGGAGGCCTCCTCGCCCTGCATGAATTCCTCGATCACCACTTCCGCGCCTGCATCACCGAAACTGCCATCGAACATGGAATCGACCGCCTCCAGCGCCTCGGCGTCGGTCATGGCGATGATGACACCCTTGCCCGCTGCCAGACCGTCGGCCTTGATCACGATGGGCGCGCCCTGCGCGGTCACATAGGCGCGGGCGGCGGCAGCGTCGGAGAAATGACCGTAGGCGGCCGTGGGCGCGCCGACGGCGGCGCAGACTTCCTTGGTGAAAGCCTTCGAGGCCTCAAGTGCGGCAGCAGCGGCGGAGGGGCCGAAGACGGTGAAGCCCGCCTCCCGCAACTCGTCCGCCACGCCTGCCGCGAGCGGCGCTTCGGGGCCGACGATCACGAAGTCGATGTTGTTGCCCTCGCAGAACGCCACCACTGCGCCCCCTTCGAGGATGTCCAGCGCCGCACAGTCTGCGATGGCAGCAATCCCTGCGTTGCCCGGCGCCACGATCAGCTTGTCGCACTTGGGGTTCTGCATCACGGCCCAGGCCAGCGCATGTTCCCGCCCGCCGCTGCCCAAAATCAGGATGTTCATGGCGTGCGCTCCCCTTGGCCTCGATTGCCCCGCGTTCTAAAGTGGCCAAAGCCCGATCACAAGGATGCAGCGCATGGACCTGCTCGACGACCCGATTCCGGGGTCTAACACGCCGGAATTCACCGTCTCTGAAATCGCCGGTTCGGTGAAGAAGCTGATCGAGGGCGAACTCGGCTGGGTCCGGGTCAAGGGCGAGGTCGGGCGCGTGGTGCAGGCGCGCTCGGGGCACCTCTATTTCGATCTCAAGGACGACCGCTCGGTGCTGTCCTGCATGACGTGGAAGGGCCAGATCCCCGAGCTTGGGCTGGTGCCTGAGGAAGGGACGGAGGTGATCGCCGAGGGGAAGATGACTGCCTCCGGCTTCCAGTCGAAGTTCGCGCTCAACGCGCAACGCATCGCCATTGCGGGCGAGGGGGCACTGATGGCGCTGCTGGAAAAGCGCAAGAAGGCGCTGGCGGCGGAGGGTCTCTTTGACGAGGCCCGCAAGAAGCCGCTGCCCTATCTGCCGGACATCATCGGCGTCGTGACCTCGATGCAGGGCGTGGTGATCCGCGACATCCTGCACCGCCTGCGCGACCGCTTTCCGCGCAAGGTTATCGTCTGGCCCGTCGCCGTGCAGGGTGCAGCCTGCGCCCCCGAAGTCGCCCGCGCCATTGCAGGCTTCAACGCACTGACCCCCGGCGGCGCGCTGCCGCGCCCCGATCTCATCATCGTCGCGCGCGGCGGCGGGTCGGTCGAGGACCTCTGGGGCTTCAATGAGGAGATCGTGGCACGGGCGGCGGCGGCCTCGGACATTCCGCTGATCTCCGCCGTGGGGCACGAGACGGATACGACGCTGATCGACTTCGTCTCGGACAGGCGCGCCCCGACGCCGACGGCGGCGGCGGAACTCGCGGTTCCGGTACGCCACGAACTCGCGGCCTGGGTCGAAGGGCAGGGCGCGCGGATGCGGCAGTTGCTCAGCCAGGGACTGAGCGCGCGGGGGCAACGCCTGCGCGACATGGGCCGCGCCCTGCCGCGCGCGGATAGCCTGCTGGACGGGCCGCGACAACGCTTCGACCGGGCGAGCGAAAAGCTCGGGCCCTCGCTGATCGCGGGGGTGCAGCGGCGGCGGGTGCATCTGTCGGAGGTTTCCGGGGCCCTGCGGCCCGCGACGCTGGCGCGGCGGCTCGGCGACGAGAAACGCGGGCTGGACCGCATCGCCGCGCGTCTGACGCCGGCTCTGGAACGCAGCATCGCGGCGCGCCGCGAGCGGTTCGAATCGCAGCTCAGACGGTTCCGGCCCGAAGCGCTGAAACGCGACCATTCGGCCAAGGCCGAGCTATTGGGACAACTGTCGCAGCGCTTGTCCAAGGCAGGCCAGCGTCAGATCTTTGGCTGGAAACAGCAGATCGAGGGTCTGGAGCGCCTGCGCGTCACGCTGGGGTACGAGGCGACGCTGGAGCGCGGGTTTGCGGTTGTCCGCAGCGGTAACGCGGTGGTGACGTCGGTTGAGGCGGCGCGCCAGGCGTCGCTGCTGGAGATCCAGTTTGCGGACGGTCGAGTCGAAGTCGGCGGCAAGCCCGCGCCGAAGTCGCGCAAACCCGACGTACCACCGGAACAGGGATCGCTGCTCTGAGGGTGCAGGGGGCCTGCACCTTACGGGCAGGAAGTAAGGTGCAGCCCGGCTGCACCCACCGGCGGCACGCGCCGGAGAGGAGGGCAGGTGCAGGAGGCCTGCACCTTACAAAATCGGGGGTAAGGTGCAGGCTTCCTGCACCCTCAGACGCCGGCTTTCGGTCCGGGGCAGACCTGTTCGCGCCCGTTCGGGGGAACTTCGAAGAGCGTGATGGAGGTCATGCCATCCACCAGCACTGCGGAGAGTCCGCTGGCCGTCATTTCGGTCGCCCAGCACTGCGGATCGGGATTGTTGTCGTAGATGAAGCAAACCAGCCCGTCCTTGACGTACCAGTTGCCTTCGATGCAGTCCCCCTCCACGTCCGACCAGCGCACGCG
>JBBSJO010000123.1:0-12549 GCA_038257185.1 Rhodobacterales bacterium | reverse complement strand
GGGCCTTTCAGTCCCCAGTCGATCCCAATCGCGGGATCGTCGAAGCGCACCGCGCCATCACATTCGGGCGCGTAGTAGTCGGTGCATTTGTAAATGATCTCGGTATCCGGCATCCGCGTGGCAAAACCATGCAGGAACCCCACCGGAATCAGCAACTGCAAGCCGTTCTCGGTACTCAGCTCAAAGCCGACCCACTTGCCATAGGTCGCACTGCCTCGCCGCGCATCGACGGCGACGTCAAAGAGCGCCCCGCGCCCGCAGCGCACCAGTTTCGTCTGCGCATGCGGAGGCGACTGGTAGTGCAGACCCCGCACCGTCCCCACGGCGGCGGACACCGAATGGTTGTCCTGCACGAAGTCGTAATCGATACCCTGTTTGGCCAGCGTCGCGCGGTTCCAGCTTTCCGAAAAGAAGCCCCTGGCATCCCCAAACCGGGCCGGTTTCAACAACAACACGCCGGACAGGCTCGTCTCAGTGATCTCCACAAGGGTACTCCGCAACGCTCTTGGTCGGCCTGCATGTAGCAAGCACCCCCAAGAATGTCACGGAGCGAATTCGGCACTCAAGGCACCCGGTTTCCGGCGTTCATGACCGCCGTGTCTTGCCTTGTCTCAGACGGCAACACCCGCCGCGTCCCGCCAGACGGTCCCGTCACTCCAGACCGGCTTTGCCAGCGTGGTGTCAAAGACCATCGCCCCCGCTCCCGAGGTCGTGGCGGAAGGGCGCGCGGCGGTCGTGTAACGGCCGCAGCGCACTGCACCGTTGACGTCGAGAAGGCTGGCGGGCGACACCGTCCCGATACCCACCTTGCCGTCCGCCTTCAACGTCATGCGCGCGGTATTGTTGGTGGCGAACTGCGTATCGAGATTCTCGAAGTTCCAGAAGTATGCCTTGTTGGAGAACCCGAACCAGAAGCCGTCCGTCGCCCCCGATCCGCTTTCCCCGTTCGTCAATTGCAGGGCCGCACCCGCGCTGCCCGGGCGATGCACGTGGAGCGGATAGTTCGGCGCGTCTGTGCCGAAACCCACCCGGTAGCTCGCCGCGTCGACGTGGATCGCATTTTCCCAGGTCGAGCCGTCCGGCGACACCTTGATCGAGAATCCATCCGACCCGGCAAGGCCCATCTCCGCCCGTCCCGAAAACCCGGTCTGATAAAGCAACGATGCGGTGTCTCCTGCCGCTGCCTTGTTGATCTTGACCTGATGATCGCTGCCTGCGTGCGTCAGCAAAGTCGCATCCGATGACACGGCCAGTCGGCTCGTCGCATCCGCCGTCGTCGCCACCCCCAGCAGGGGCAGGTTTTGTAGCGGCGGCACCGCCGGGCTGACCCAGGCGACCCCGTCGAAACGCAGCGTATCGCCGCTGCCCGTGACATCCGCGCGCCAGCCGGTCCGGGGCGCAAAGAACTGCCAGGTGCTGTCCACCCAGAGCGCAATGGCATGGTCCTGCCCGGCCCATTCTCCGGTCGCCCCCGCCGCCACGATATAGCGGTCCCCGGCCTCGGGGAGTGCGGGCGGTTCGGTCAGCGCCGCATTCAGCACCGCAAGCTGCGTCACCGCGTCCAGCATCCGCAGCGCCTCGTTATGGGTGACATGTTTCTGCGCCTGAGCCGGTTGCAGATAGGGCAGTGAAAGGGTGGGGGAAGTCTCGGCCATGCAGCATGTCCTTTGCGAGCAATCATTGGAGGCAATGTGGTGCAGACCCTGTGGGCAAATCCTGAAAATTTCCCGATCCGACCGCACGGCTTCTCCGGTCCTTCGGCAACGGCGAATTTCACTCAAATGAGTGAGATGGGTCTCGGATTTGCCGCATTAACTTCACTGCCATTCCCAAGCGCAGGCCCAAAAGCACTGGCGGTGAGTGTGGGAGCTTGGTGGAATGGCAAGAGCGGTCTTCAAGGTCGAAGGAACACTGTCGGCAACGCAGGAGAATGCGCTGGTCGGCCTCAATGATCTGCAGGTGGTGCAAGGGCCGGGGGGCCCGATGCTTTATGCAGTGACGCGGGGCGGCGGCGGTCTGACTGCCTTCGATATCTCGGGCACGGCGGGGAATACTGTGCAGGACGGTTACTGGGCTCTCGGTACGAGCTACCTGCAGCTGGAAAGCACCGATCTCGTGCTGCAGGACAGCGGTAGTGGTCCCCGACTGCTCTTTGCAGGTCTCAAAAGCAACAACCTCGTCGGGGTGCGGCTGGACAGCGATGGCGCGGGCCCGGCCTTCGATGGCGGTCTTTCCCTCTCGGCAGTCGGCCAGAACCTCGGCAGCTTCAGCGAGATGGAGATGTTCGGCACCTCCGCTTCCGGCATCGCGGCCTTGCGTGGCGGCGGGCTGGTCAGCGTGTCGATCGGCCCAGGCAGCACCCTGACCACCAGCGACATCGGCGGCAGCTGGATCGCACGAAATGGCCAGGCCGACGACATCGTCACTGCCACCCACGACGGTCAGACATATGCTTTTGTCAGTTACGGGGCCAATGATACCATCAGCATGTTCCGCCAGCTTTGGGATGGAACGATGCGCCATGTAGCTGACCTGGATGCCTCCGACGGGCTCTGGGCCGATCGTCCCGGTGCGCTGGCCGTAGCCACCGCCGCGGATGGCGGGCTTTACGTGATCGTCGCCGCTTCGGGCAGCGATTCGCTCTCCGTCCTTTCCGTCGCTGCGGATGGCAGCGGTATGACGCCGGTCGATCACCTGATCGACGACCTCGACACCCGCTTCGACGGCGCGAGCCACGTCACCACCGTCAGCATCGGCGGCACCGACTACATTCTCGCGGCGGGTGCGGACAGCGGCATCAGCCTGTTCGTGATGCTGCCGGGGGGCCGCCTGCACCATGTCGAAACCCTGCAAGGCAGCATCGACGCGCCGCTGCACGGCATCACTTCCCTTGAGGCCATGGCGGTGCCGAACGGCATCCGGGTCTGGGCCGCGACCCAGTCCGCGCCCTTCCTCTCTGAATTCTCCGTCACCCTCCAGAACGTCGGCGTCAGCCTTGCTGCGACAGCGGGCGGCGGCTCCCTGAATGGCGGCGGCGGCGATGACATCCTTGCCGGGGCCGCCGGTGCCGACAACATAAACAGCGGCAATGGCGACGACATCCTGCTGGACGGAGCCGGTCAGGACACTCTGCGCGGCGGCGGCGGGGCCGATACCTTCATCTTCACCTCGGACGGGGTCCGTGACGTGATCATGGACTTCCAGGCGCATACCGACCGGATCGACCTGTCATCCTTTGGTCAGCTGGGCGGCGTCTATGACATGACGATCCTCACACGCAGCTGGGGGGCTGAATTGCGGTTCGGCACCGAAGTGATCGAGGTCCGTTCAGCCAACGGGAGCAGCCTCACGGCATCGGATTTTGCGGCCGACACGCTGCTCCTCGGCGGCCGGATCGAGACCGATCCCGATCTCTATCCCGAGCCCGGCGAATGGGTCGAACCGACGCCGACGCCGACCCCCACGCCAACTCCGACCCCCGGAGGAAGCGGCGAGACACAAGGACCCGGCGATCCGCCTGCCTACCCTGCATGGGTCAACGAACCGCTTGTGACTGTCGCGCCGTCAGCAGGTTGCGTCATTGGAAAGAACATTTCCGAACTGATCCAGACCTACGGAGGCGATGACGCGGTCTTTGGCAGGATGGGCAACGACACGATCAATACCGGCGCAGGTCATGACAGGATCAACGGCGAAGCCGGTAATGATGTGATCGACGGCGACTATGGCAATGATGTGCTTGTGGGCGAAGGCGGTTTCGACACGATCATGGGGGGTGGCCAGAACGATACCATTTCGGGCGGCGATCACGCGGATTCGCTTTATGGCGGCAACGGTGACGATGTGATCCTCGGCGGCGACGGATTCGACCAGATTTTCGGCGAGGGCGGCAACGACAGCGTCTGGGCCGGGGCCTCCCCCGACCGCGTCTACGGCGGCGGCGGCAACGACTGGCTCAGCGCCGGCAGCAACTATGGCTACAGCGTCGATGGCGTCTGGGGCGAAGCCGGCAACGACACGATCTTCGGCAACGCGGGCTTCGACTACCTTAATGGTGGCGACGGCGACGACCTGCTGGATGGCGGTCATCAGGCCGACAACCTCTATGGCGAAGCAGGCAACGATACGCTTCTGGGCGGCCAGGGCTTCGACCGCCTGTTCGGCGGCGATGGCAATGACAAGTGCTACGGAGGCGACCTTGGTGATGGCCTTTTTGGTCAGGCAGGCGACGATACGCTATGGGGCGGTGAGGGCTCGGACCGCCTCTGGGGCGGCAATGGGAACGATATTCTTGACGGAGGTAGCGGCAATGACACGTTCTATGGCAATGCCGGATTTGACACCCTGATCGGGGGCGAGGGCGATGACCTTCTCGCTGGCGGATTCAACGCGGACCGGTTCGTATTTCTCAGGAATGAAGGCAATGACACGATTGCGGACTTCGATGCGAGGAACGGCCTTGAGGTCATTGATTTCAGCGGTCTGGGTGGATTGGATGAACTGCGCGATGTTCTGAGTTCCTCCGAGCAGGTTGGTTCGGATACGATGATCTACACGGGAGGAGGTAATTCAATCCGGCTGGCTGGGGTTTCGCTGTCGGACCTTGACGCCAGCGACTTTATCTTTTGAATTCAAGACACGCTCCACTAAGCCGCTAAATGCCGCGGCCTGATCGTCGAAACTCGCCACCTGAAGTGGTGCCACCTCCGCCGGATGCGCCGCCAGCGCCCTCTCCAGCTGCGCCCGAAGCACAGACGGGGGCGCCCCTATCGGGATCAGGTCCGCCTGCGTCACGCCACCGTGTTCCGTCGTGCCGCCGCTGTCGGTCTGGATCACGCGGATGCCCCGCGCCAACGCCTCGCGGATCGCCAGACCGAAGGTCTCCTTCCACTGCGACATGAATAGCAGCACGTCGATCTGGGCATAGAAATCGTCCATCCCGGCCTGATCGAAACGCGGATGTACTATCCATTCCCCGGGCAGCGTGCTCAGATCATGGCCCTGCCACCACGACCCGTCCAGACTGCCTTCCACCACCGCCACCCGGAAATCGTCACGCTCCAGCGCGCCAAAGGCCTTGCGGATCGTCGGCCAGCCCTTGATCTGGGAAGGCCCCCCCACGAAACCGAAACTCAGGCGAGGGTCCCGCGCCTTGCGCGCCGCCTGCCGGTCAAAGAAATCCGGCCCGGGCAGCCGCACGCCGTTCTCCCAGACCAGTCCAGTGTCCGGGGCGAACCCGGATGCCGCACTCAGATCGCGGGCAAAGGCGCTGGGATAGGTGACGGCGGCGGCCTTGCCGCCCATGTCCTGCAAATACGCGAACCGCTTGCTGGCCCGCGTGAAATCCTCCACACAGCCCCGGCACCGCTCGATCCTCACAGGGTTCTGGCCGCAATAGGTCTCGTCCACCCGCACCATGAACTGCCGTTCACAAATCCACCAGAAATCATGTACGCTGAGGATCGCAGGCAGCCCCGCAGCCTCCGCAGCCGCCAGAATCCCCGCACCAACCTCCTGCACGCAATGCACATGCATCACGTCCGGGCGCAGCATTTCGATCAACTCCCCCACCCGTGCCGTCACCTCCGGGTTGTCGTACATTTCGGCATAAGCGCGCCCTTGGGGTACGTTGATCAGGTAGTTGACGATCCCCTTCTGCTCGGTCTTGACCAGAGTATAAGGCACCAGATCACTGCGACTGCACAGCGACACCGCCGTCACCCGGAAATTACCCCGCCGCACCAGCGCGTGAGCCACCTGTTCGGCCACGACAGTCGCGCCCCCGTAGGAGAACGGGGCAAAGAAGATATTGACGATCAGGACATGCCGCTCTGTCACGCCGCGACCCAATCCAACAGTGCGGGGTCGATGATGTGGGGCGCGTCCGACCCGCTCCAGCGCGATTCGAGATCCTGCCGCGCCGCCGCACCCATAACCCGCGCCGCGCGGCCCCGGTCCTCTGCCATCGCTTCCAGAGCATCCTGCCAGTCCTGCGGCGTCCGTGCGATCATCCCCGTCGTGCCGTCCCGCACCACGTGTCTGAGATCTCCCACCAGACCCACCACCGAGGGCACCCCGACAGAAGCGGCGTCGATCACCCGAACCGCGCTCTTGCAGCGGTTGAAGACATCGTCACACAGCGGCATGACGGCGCAATCCATCCCGGCCAGCGACGACAGGTAACGCCCGTAGGTCGAGAACTTTACCACGTCGACCTGCTCGGCCAGGGCCTCGGGCAGATGCGTCACGTCGAAATGGCCGATCAGCATCAGCCGCCTCTCTGGCCGCGCCGTGATGAACGCGGTCAGCGGCTCCATTATCTCCGCAAGGTCGATCTCGTGCCCCTGCGACCCGCTGGCGAAGGCGACGCGAAACAGCCCGTCTCCCTTTTCGCGCTCTGCCATCGCCGTCGCCCCGTCCGCCAGCGTCTCCGCATCCGCGAAATTACGCCGCACATGCACCGGCCGCACGCTGTATTCCGCGCAATGCTCCGCCAAGCCGGGGGTCGAGACCGACAACACATCGGCCCCGTTCATCATGCTGAGGTATTTCGGCGCCTCCGACAGGAAATGCGCCTTCAATCCCGGATCGACAGCGTTCATGTTGCCATAGGTCTCATAGGCCGAGACCGAGAACAGCGGATCATCCAGATCATAGAGAATCGGCAGTTTCAGCCGCCGCGCCTCATAGCGCAGCATTTCCGTGACCGGCATTGTCTGGAGCCGGTACTCCATCAGATGCGTCGCGCGCTGCAGGATGCGCGTGGCGCGCGGCACATCCTGATAATGCGCATATTCGAAAGCCACGCCGCGCGCTTCCCAGAAAGCCGCGATCTGTTCGACCCGGTACTTGCGGC
The DNA here is from genome assembly GCA_038257185.1 of Rhodobacterales bacterium. Classification (GTDB taxonomy): domain Bacteria; phylum Pseudomonadota; class Alphaproteobacteria; order Rhodobacterales; family Rhodobacteraceae; genus Sulfitobacter. The sequence goes on along the minus strand of JBBSJO010000123.1, from coordinate 5,693 downwards.
ACTGCGGCAGGTTCAGGTCGCCGATCAACGCGATCTGGCGACGCTTCTCCGTAATCGCAGGCGCAACGGCGACGTGAAACGCCTCCTTGCGGGCCAGTTCCTGCCAGATGCCATGCAGATAGGCGTCATCGCGCGTCGGCTGTCCCTGCCCGCCACGCCCCAGAATGCTGGGCGCAATATTGCGCATGCGCATTGCAGTATAGGTCCGCGCCTTGCGAAACGCGGTGCCGACACCTTCCTCACGCAGACTCGCAATGAATCGCCGGACCAGCGCCAACCTGAAGTATCGTGGCACAAAGATGCTCCCTTGAGCTGTTCGACGCCGGACGGATAGTCTAGTTCACTCCGGATATCCACGGCTTAATCGCAATCGGCACGGACGGAATCAGGACCATGGCGCACCCCGCTCCGCACGGCCAGACCGGCCCCGTCACCCTGCTGATGGGCCTGCGCAACGGCGCGGCGCATCTGCCCGACCAATTGCAAAGCATCGCGGCGCAGACCCATTCCGACTGGCACCTGCGGTGTTCCGATGACGGATCGGACGATGGCACGTCTGCACTGGTGGATGGATTTGCGCGAGATCATCCACGCAAGGTCGAACTTGTTGCCGGTCCCGGGCAGGGCTTTGCGGAAAACTTCATGTCTCTCATCAGGGCGTTGCCGGACCCGGCCGGGCCTGTTGCCTTCGCCGATCAGGACGATATCTGGTTGCCGGGAAAGCTGGCACGGGCTTTGGTGATGCTGGAACCTGCGGGCGATGTGGCGACGCTATACTGCGGCCGTCGCACCCTGTGGTATCCCGAGCCGGACCGCCGCGTCGCAACCCCGCGACTGGTGCGGCCCTTCACCTTCCGCAACGCGCTGGTGGAGAACGTGGCCCCCGGCAACACCATCATGCTGAACGCCGCAGCCGCCCGCCTTGCCTGCGAGGCTGCGCTTCGTACAGAATCCGTCTTCGCTCATGACTGGTGGCTCTACCTGCTGATCACCGGGGCGGGCGGCCAGGTGATTTTCGACAACCGCGACCCCCTGATCCTCTACCGCCAACATTCGGGAAGTGTCATCGGTGGGGGGCAGGGGGTGTCGGGCCAGATCAGGCGCAAGGTGCTGGTGCTTCGGGGCGCGCTGGCGGAGCGGATGATAAGCAACCTCGCCGCAATAAATGCGGTGCGCGACCTGCTGACTCCGGAAAACCGGGTATTGCTGGATCGCTTTGCCGCTGCCCGCAAGGCGCCCCTCTTCGACAGGCTCGCGGGGCTGCGTCAGGTCGCGCCTTACCGCCAGACCGCCCTCTCGAGCGTCGGGTTCTGGGGGGCGGCGAGTCTTGGCTACATCTGAACTGCGCCCCCGCGTGATCCTGATCGGCGGCGATGGCCGCCCTTCCGGCGTGCCGCGCCATATTCTGCATCTCGCCACGGCGCTCCGTGACACATCGGAGATGACCGTGTTCAGCGACGTCAACGAGGGCGGATTCGACGGGCTGGATGCGGTGGGGGCGACCCACGTCACTGTGCCGGACCTGCAAAGCCGCGTTTCCTTGTCGCATCTTTGGCGTGCCTGGTCAGGATTGACGAAGGTCCTGCGGAGCCATCCGGCCGATCTGGTCTGGCTGCATGCGCGATTGCCGGTGCTGCTGGGCCGACTGGCGCTGACCCTGCGCGTCTGGCACCCGGCGGGACGGGTCGCCGTGACCTACCACGGCCTCCCTTTCGGACCCGGCCACCGTCCCGCTACCCTCCTTCTTTCCACCTCGGTCGAAAAAGTGCTGCTCAGCCTTTGCCCCCCGCTCGACCTGATCTTTCTGTCGGACAGCATGGCCCATACCATGCGCACCCGTATGGGAAAGCGTCGCATGGCCCGGCACCGCGTCCATATCCTGCCCAACAGCTCCAATCTTGGCCCCCTGCCCCCCGCCGCCCAAGGGCGCGAACGGCGACTGGTCATGACAGGCCGCGCAGGCTGGCAAAAGAACTATGCCCTGGCCGCAAGGCTGCTGGCACATCTTCCCAAGGACTTTACCCTGACGCTCTGCGGGATGGGTACCGACACCGCCGTCTTCCGCGACCACATAGCCGCTCAGGTCCCCCCGGATGTCGCCGCGCGGATCTTCTGCAAAGGCTCGGTCAATGACGTGCGCCCACTGCTGATGGAGGCCGACGGCTACCTGCTGACCTCCCGCTACGAAGGCATGCCCATCGGCACGCTGGAAGCCTTCGAGGCGGGGTTGCCGATCATACTGAGCAACTTCGACGGCGCGCAGAACCTCGTCGCAGCGCATCCGTGCGGGTTGATGCTGGATCTCGACGACCTCGCCCGCGATGCCTTGGCGATCGTGGCGCTGGTCGATGGCTATCGCGCAAACGCGCCCGAAATGCGCGCGGCGATCCACGCGGTCTGGGCAGCGAACTGGTCGCCTGAGATCTTTGCCACGCGCGCCCGCGCGTTGGTGGATACCATGGTGCCCGGTCATAAGATTAAGAGAACCTACGGCCAGCAGTCTTAACCGCTACCCGATTATTCCCTGCCGTATCGAACCCCTCCGACGGGTTGGATTAACGGTTTGGCGGAAGGGTCAGATTGTACTCGTGGTGCGCAATCGCCTCTTCGATGTCTTCGTAATAGTACAGGTTGCCGGCCTCCAGCACCGCTGCCTTGTCGCACATGCGCCGAACCATCGGCGGCGAATGGGTGACCACAACCGCGCCCGAAGTCTCCTTGCGCTTGTCGAAGACCTCAACGCTCTTGAGCCGGAATGCGCCGTCGCCCACTGACGTCACCTCGTCCACCAGATACGTATCAAAGGGGATTCCCATCGAGACACCAAAAGACAGGCGCGATTTCATGCCCGACGAATAGGTCCGGATCGGCATCCGGAAATGCTCTCCCAACTCCGCGAACTCCTCCACGAAATCGACCAGCGCATCGGTGTCCACGCCATAAAGCCGCGCGACGAAGCGCGTGTTCTGCGCCCCGGTCAGATCGTTGTGGAATGACCCCGCAAAGCCGACGGGATAGGAAATGCTGCCCGTGGAGAGCACCTGCCCCGATGTCGGCAGGATCGTCCCGGCGATCAGCTTGAGCAAGGTGCTTTTACCCGCCCCGTTACGTCCCAGCAGCGCGACGCTGGCCCCCGTGGGGAAGGTCGCCGTCAGGTTCTGAACGATCGGCTTGTAGCCGTCCCGCGTCGGAAAAAGCTTGGTCAGGTTGTCGAGAAAGATCATCGCACCGATGGCCTACCGTCGGTCCCGCAGGCTGTAGAACACCAGACACAGGATCGACCAGGCGAAAAACGCGAACATCACGATCAGACCCAGGATCTTGATGCGTTCGGGATATTCGGCCTTTTGCGCCAGCGTCGGGATGACATGTGCCGCAAGGTAGCGGCTTTGCTTGCGGACCTCCGCCAGCGCGCTGTCATGGGCCGCGAGCGAGGCCGTATAGGCAGATTCCGCGAATTCGCGGTCCACGATCAGCCCCTCGTATTCGCCCACCAGATTGGCAAATGCCTCGCCGCTCCCGCCGTTGTCACCCAGACCCAGCTTGCGCCGCTCGGACAGGATGCGCGCGTTGATTACCTCGATCCGCCGCTCGGCCTGCAAAACGCGCGGGTCGCTGTCGCGGGTGGTTTCCTGCAGAAGGTCGTATTCGATCAACGAATTGGCAAGCTGCTGTTGCAGGGTCACCAGCAGTCCCATCTGGTTCTGGGTGTCGATGCTCGGGTCGACGATCTGGGTCCGGTTGCGGAACTGGGTCAACGCCAGCCGCGCCTCCTTGAGCCGGGCAACTGCATTCTCCAGCTCCTCGCGAGTAAAACGGATCGAGTCTTCCTGCGCGATCTTGGACAGGCTGTTGATCATTTCCGCGCATTCATCGACGATCGCCTGCGCGATGCGCTGCGCATCGCGCGGATCGAAGGCCATCACCTCGACGTCGATCAGACGCGTCCCGCCGTCATAGATGATCGAGACCTTGCGATCCCACTCAGCGCGCAGATCCTCGATGGTGCCGCTTGGATCGAAGGCAAAGACCGGATCCTGCCTTGTGCTGACCCTCGACCAGATCTTGCGCAGATCGACCTGCGCATCGACCTTGGACACCAGCTCCTGACTGGATAGATAGGCATAGAGGATATCGGTATCCGACGAACTGGAGCCCGACAGCTCCGTGATGCCCCCAAGAAGTTCTATGGCGGACTGCTTCTGTTCGGTACGCACCGAAAATCCGACGTCCGAAGCATATTGATCCGCCGCGACAGCCCAGAGGTAGAAGCCGCTTACCAGACTTGGCAGTACAACGAGCGCGACAAAGGACAGCATCAGGAACACATGCCGCCTGCGCGGATGTGCAGCCACTGCCGGCGGCCTGGCCTCGTTTTCGGATGCACCGACTTCGCCCTTCCGGGGCGGTGCAGGCTCCTCCAGATCGTCCCCGACCCTTGCGACAGGCGCTCCGGCTGGTTTCGGCGCAGCCTGTTTGAGGTGTCGAACGGTGCCCTTGGCGGCGCTGGCGTAGGATGAGGCGTCGGACATTGTGGGTTTTGTTTCCGTTCTGTATCGTTGCCGTGTAACCGCCAGCAATACATCAGTTGGATAAAGGTATCCATACAAGGAAAAGCCGCCGGAATGCCGACCAGCGAACAACCTCTGCTCAGGACCGTGCTGCCACGCTATTCGACGTCGAGAGCGATCTTTGCCCTGGTGCTGCGCGAAATCAGCACGAGCTATGGCAGGTCGCCGGGGGGCTACCTTTGGGCGATCCTGGAACCTGCAGCCGGGATCGCGCTGCTGACGCTGATCTTCTCTATCGGATTCCGCCATCCCCCCCTAGGCACGAACTTTGCCCTGTTCTATGCCAGCGGAATGTTGCCGTTCCTGATGTATGCAGACATCGCCGGGAAGATTTCGCAATCCATCCCGTACAGCCGCACCCTTCTCGTCTATCCCCGCGTGACCTTCATCGACGCGATGATCGCGCGGTTGTTGCTGAACACGCTGTCAGGGCTGGTGGTGCAGAGCATCGTCATCGGTTTCATCCTGATCGTGATGCGGCCCGACACCATGCTCGACATTCCCCGTATCGGGCTTGCCTACCTGATGGCGGTGATGCTGGCGATTGGCATCGGAACGCTCAACGGCTTTCTGAGCCTGACCTTCCCGCTCTGGAGCACTGCCTGGTCGATCCTGATGCGTCCGCTGTTCCTGGTGTCCTGCATCTTCTTCATATTCGAGAGCGTGCCGCAGCCCTATTCGGACTATCTATGGTTCAATCCTCTCGTCCACATCGTGGGCGAGATGCGGGCAGGTTATTATCCCTTCTATCATCCCACCTATGTCTCGATTGTCTATCCGGTCGCAATCTCCGCAGTGACCTGCATGGCGGGGCTTTTCCTGCTCTATCGCTATCACCGCGACATCCTCAACAAATAGGCAGCCCGCACTCCGGCCGCGGAGGTCTTGGCTTTTCATTCCGGACATGGCCTTCCATAACGACCCAGATTTCGCAAATGATCCAAGGTAGACCCGATGACGATCACCGATATGCCGAACCTGTGCAGCCTGATCATGATCGACGAGACCGTCTTTGCTGTTCTCGACAAGACGTCGCGGCCCACGACCTTTGAACTGGCCGTCGGCAATGCCACCGTGCCTTTCGAGGCCTGCGCGGAAGAACCGGAATACCGCGGGTACGTC
>JBBSJO010000122.1:0-12556 GCA_038257185.1 Rhodobacterales bacterium | reverse complement strand
TCAGCAGCGTTGACAAGCGCTGGTCTCGTTTGAGACAGTCGCCAAAACAATTATAAATAAATTGAGGGCAGACAATCGTGACACGTATATTGATGGGCCTCGCCTGCGCGGTCGGCCTTGCGGCCTGTGGCGGCACTCCGCCTTTCGGCGGCAACGTTACTGACACCGGCGGTGGTGGCCCGGGCGGGCCCGGGGCGATCCCGACCGAGCTCTCCGGCAACCTGCAGAGCTTCACCTACAACCCGGCCGCGCAGACGCTCACCGTCGTCGGGGTGCCCTTTGACGATGGCCCGCAAACGGGTGTCTACCGGCGTCGGCCCGCGCTGGACCGGGGTGGATACGAGGCCTACACGGCGCAGGACGGCTCTCTGGACCGGCACAACACGGCCTATGTGAAGCGCATCAACAACACCCAGGCGGCAGTCGTGGTCACCGGCGTGCAGTTCGAGGAAATCTACGGCGGGGGTGCCTATTCCACGGGTGCATACAGCGCTCCGGTGCCGCCGGGCTCGACGCAGGGCGGCGGGCTGGTGTCCTACGCAGGCAAGTATGTCGGGCTGCTCAACATACCTGGATCGGGCGAGGATCTGACACCGGTCGCACCGGGCACTCCCGCCGCGGCCCGTTCGGCGCAGGCAGCGGAGGTGACGGGCGACGTCCAGGTCACCGCTGATTTCGGACAGACCACGGTGGACGGGGTGATCTACAATCGCCAGGTGACGGACTTCAACGTCGCGTTGGACGACCTCGCAATGGACGGCGCGCCGATCGCAACGGACGGGACATTCTTTGGTACAGTTTCCAGCGGAAACACTGTGCAGGGTGAGTATGGCGGGATCTTCGGGGGCGCCGGGGCCACGGAGGTGGCAGGGGTGGTCCATGCGGAGGGGCATATCAGCGGATTGACCGACTCGATCGAATACGGCGCGTTCGTGCTGGCGCAATGCGGCCAGCCAGCGCAGGATCCGATCTGCACACAGCCCGTCCCCTAGGGACAGAGGTGTTGGGACCAGGCAGGATCCGCGGAGTTTGCGCCATAGCGCTTTCGCTGGCTTTGGCGTTTCCGCCGCCGGCGGGGGGGCAGGACACCCCTTCCCCGGCCCCGCCGGTCGAACTTAGCCTGCCGCAGGCACGCTTGCTGGCGCAGACGGCTGTCCGCAAAGGTCAGCCGGTACTGGCGTATCGCCTGGCAGGCGGGCTGTTGGAGGCCGATCCCAAATCTTCGTTTGCGCACTTCGTGATGGCCCATGCCCAGGGTCAGCTGGGTCAGAAGAAGGCGGCGCGCAAGTCCGCAGCGCAGGCCTATCGCTTTGCCGACAGTCGGTTGCATCGGTTTGAGGCTGCGGAACTTGCAGCGCGCCTGTCCTATGCGGACAAGAGCCCTACGGCTGCGCAATTCTGGCTGCGCCGTGCGGTGCAAAACGCGCCTGACGCCAGTATCGAAGCTCAGCTGGGGCGTGACTTTCGCCGGGTGCGGGCTGAGAACCCTCTGTCTTTTTCGATACGCGGCGCGGTGCGGCCCTCGAACAACGTCAACAACGGGGCCGACAGCGGTGTGCAGGTCATCGACGGGCTGCCGTTTACTGGGGCCCTGAGTGGATCGGCACAGGCCCTGGGCGGGGTGATCGGCACGCTGGATGCGACCCTGGGTTACCGGCTGCAGGGCGATGCGCGCAGCAGCACACAGATAGGCGGGCGGCTTTACATCAGCCGGGTGGCGCTGGACAGCGATGCGCAGGCGCTTGCCCCGACCGCCCGTAACGGCGACTTTGCCAGCACGTACGGGGAGCTTTTCATCAACCACGGCTTTGCCGTCGGCGAAACTGACGGCAGTGCGAACATCGGCGCGGCGGTTGGTCAGCTTTGGTCCGGGGGGACTTCCTATTACAGCTTCGTGCGCATCGACGCCGGGCGCAGGTGGCGATTGGGAGAGCGCACCGCACTGCGGATCAGCGGGTCTGCAGAACAACGATTTTCCGCGGTGCCGACGCTTGCAGACAGCACTGCGTTGAGCCTGACCACGGCGCTGACTCATGGCCTTGCGAACGGTGACCGGACGGCACTGTCCCTGGACCTGCGGCATACCGACAGCGACACGGCGAACCTGCGGACCACCTCGGCATCGTTGCGGGCGACTTACGCTTTCGGTCAGCAGATCGGTCCCGCGAAATTGAGCGCCGGTCTGGTCGTGAGCTACGCCGATTACCCGGACTTTTCCGCGGTTTTCGTGGTGCCGGGCGGGCGGCAGGACAAATCGGCCTATGCCGACCTGACGCTCTTCTTCCCTGACATGGACTATGCCGGGTTCGCGCCCAGCATGCATCTGCGCGCGGGCCGCAAATTTTCCAACGTCAGCCGCTATGATACGCGAGAGGTTTCCGTATCGCTGGGGATCGAGTCAAAATTCTGAGAGGCACTGGCCTTGCCGGGCGGACATGCTACCGTTGCGTCTGACACCGCAATGAGAAGGAAGCCGCAATGCCGATAAAATATCTGCACACCATGGTCCGTGTGAAGGACCTCGAAAAATCCATCGCCTTTTACCAACTTCTGGGCCTCAAGGAACGGCGGCGGATGGACAGCGAGGGTGGGCGGTTCACGCTGGTGTTCATGTGCCCACCGGGTCAGGACGACGGCCATGCGGATGTGGAGCTGACCTACAACTGGGACGGCGACGACGGGCTGCCTTCCGACGGCCGTCATTTCGGGCACCTCGCCTATACAGTCGAGAATGTCTATGACACCTGCCAGAAGCTGCAGGACAATGGTGTGACGATCAACCGGCCCCCGCGTGACGGACATATGGCCTTCGTGCGCAGCCCCGACAATGTGTCGGTGGAACTGCTGCAGGAGGGCGACAAGCTGGCCCCGGCGGAACCCTGGGCGAGCATGGAAAACACAGGGCACTGGTGAAACGCGCCTGCCTCGCTTTCTGCGCGGCACTGGCGCCGGCAGGCCCGGCGGACGCGGCACCGGCGTGCCGTCTGGCGCTTCTGGTGGCGCTCGACGTGTCGAGTTCGGTAGATGCGGAAGAGGATCAGTTGCAGCGTGGCGGCCTTGTCGCCGCGCTGATCTCGGAGGAGGTGCAGGCGGCCTTCTTTGCTGCGGATGAGCCCGTGGCATTGGCGGTCTATGAATGGTCGGGGCGCTACAATCAGGCCGTGGTGCTGGACTGGACGCTGATCGACGGACCCACAGCCCTGGTGAAGGCGGCAGAGGTGGTTGCCAAAAGCAAACGGAGCCACAATGATTTTCCCACCGCCATGGGTTTTGCGCTGGGGTTCGGAGCGGGGATGCTGCAACGGGCGCCGGACTGCGACGCGCAGACCATCGACATGGCGGGCGACGGGCAGAACAACGAAGGCTTCGGGCCGCGTATCGCCTACCGCGAATTTCCCTTTGCGGGCGTCACCGTGAACGGGCTGGTGGTGAACGCGGCCGATTTCGAGGGCGAGGTCGGGCTCATCGCCTTCTACCAGTCGGAGGTGATCTTCGGGCCGGGGGCCTTCATGATTGTCGCTGAGGGCTTCGGGGATTACGAACGCGCGATGACGCGCAAGCTGGTGCGTGAGGTAAGCCCGATTGCGGTCGGGGGACTGGGCCCTGCGCGGGGCAACGCGGGATGATCCGGGCGCTGGCCCTGTTGCTGATGCTCGGACAGGCGGGGCCTGCGATTGCAGAGTGTCGTCAGGCTCTGGCGCTGGGACTTGATGTGTCCGGCTCGGTCGATGCGCGGGAATACCGCTTGCAGATAGGCGGGGTGGCGCAGGCCCTGGACGATCCGGCGGTGCGCGAGCGTCTGCTGTCGCTGCCGCTCTCCCCGGTATCATTGTTGGTTTACGAATGGTCCGGTCCGGTCGATCAGGCGGTGATCGTTCCCTGGACGCCCATCGACAGCGATGCGACCCTTTCCACCGTGATCGAGACCCTGCGCCAGACAACCCGGCGCGAGACCACTCCCGGCACCGCACTGGGGACGGCGATGCAACTTGGGGCCAGGCTGCTGGCGGAGCAGCCGGAGTGCTGGAAACACACGCTGGACATTTCGGGCGATGGAAAATCCAACCTCGGCCCCCGCCCCCGTGACGTGCGCGATGCCCTGGAAACGAGCGGCATCACGATCAACGGACTGGTGATCGGCGTGGACAGCCCCGGTATCGGCGATATCCGTCAGGTGGAGATTGGAGAGCTGTCGTCCTATTTTCGCGCCGAGGTCATGATGGGGCCGGATGCTTTTGTGCATACTGCCATCGGTTTTGCCGACTACGCCCGCGCAATGACGCAGAAACTGCTCAGGGAACTCGATAGTCTCGTGATGTCCGAGATACGCTGAGTTGTCGGCATAACGCGCTTCGCGTCAGACCTGACTCACCCAACGCTTTCTGAAATCTGCGATTTCAACGCGTCAGCCAATGCATGATGTTTCAAGACAAGCGCGAAACGCCGTATCAGTAAATATAGCGGATCTGATCGGTCCAGTAGCGTTCCATCCGTTTCAGGGAACCGGTGATCTCGCTGATACCGTCGTTGCCGAGCACGCCCTTCTGTTCCAGCCCCTCGGCATGGCGCGCGAAAAGGTCGGATACGACGTTGCGGATATGGCGCCCCTTTTCGGTCAGGCGCACGCGCACGCTGCGACGGTCAATCTCGCAGCGCTGGTGGTGCATATAGCCCATCTCAACAAGTTTCTTGAGGTTGTAGCTGACGTTGCTGCCCTGATAGTAGCCCCGGCTTTTCAATTCACCCGCCGTCACCTCGTTGTCGCCGATGTTGAAGAGCAACAGGGCTTGTACAGCGTTGATCTCCAGCACGCCGACGCGCTCGAATTCGTCCTTGATCACATCCAGCAACAGGCGGTGCAGCCGCTCGACAAGCGACAGCGCCTCCAGATAGCCGATCATGAAATCCTTGTCCGACAGGGGCGGCCCGACGTGTTCTTGAATGCTCATGCCATTGCTCCGACTCATACTGCTCAAGTCGGAAACTGAAGAATAAAACAGAATATTTCGTTAAAGCCGACGGGGATCGCCGAAGTCGCAAGCGCGCGGCCCGAACCCGGGTCAGACGACGCGCGTCGCCGCGATGTGGCGGCGGATGTCCCGCACCGTCGCGGCATAGGCTTCCGGCGCCTCGCCCTGACCGCTGACCCATTGGTAGAGATCGTGGTCGTTTTCGTTCAGCATCCGGTCGTAGGTGTCCAGCCGGGCCTCGTCCATCAGCGCCAAGGCGCTGTCGGCATAGGCCGACAGAATGAGGTCCATCTCCTTGATGCCGCGCCGCATCGAGCGCATCTTCAGCCGTTTGAGCCGGTGGGGGGCGGTTTCCTCAGGCATCCTGCGGTTGCGCCGTGAGGCGGCGGAGGCGCTTTTCGATCTGCCCCAGCTGTTCGGCTTTCTGAAGCATCTCGCCGCGCAGTTCCCGCATCTCGGCCATGATCTTTTTCAGGTCACCGTCGGTGCTGGCCGCGGTGTCGGGGGCGTCGATGCCTTCGCCTTCGCCGTTGATCAGCCACATCATCGACACGTTCAGCAGACCTGCCAGCATCGACAGGCGGTTCGCGCGCGGCTCGCTCAGGTCGTTTTCCCAGCTGCGCAGCGTCGCCACACGCACGCCAAGCCGCTTGGCCAGCATCGCCTGCGTCATATCCGCGTGTTCCCGTGCCGCCGCCACTCGGTCGCCAAAGGTGGCCGCATCGGGGCCGTACCAGTTTGTCTCGTCATCCATTGTCGTCATCTCCTGCTGTCGGGCGATCATCCTTGATCGCTGCGGGGGTGAGCCCTATGAGTGTGCGGCACACTTAACCAATCCGAGGCCCGAATGGAACTGCTCTCTGCCACCCTGGCGCGTGTCAAACCCTCTCCCACCATCGCGGTGACCACCAAGGCGGCGGAATTGAAGGCCGCCGGGCGCGACATCATCGGCCTTGGCGCGGGTGAGCCGGACTTCGACACGCCGCAGAACATCAAGGATGCTGCCATTGCCGCGATCAACGCCGGCAAGACCAAATATACCGCCGTCGACGGCATTCCGGAGCTGAAGCAGGCGATCTGCGCAAAACTCAAGCGGGACAACGGGTTGGACTACAAACCGGCGCAGGTGAGCGTCGGCACGGGCGGCAAGCAGATCCTCTACAACGCGCTGATGGCGACGCTCAATCCCGGCGACGAAGTGGTGATCCCCGCGCCCTATTGGGTCAGTTACCCCGACATGGTGCTGCTGGCCGGTGGCACGCCGGTTGTGGCCGAGGCGTCGATGCAGACCGGCTACAAGCTAACCGCCGACCAGCTTGAGGCCGCGATCACGCCCAAGACGAAATGGTTCATCTTCAACTCGCCCTCCAACCCCACGGGGGCAGGATATTCCCGCGAGGAGCTGAAGGCCCTGACCGACGTGCTGCTGCGCCACCCGCATGTCTGGGTCATGACGGACGACATGTACGAGCACCTTGCCTACGATGATTTCGAGTTCTGCACGCCCGCAGAAGTGGAGCCGCAGCTTTACGACCGGACGCTCACGATCAACGGAGTCTCCAAGGCCTATGCCATGACCGGCTGGCGGATCGGCTATGCCGCAGGGCCCGAGAAGTTGATCGCTGCGATGCGCAAGGTTCAGTCGCAGTCGACCTCCAACCCCTGCTCGATCAGCCAGTGGGCGGCGGTGGAGGCGCTGAACGGGCCGCAGGATTACATCCCCGAGAACAACAAGATGTTCGTCCGCCGCCGGGACCTTGTCGTGTCGATGCTGAACGAGATCGACGGCATGGTCTGCCCGGTGCCGGAGGGGGCGTTCTATGTCTATCCCTCCATCGCTGAGCTGATCGGCAAGACCTCGAAGGCCGGCACGAAGATCGCCGATGACGAGGCCTTTGCCACGGCGCTGCTGGAGGAAACCGGGGTCGCCGTGGTCTTCGGCGCGGCCTTCGGTCTCTCGCCGAATTTCCGGATCAGCTATGCCACCTCGGATGACGCGCTGAAAGAAGCGTGCAGCCGCATCCAGGCGTTCTGCGCCGATCTGACGTAAAGGGGGACAGATGGCCAGCGAGCTGCCCGAATATTACTTTCGCGTGCGCGAGAACGGGGCAGCCGTTTTCCGGGTGGATACCGAGAATCGCCAGCGGCGGATCGAGATGGACCAGATCGCGCTGGTGAACATCCGCAACGGCGAGATCAAGCCGCATGGCGACCGGACGCTGTCGGAAGCGGATCAGCAGCGCATTCGCGCCTGGATGGAAGAGCGGCTGAAGGTTCTGGCACACCGCGACATCGACGACATCTACCGGGCGGTAGACTACCTGAACCTGACGACCCAATGGGTGCAGTCGCGGGCAACGGAAGATCAGTTGGACGCCGTGACGGAGACATTGTTGCTGGCGATGCATGACCTGCGCTCGACGCTGGTGCGCAAGAAGGCGGACCGAATGCTGAAGGACTGAGCCGTTCAGCAAACTACCTGACTCTGATTTTCCCGGTCTGCCCCCGTCGGCTCCCACGCGAAGAGGGATGGCTTGTGGTTCCCGCATTTTCGCCCAAAGCCGTGACTGTGAGCAACCATCCCGACCTGCGATCCGGCGCTCAGCCCCACGCCGGCAGCATGTCCGGGTCCCGCAGCATCTGTAGCCGCCGCGCCGCGTGGAATGCGAATTTCTGCACCATGACCTTGCGCCGCGCAGGCGCCACCTTGCTCTCGGGTCCCATGCGGATGATCTCCGCTCCGTAGGCGTCCCCGATCAGCAACCCGGTCTCCTCTGGCAGAAGGTCGGTCGGGAAATCCTCCCCCACCGCCCAGAAGAACCTGTCGCACCATTCCAGATACCCATGCCACTTGGCATCCGCCATGTAGTCCGCACGGCTGGACTTGCATTCCACCACCCAGATCTCGCCCTTGGGGCCAAGCGCCATCACATCGACCCGGAGGCCCCGCGCAGGCACCAGTTCCTCCACGCAGGCCATCCCGTAGCCTGCAAGATGCCGCGAGACACCCCGCGCCAGAAGCTGGCCGGGTTGCAGGGACAGGGAGAGCGGTTGGAAATCGTCGTGTGCCATGCCCAAAATTATGAACATTCCGTGAACATTCGCAACCCCCTTGAAGAGACATTGGTTTTTCGCCTCGCGCTGCCTATCTTTAAACGCGGTGAGACAGGGGAAAGCCGATGCAGGATCGTGAACCGATGAGCGACGCGCAGGCGCGTGGCGTTCGTTATGCCCGCGAGTTGGAAAGCCACCTGACCTGGCTCGACACCTTCTCCGGCACGGCGCTCGGCGTGCTGGCAGTGGCCTCGGGCATCTACACGTACCTCGGCGTGTCCTCCCTGCTCGACGACAATGGGGCGATGTCCGCCTTCGCCGCCATCGCCTATTCCGTCGCCGTCTCCGTAGGCATCTTCGTCTTCTGGTCCTACATGCTGCGCCTCTTCCCCGCCGTGCGGGGCGCGCGGGCGCGCGTCGGGCTATTGGGGGCGATGGCTCTGGGGTCTGTCGCCATCATCGCCATGTCGAGTTGGCTTAACGCTGCCGCCCTCGCGGGTTCGGCCGCCGTGGAACAGCACCTCGCCAAAACCGTGCAGGACTATCAGGGATCGCTGGAACGCGCCCATGAGATCGCCCTCTCGGCCCAAGGTCTTGAACGCGACGTCGCCCGTGTGCGGCAAAGCTTCGAAGACCTCAGCGAACAGGAGGCGACCGGCAACCTTTCCGGTCTTGCGGGCCGCGGCGCGGTGTTCCGCGTGCTGCGCCAGAAATCCAGCGAACTCAGCGGGTTGGAGGCGCAGATTGCCACCCAGACGCCGCTCGTCAGCGCCGCCTTCACCGAAGGCAACCAGATCCTCAGCCGGATGCGTGCGCTGACCGTGGAGCCGGGGCCGGTGGAGGCCCGTTCCGTTGAATTCTCCGAACAGGCGGTGCGCCTTGCCGGGCTGATCACGCAATTGCGGCAGCTCTCGGTTGCCCCTTTGGTAGAACGCGCAGCGCAGGACCTCGCCGCCTCCGTGGTGCTGCCGGAACTCGACGGCAGCACCGCTGAAAACCGCACCGCGCAGGGGGCGACGATCTCCTCCGTGCTCGAAGTCCTGGCACAACGTGCCACCACCCTGGAACGCGCGGCTCAGGCCGTGCTGGCCTTGCCGCCGCCCACGGAGACGACTTACACCCCGATCTCCAGCGCCGATGCGGTCATACTCTATGCGCGCAACTTCGTGCCCTCCTGGGCCGGTGCCATCGCCATCGACCTGCTGCCCGCCGTGCTGGTCTTCATCCTGGCGATCACGCAGACAGCGATCCGCACGGGCCGCGAAGGCACGGCGGTGGAAGATTCCCTGACCCTCGCCGAGGTGCGCGCCGCTGTCGCCGCGATGCGGGACATGGAGGGCACGATGCGGCGGGACGACCCCGACGAGCCGCCGGCGAAATTGCCCGAGAAACACGAAACCGCGGCGCAGATCACGCCCATCAAGTCAAAGTGACCGACGCCCCCGACACCCCGCGCCGCAATCCCGTGGGTCGCATCCTCATGGGCATCCTGATCTTTCAGCTTGGCCTCGCGGTGATGCTGTTCTGGGGGGACCTGAGGGACGGATTGACCCTGCCCGGCTTCGGCCCCCGCGCGCCGTCGCTGACCGAGCCGATCCGTCCGGGCGACCAGACCCGCCGCTACCGCGAGGATCGCGCCCCAGCCCCTGGTCGCCCGATGCCCAGCACGCCCCTGCCCGACCGTCTGATCCTGACGCCGATCGAGGCGGGCCGGACGGCACTGCTGGAAGGCACCATTGTCGAGGGCGATGCCGAACGGATTACAAAGCAACTTGGCGAACTGCCGGTCACGCCAGAACGCGTCATTCTCAACTCCCCCGGTGGCTCGGTCAGGGACGCCATCGAAATCGGCCGCTTCATCCGCACGCAGGGCTTCGATACCGCCATGCGCGACGGCGACATCTGCTATTCCGCCTGCCCCTACCTTCTCGCCGCGGGGATCACCCGCGACGTGCCCGACACGGCCTCCGTCGGGGTGCATCAGCATTATTTCGGAGAAAGCACCCTGCTGCCCGCCTTCGTGGCGGTCGAAAGCATCCAGCGCGGTCAGGGCGAGGTGATGACCTACCTCGACGAGATGGGTATCGACCCGCTCGTGATGCGCCACGCGCTGGTCACACCACCCGATGAAATCTATGTATTGGTGCCTGAGGAATTGCGCGCCTACCGCTTCATCGCGGAATCGGATGCGAATTGATCGACGCCCCTTGCCAGAACCCTGCCTCAAGCCTACCTATTGAGGCGTGACGGGTACTGCGCTGCTCGTGTGACGTTACATTCCAGTGGCCTTAAGCAAATCCGAGGGAGCTGGCTCTGTTCGAGCCCTGGTTCGTCTACCCGGCGCCCACCTGTACATACAGGTCCTCGGGAATAAATACTGACCGGCAGAGGCGGTCCCGTCACACAAGACCACGCTCTGCCGGGTCGTTCCACCCAAATTCAGACAGCCTGAACGCCCAGTTCCTTGCTGAAAAGCCGCTGCATCTCGTCCCGCGTGACGGCGCGCTTCACGCGCACCTCGGCGTTGACCGGGACGGTTGCGTTACGATTGCGGATCATGTTGATCAGTGTTGTCATTGTCTCACCCCTTTAGTTAGCTGCCCCACACAGCCGATGGGAGCCTTATAGGATTCAGGGCTTCACAAATGGTGAATCGGCGCGGCAATTGTAAATGATGGTTACGAAAGTCAGAACGCCTCGGGCCGCGCCTCGCGGGCCATGTGGTCGAGCACGGCGTTGACGAAGCCCGGTTCCTTGCTGTCGGGAAAGAAGGCGCGGGCCACGTCGACGTATTCGCTGATCACCACTTTGGGCGGTGTGCCCTTGTCACGCAGCTCGGCCCCCGCCGCGCGAAACAGCGCGCGCAACGTGGGGTCGATGCGGGCGATGGGCCACTTTGCCACCAGCGCGCGGTCGGTCATCTGGTCGATGGGAGCCTGCCAGTTCACGGCCTCCTCCAGCAGATGCGCGAAAAGCTCGATATCGCCGTCCAGCATTTCCTCGCCTTCGTAGACCGCACCAAAGCGGTGTTCGAGGAACTCGTTGCGCACTTTCTCCACCGTCTGGGAGGAATGCTCCATCTGGAACAGCGCCTGCACGGCATAGAGCCGGGCTGCGGACTTCATCTTGCGTTTCTGGTTGCCGGAAAGCCCCGGTGCGGAGGGTGTCATGCGGTTTTCGGTCCTTCGGCATCGCCCGCCATCAGGGTATCATTCCCAATCGGCTTGAACCCGATGCCCTTGCTCTGGCCGCGCCACTTACGACCCAGCGCGATAAGATGCAAGGCCGCTGCCGCAGCACCGCCGCCCTTGTTCTGACCCGCCGGGTCGGCGCGGACCTCGGCCTGCTCACGGTTTTCCACCGTGAGGATGCCATTGCCGATGCAAAGGCCCTGCAGTCCCAGCAGTTGCAGCGCGCGGGAGCTGTCGTTGCAGACAGTTTCGTAGTGCGTAGTCTCGCCCCGGATCACGCAGCCCAAAGCCACGTAGCCGTCGAAGTTGCCGGCCCGGTCGGAGATGCCGATGGCCGTTGGGATCTCCAGCGCGCCGGGCATCTCGACCACGTCCCATGTGGCGCCCGCCGCTTCCAGTTCCGCCTTGGCACCTTTCAGCAGACCTTCGGCGATGTCGCCGTAGTATGGCGCAACGACGATCAGCACCTTCACGGGGCGGTCGAAGTCGGGGCGGGGCAGGACGTTGTGTTTCTCGGTGACGGCCATGGTCTTACTCCGTGGTGATCGGACGGGTGCCGACGATTTCGAGGCTGTAGGCGTCGAGGCCAAGGTAGCGCGTTTCGGGGTTGTCAGTCAGCAGGATCAGCTTGTGCAGGCCCATCGAGGCCATGATCTGCGCCCCCAGGCCGGTGCGCTTGATGGTGCGCGGGCCTTCGTCGTCGTCCCCTGCAAGTCGCAGGCGCGGATAGGGCTCGCGGAAGAGCAGCACGGCCCCCCGCCCCTCGTCCGCGATGATCTGCATGGCGCGGGGCAATTCATCATGGGGGCTGGGGCCGAGGCCGAGGATGTCTTCCAGGGCGTTGACCGCGTGGGTGCGCACCAGAAGGGGTTCGGGCGTGGTCACGTTGCCCTTGGTCAGCACCACGTGGTCGGTGCCGGTGATCTGGTCGCCGAAGATGCGCATCTCCCACGCGCCGCCGTATGCAGAGGTCACGGTGCGGCGGTCGCGCTCCACCAGCAGATTGTCGTGCTTGTGGCGGTAGGCGATGAGGTCGCTGATGGTGCCGATCTTGAGGCCGTGTTCCTTGCCGAATGTCACGAGGTCAGGCAACCGCGCCATGGTGCCGTCCTCCTTCATGATCTCGCAGATCACGCCGGAGGGGTTCAGCCCGGCGAGGCGGGAGATATCGACCGCTGCTTCGGTATGGCCCGCGCGGACCAGCACACCGCCGTCCCGCGCGCGCAGGGGAAAGATGTGGCCCGGCGTGGCGATGTCGGCGGGTCCGGCCTGTTTCGAGATCGCGACGCCCACGGTCAGCGCCCGGTCGGCGGCGGAGATGCCGGTCGTCACGCCCTCGCG
>JBBSJO010000121.1:0-12600 GCA_038257185.1 Rhodobacterales bacterium | reverse complement strand
TTTGACGGGGTTGTCTTCGACGGGCTGAAGCTGTCGGACGCGCTGCGCACGGTGGCGGAGTCGATGATCAATACAACCTACAACGCCGCGATCCGTCCGGTGACGGATCATTTCGGAGGGCTGATCTCTCAGGGGATCGGGTCGGTGGTGCAGGGTATCCTGCCATTTGCCGACGGGGCGGCGTTCTCGCAGGGGCGGGTGATGCCCTTTGCGAGCGGTGGCGTTGTGAACAACGCCACCGCCTTTCCGATGCGGGGCGGGACGGGGTTGATGGGCGAGGCGGGGCCGGAGGCGATCATGCCCCTGGCGCGCGGTGCGGACGGCAAGCTGGGCGTCCGGGGGGGCGGCGGCGGCACGACGGTGGTGATGAATATCTCGACGCCGGACGTCCAGGGCTTCCAGCGCTCGCAAAGCCAGATCGCCGCACAGATGAGCCGCGCGCTGAGCAGCGGCAACCGGAACAGGTAGGGGAAGAATATGGCATTTCACGAGGTACGGTTCCCCGCGAGCCTGAGTTTCGGCGCATTGGGCGGACCGCAGCGGCGCACGGACGTGGTGACACTCGCCAACGGGTTCGAGGAGCGCAACACGCCATGGGCGCATTCGCGCAGGGTCTATGATGCAGGATTGGGCATGCGGTCGATCGATGACCTGCAGCGGCTGATCGGCTTCTTCGAGGCACGGATGGGGCAGATGTATGGGTTTCGCTGGAAGGATTGGGCAGACTACAAGTCCGGTGCCGCGGCCGCTGAGGTGGCCTTTGACGATCAGAGCATTGGCTATGGCGATGGGGTGACGTCCGAGTTCCAGATCGTGAAGGTCTACCGGTCGGGGGAGCAATCCTATGCTCGTCCCATCCGCAAGCCGGTTCCGGGCACCGTGCGCGTCGGCGTGGAGCAGGACGAGCAGCGCGAAGGCGTGGAGTACGAGGTCGATGTGACGCGCGGGACCATCCGCTTCGCACATCCGCCCGATCCGCAGATGGAGATCTTCGCAGGTTTCGAGTTCGATGTGCCGGTGCGCTTCGATACAGATCGTATCCTTGCATCCGTCGCGAGTTTCCAGGCCGGTCAGGTGCCGAACGTGCCGGTGATCGAGGTGCGGATCTGATGGCCGGGATCGATGCAGCGTTTGAGGCGCATCTGGCCACGGGCCAGACGACGTTCTGCCGTGCCTGGCTGATCACGCGACGCGACGGTGTGCGCCATTCTTTCACCGATCATGATCTCCCATTAAGTTTCGATGGTGTCACATTTCGCGCCGACAGCGGGTTGAGTGCCAAGGCGATTGCGCAAACGACGGGTTTGGCCGTGGATAACACGGAGACGATGGGCGCGCTCAGCGATGCTTCGATCCGTGAAGACGAGATCGAGCAGGGCCGCTTTGACGGGGCGGAGGTGCAGGTGTGGCTGGTGAACTGGGCCGACGTCGGGATGCGCTGGTTGCAGTTTCGCGGCACCATCGGGCAATTGCACCGGGCGGACGGAGCGTTTCGCGCAGAACTGCGGGGGCTGACGGAGGCGCTGAACCGGCCTTTTGGACGCAACTATCAGAAGCCCTGCACCGCCGTGCTGGGGGATGCCGATTGCCGTTTCGATGTCGGTGAAGATGGCTACTTCAAGGCTCTGGATGTGCAGCAGCAACGCGCGGGTCGGGAGTTTCGCTGGACGGATTTTCTGGGGTTCGAGGCTGGATGGTTCACGCGGGGGCGGCTGGAAGTGCTGGACGGACCTGCAAAGGGCCTTTGGAGCGTGATCAAGCATGATCGGGTCGAAGGAGCCACGCGGGTCGTGGAGCTTTGGGAGCCGATCCGGGGAGATGTGTCCGAAGGCACGCCGGTGCGTCTGGTTGCGGGGTGTGACAAGCGGCTGGAGACCTGTCGGCTGAAGTTCAACAACATCTTGAACTTTCAGGGTTTCCCTGATCTGCCGGGGGAGGACTGGGTGATGGCTGTGCCACGTTCGACCAGTGCCAACACAGGCGGGTCGCGTCGGTGAATGGGCAGGCGATCATCGTGGCGGCGCGGGGTTGGATTGGCACACCTTATGTGCACCAGAGTGCGCAACGTGGTGCGGGCACCGATTGCCTTGGCCTTGTGCGCGGTATCTGGCGTGAGCTCTACGGCAGCGAGCCGGAGCAGGTACCGGCCTATCCCATGGATTGGTCCGAGCCGCAAGGCGAAGAGCGGCTTTGGGCCGCAGCGCTGCGGCATTTACGGCCCAAGGACAGGGACGCGGCAGCCGCTGGCGACGTAATCCTGTTCCGGATGCGGCAGGGGTCGGTGGCGAAGCATCTGGGCGTCCAGGTCGAGACCGGTGCAAGGCCCGGCTTCGTTCACGCCTATGCGCGGCATGGCGTGGTCGAAAGCCCGCTGAGCCTGCCCTGGCGGCGGCGCATCGTGGCGCGATTTGAATTTCCCGAGGAGACTTCCTGATGGCGACAATCGTTCTTTCCGCAGCGGGTGCGGCAATCGGCGGTTCCGTGGGCGGCACGCTTGCGGGCCTGTCGTCAGTTGCGATTGGCCGCGCCGTGGGGGCGACGCTGGGCCGGGTACTGGACCAGCGGTTGCTGGGCCAGGGTGGACAGGCCGTGGAGACGGGCAAGGTGGATCGTTTCCGGCTGACCAGCACCGGGGAGGGGGAGGCGATTGCTCAGCTCTACGGGCGCATGCGGCTGGGCGGACAGGTCATCTGGGCCTCTGACTTTCAGGAAAACGTCTCGGTATCGGGTGGCGGCAAGGGGGCGCCGCCGACGCCGCAGACAACGACTTACAGCTATACCGTGAGCCTTGCGATTGCGCTTTGTGAGGGAGGGATCCTGCGGATTGGACGCGTCTGGGCGGACGGTGAGGAAGTGGCGACCGACGATCTGAACATGAGGGTCTATGTCGGCAGTGAGGATCAACTGCCCGATCCGGTGATGGAAGCTGTCGAGGGCGCGGGCCTTGTGCCCGCCTACCGCGGGACGGCCTATGTGGTGATGGAAGACTTGCCGCTGGCTGCCTATGGCAACCGGGTGCCCCAATTCTCTTTCGAGGTGATCCGGGCAGAGCAACGCGACGCGCAGGGATGGGAAAGTACCCCGGCACTGGGAATCAGGGGGGTCGCGCTGATCCCCGGTACGGGAGAGTACGGCCTGGCAACGACTCCGGTGAACTATGTCGAGGGGCCGGGCGCTCGGTGGAGTGCGAATATCAACACCCCTGCAGGCAAGACTGATTTCTCTGTGTCGCTTGAGGCGCTTACAGAGGAGTTGCCTGGTCTGGAGGCGACGAGCCTTGTCGTCTCGTGGTTTGGCAACGACCTGCGCTGCGGTGAATGCACACTCCGTCCCAAGGTCGAGGACCCGCTCATCGAGGGCGAAAACATGCCCTGGTGGGTTGCGGGCCTGACACGGGCACAGGCCGAGGTCATCGTGGAGCAAGATGGCCGCCCGATCTATGGCGGCACGCCGACCGATGCCTCCGTGGTCGAGGCGATCCGGGCGATGAACGATGCAGGCAAGGCCGTCATGTTCTACCCTTTCATCCTGATGGATCAGGTCGAGGGGAATACCCTGTCCGACCCCTACAGCGATGCCGAAACCCAGCCGCGTCTGCCGTGGCGCGGGCGGATCACGCTATCGGAGGCACCGGGCAGGTCCGGCAGCCCCGACGGCACTGCGGCGGCGGAGGCTGAAGTGGACGCATTCTTCGGCACTGTGACTGCGGCGGATTTCGCGTTGAATGGGGAGACGGTGATCTACAGCGGGCCCGATGAATGGTCCCTGTCGCGGTTCATCCTGCATTATGCAGCCCTTTGCGCTGCTGCGGGCGGCGTCGATGCGTTCTGTATTTCTTCGGAAATGCGCGGTTTGACTCAGATCAGGGGTGCGGGCGGTGATTTTGTCGCTGTCGCGCGTTTGCGGGGCCTTGCGGCCGAAGTCCGAAACCTGCTGGGGCCGCAGACCCGTGTCAGCTACGCTGCGGACTGGTCCGAGTACTTCGGATATCAGCCGCAGGATGGAACCGGGGACCGGTACTTCCATCTCGATCCCCTCTGGGCTGACGAGAACGTCGACTTCATTGGAATCGACAATTACATGCCGCTGTCGGACTGGCGTGATGAGGAGGGGCATCTGGACGGCGAAGTCTGGGATTCGATCTATGACCTCGAATATCTCAAAGGCAATATCGCGGGCGGCGAGGGGTTCGACTGGTATTACCATTCGGACAACGCCCGGGACGCGCAGATCCGCACGCCGATCAGAGACGGCGATTACGACGAGCCTTGGGTGCTTCGCTACAAGGATGTCCGCGGTTGGTGGGAGAATGCACACCACGAGCGGATTGCCGGTGTCAGGCAGGCCGTGTCGACCGATTGGCAACCGATGTCAAAACCGATCTGGTTCACGGAATATGGTTGCGCGGCGGTCGACAAGGGGACCAACCAACCTAACAAGTTCATCGATCAGAAGAGCTCGGAAAGCAGCCTGCCTCGTTATTCAACAGGCTTCCCCGATGGTTTGATGCAGATGCAGTATCTGACGGCGATGGCAGAATATTGGACCGAACCGGCTCATAACCCGATCTCGCCGGAGTACGGGGGGCGGATGCTGGAGATGGACCGGTCATTTGTCTGGGCCTGGGATCTGCGGCCCTATCCGCACTTTCCCAACAACCGCGATCTCTGGAGCGATGGGCAGAACTATGCGCGGGGGCACTGGATCAACGGGCGCACCTCGTCGCGGTCGCTGGCGTCGGTCGTGGGGGAGATATGCCGGCAGGCTGGGCTGGAGGACTACAGCACCGAGGGCCTTCATGGCTACGTGCGAGGGTATGCGGTGGAGCAGGTGGGAGAGGCGCGGGCAGCGCTTCAGCCGCTGATGGTGCGGCACGGGTTCGACGCCATCGAACGGGACGGGATGCTGCATTTCCGTTCGCGGGACGGCCAAGATGCGATGATCCTCGATCCAGGCGCGCTGGCGGTCAGCAACGAGCTGGACGGGACTATTGAACAGTTGCGCGAGGCGGAGGCGGAAATGTCGGGGCGGGTCCGGCTGCGCTTTGTGCAGGCGGATGGCAATTTCGACGCCATCGCCGAGGAAGCGGTGCTGCCCGATGCGATGACTCATGCGGTTTCGGCGTCAGAGCTGAACATGGTGATGACGCGGGCCGAAGGTCGACAGGTGGCGGAGCGCTGGCTGATGGAGTCGCGGGTTTCACGCGAGAGCCTTCGTCTCGCTTTGCCGCCCTCACGGCTCGCGCTCGGGGCGGGCGATGTGATCGAACTGCCGGGTGCTGGCGCGGAGGGGCCGGGACGTTACCGGATCGATCGGGTCGATCAGGCAGACATGCAGATAATCGACGCGGTGCGGATTGAGCCCGAGGTCTACCATTCGTCCGAAATGGGTGACGAACCGGTCGCGCTGCGGCCTTTCGTGGCGCCCGTGCCGGTCGCGCCCTATTTCCTCGACCTGCCGCTGTTAAGGGGGGATGAGGTGCCGCACGCCCCCTATGTCGCGGCGGCGGCGCGGCCGTGGCCTGGCGCAGCGGCGGTCTACCAGTCCAGCAGCGACGCGAATTATCAGCTCAACACGATCCTGCCGCAGCGGGCGACGGTGGGCGCGACACTGAACGCATTGACGGCGGCAGCAGCAGGTGTGCTGGATCGGGGCCCAGTGCTGGAGGTGAAGCTGTTTGGCGGGACGCTTGAATCCGTCACAATGGAAGAGCTGTTGAGCGGTGCGAATATCGCGGCTATCGGCGACAACAGTTCGGACAACTGGGAGGTCTTCCAGTTCGCGCAGGCCGAGCTTGTGGCACCGGACACCTATTGGCTGAGCCAGCGGTTGCGCGGGCAAGCCGGGTCGGATGGCCTGATGCCGCCATCTTGGCCTGCGGGCTCGGCTTTCGTCCTGCTCAACGGCGCGCCACGTCAGATCACACAGAGCCCCAACCTGCGCCGTGTCGCGCAGCACTTCCGCATTGGTCCGGCCCAGCGGGGCGTGGACGATCCGTCCTATCGGCATCTTGTCAGCGCTTTCGACGGCAACGGTTTGCGCCCCTATCGCCCTTGTCATCTGCGGGTTTCCGGTCCGGCTGGTGGCGACTTGGCCGCGAATTGGATCAGGCGGACCCGGATCGATGGCGATAGCTGGGATACGCCGGACGTGCCTTTGGGGGAAGAGAGTGAGCGCTATCTGCTGCGGGTGCTGCAGGGACAGACGATCCTGCGTGAGGTCACCGTCTCGGCCGCCGGTTGGACCTATTCGGCAGCCGAACAGAGCGCCGACAATGTTGTGATCCCCTTCGACATCTCCGTTTCTCAGATCTCTGCCAGCTATGGCACCGGACCGGCGGCACGGATCACCTTTACCGGGTGATGCACAGTCTCACCCATGCCGATCTTGCAGCCGCGGCGTCGGCACTTCTCTATGTGCATCCGTCCGAGCGGTCCGCGCTCCGTGCCAGACTATTGCAGGAGGCGAACTGGGCCCACCGCGACACACGGCGGTTGCGGCGACCGCATCCGCTTTGGCGCAATGGTACGCAGTTTTCGGCGGGCCCAAGGTTATACGCGGGGGGCAGAGGCCACATTGAATGCACTGGATACTGCGCCTGCCTGATGCTCATCCTTGAGCAGGTTTTGCGGTGCGGGAAGGACTTGTAAGCCCGGGTTACGATCCCACATCAAATTTGTGATGTATACCGGGTTTGCCTTTGGCCAAAGTCTGTTGCATCAGGTACAGTGAGGTAAAGAAGGATGCGCAGCATGGCCGAACCCCGCAGAAACATTGCAAAGATGGATCCCGTGTGGGACCAGATCCTGAGCGAAGCGCAGCAGGCTGTGAATGACGAACCGCTGATCGGCGGGTTCGTTCATGCTTGCATCCTGCATCACAAATCTATCGAAAAGGCGTTGTCCTATCGAATTGCGGCCAAGTTGTCGTCGAACGAGATGTCGATGATGGTGGTGCGCGAGATGGTGGATGAGGCCTATTCCGCCGAACCCGCCCTGATCGAAGCGGCGCGGGCGGACCTCGTGGCGGTCTACGAACGCGATCCGGCCTGCCACCGGCTGTTGCAGCCGATTCTCTATTTCAAGGGATATCAGGCCGTTCAGGCCTATCGGGTGGGCCATCACCTCTGGGTGCGGGGCAAGCGGGATCTTGCATATTTCGTTCAGATGCGGGTGAGCGAGATTTTCGGTGTGGATATCCATCCGGCAGCCCGGATCGGCAAGGGGATCATGATCGACCACGCGCATTCCGTCGTCATCGGCGAGACTGCGGTGGTGGGGGACAACGTCTCGATGTTGCATTCCGTCACGTTGGGCGGCACGGGCAAGGAAGAAGAGGATCGCCACCCCAAGATCGGAGACGGTGTGCTGATCGGCGCGGGCGCGAAGGTTCTTGGCAACATCAAGATCGGGCATTGCAGCCGGATTGCGGCGGGATCAGTCGTGCTGGAGGAGGTGCCACCCTGCAAGACCGTGGCAGGCATTCCAGCGCGCATCGTCGGTGAGGCGGGTTGCGATCAGCCGTCGGTTTCGATGAACCATATGCTGGGCCCTTGGGAACAGACCTAGGCTTCTTCGAGAATTGAAAAAGCCGGGGCGGGGCCCCGGCTTTTGCTTGGTATTTTCCCGCCCTCTGGGCGGGGTTGAGGGCTGTCTGCCCTCAAACACCCGAGAGTTTACCTCGCAAAATGAAGATCAGGCGAGCATCGCCAGCGGGTTCTCCAGATTGTCCTTGATGGCGTTCAGCAGTTCCGCCCCGAGCGCGCCGTCGATGACGCGGTGATCGACGGAGAGTGTGACCGACATGACCGTGGCGACTGTGATTTCGCCGTCCTTGCCGACAATCGGCTTTTTGACGCCTGCACCGACAGCGAGGATCGCGCCGTGCGGCGGGTTGATGACCGCGTCGAAGTTGTCGATGCCGAACATGCCCAGATTGGAGATCGCGAAGCTGCCGCCCTGATATTCCTGCGGGGCCAGCTTGCGGTCCCGGGCACGGGTCGCGAGGTCCTTCATCTCCGCCGAAAGGGCTGAGAGGGACTTCATCTCGGCATCGCGCAGCACGGGGGTGAAGAGGCCGCCCTCGATGGCGACCGCGACGGCGACATCCGACGGCTTCAGCTTCAGTGTGCGATCCCCGGCCCAGACACTGTTAGCATCCGGCACCTGTTGCAGGGCCAATGCGCAGGCCTTGATGAGGAAATCGTTGACGCTCAGCTTGACGCCACGCGCTTCGAGCTGCCTGTTCAGCGTGGCACGGAATTCCATCAGTGCGTCGAGATGGATATCGCGGCGCAGGTAGAAGTGGGGGATCGACTGCTTGGCCTCGGTCAGGCGCGCGGCGATGATCTTGCGCATGCCGTCGAGCTTGACCTCTTCGTACTGGCGACCCTCGTACATCTTCATCACAGTTGCTGCGGAGGCGGCAGGCGGTGGTGGAACGGCCTTTGCCACTTCGGCTGCGGGTGCGGCACTCTGTTGCGGGGCGTCGGTCTTCGACAACCCTTCGACGTCGGCCTTCACAATGCGGCCGTGTGGACCCGATCCCTCGACCTGCGCCAGATCAAGCCCCTTGTCGGCCGCGATGCGCCGGGCAAGGGGGGAGGCGAAGATGCGGCCGCCGTCAGCCGACGTGACCTTTTTCTGGGGCGATGAAGTTTCTCCCCCCGACGTTTTCGTGTCGGCAGTCTCTTGCGGCGGGGGAGGCGCTGCGGGGGCGGGAGACGCTGCGGGCGCTGCAGGGCTTTTGTCCTTCTTTTCAGCAGGCGCATCATTGATGTCGTCGGCACTTTCGCCCTCTTCGAGCAGAACGGCAATCACATCGTTGACCTTCACGCCCTCCGTACCCTCGGCAATCAGGATCTTGCCGATCACGCCTTCGTCAACGGCCTCGAACTCCATCGTGGCCTTGTCCGTTTCAATCTCGCACATCACGTCACCGGAGGAAACGGTGTCTCCCTCTTTGACCAGCCACTTGGACAGCGTGCCCTCTTCCATGGTGGGGCTGAGGGCGGGCATCAGGATTTCTGTGGGCATGTTCCGCTCCTACTTATAGGTAACTTTTTTGACGGCCTCGATCACCTCGGCGGTGGTGACCAGAGCGTGTTTTTCGAGGTTCGCAGCATAGGGCATCGGCACATCCTTGCCCGTACAATTGATCACCGGTGCGTCGAGGTAATCGAAGGCCTCCTGCATGATCACTGAACTGATGTAGTTGCCAACGGAACCCTGTGGCCAGCCTTCCTCCACCGTGACGCAGCGGTTGGTCTTCTGTACCGACTTGATGATCGATGCTGTGTCCATGGGCCGCAGGGTGCGCAGGTCGATGACCTCCGCCTCGATGCCCTCTTCGGCCAGTTTCCCGGCGGCTTCCAGCGCGTAGGTCATGCCGATGCCGAAGCTCACGATGGTCACATCGGACCCTTCGCGCCAGATGCGGGCCTTGCCGAAGGGCACGGTATAGTCGTCGATGTCCGGGACGTCGAAGCTGCGCCCGTAGAGAATCTCGTTCTCAAGGAAGATCACCGGGTTCGGGTCGCGGATCGCGGTCTTCATCAGGCCTTTGTAGTCGGAGGCCGAGTAGGGCATCGCGACCTTGAGCCCCGGTACCTGCATGAACCAGGCGGCGTAATCCTGGCTGTGCTGCGCGCCCACGCGCGCAGCCGCACCGTTGGGGCCACGGAAGACCATGGGGGCACCCATCTGGCCGCCCGACATATAGAGTGTCTTGGCCGCAGAGTTGATGATGTGATCCATCGCCTGCATGGCGAAGTTGAAGGTCATGAACTCCAGGATCGGACGCAGGCCACCGAAGGCTGCACCGGTGGCCACACCGGCGAACCCGTGCTCGGTGATGGGGGTGTCGATCACGCGCTTGGGGCCGAATTCGTCCAGCATGCCCTGGCTGATCTTGTAGGCCCCCTGGTACTCGGCCACTTCCTCGCCCATCAGAAAGACACTGTCGTCGCGGCGCATCTCTTCGGACATGCCGTCGCGCAGGGCCTCGCGAACCGTCTGCTGCTTCAGCTTGGTGCCTTCGGGCCAGTCGGGGGTCGTGTCGACCTTGGGCTCGGGGTGGTCCATCGACTTGGCCGGGGCCGTTTCGGAGGATTGCTCCCTTTCGGCGGGCGCTGGGGCGGAAGCGGGCTCGGACTTCGCGCTGTCGATGTCGTCCGCGCTTTCGCCTTCCTCCAGCAGCACGGCAATGGGGGTGTTGACCTTGACCCCTTCGGTGCCCTCGGCAATCAGGATCTTGCCGATAATGCCTTCATCGACGGCCTCGAACTCCATCGTGGCCTTGTCGGTCTCGATCTCGGCCATGATGTCACCGGAGGAGACGGTGTCGCCCTCCTTGACCAGCCATTTGGCCAGCGTCCCTTCTTCCATCGTGGGGCTCAGGGCGGGCATGAGAATTTCAGTTGCCATGGATCAAGCCTCCTGCGGAACTTCGGTTGCGTAGATGTCGGTCCAGAGCTCTTCGAGCGCCGGTTCCGGACTGTCCTTGGCGAATTCGGCGCTGTCGTTCACGACCTTCTTGATCTCCTTGTCGATTGCCTTGAGATCCTCCTCCGTCGCGTGCTTGCCGTTCAGCAAAAGCGTGCGCACCGCCTCGATCGGGTCGCGTTCGTCGCGCATCTTCTGCACTTCTTCGCGGGTGCGGTACTTGGCGGGGTCCGACATGGAGTGGCCCCGGTAGCGGTATGTCTTGATCTCGAGGATGTAGGGCCCTTCGCCGGAGCGGCAGTGCGCCACGGCCTTTTCGCCGGCTTCCTTGACGGCGATCACGCTCATGCCGTCAACCAGCTCGCCAGGAATGCCAAAGGCATTGCCGCGGTGAAAGATGTCGGGGGAGGAGGTGGAGCGCTGCTGCGAGGTGCCCATGGCGTATTGGTTGTTCTCGATCACGAAGATTACCGGCAGTTTCCACAGCGCCGCCATGTTGAACGCCTCATAGACCTGACCCTGGTTCGCCGCACCGTCCCCGAAATAGGTAAAGGTGACGCGTCCGTTTTCCTTGTACTTGTCGGCAAAGGCGAGACCCGCTCCCAGCGGGACCTGAGCGGCCACGATGCCATGACCGCCGAAGAAATTTTTCTCCTTGGAGAACATGTGCATGGAGCCGCCCTTGCCCTTGGAATAGCCGCCCTCGCGACCCGTGAGCTCGGCCATCACCCCGTTGGGGTCCATGCCGCATGCCAGCATATGCCCGTGGTCGCGGTAGGAGGTGATACGCTTGTCACCTTCCTCAGCCGCCGCTTCCAGCCCCACCACGACCGCTTCCTGACCGATGTAGAGGTGGCAGAAACCGCCGATCAGGCCCATGCCATAGAGTTGGCCCGCCTTCTCCTCGAAGCGCCGGATCAGCAGCATGTCGCGGTAATAGGCTTTCAGCTCGTCGGCGGACGCCTCGGTCTTCTTGGTGGCTTTGCGGGCTGCCATACGTATTTCCTCCCTCGGCGCACAAAAGATCGCGCAGATAGTTTAGCGTTAAACTAACTTTTACCGGATTCGGAAACGGAAGGGTAGGGGCTTTTATGCCCCGGCGTCAGGGGCTTGGGACAGGTCTCGAAATCGGCCTCAGCGGATGACGATCTCGTCGGATCGCACCATGCCCAGCACCCGGCGCACCTGTTCGTCCAGCAGATCGAGGTCGAGGTAATCGTCGGACAGCCGATGCGTCAGGTTTTCCATCCGCGCGACGTCAGTTCGAACAGTGGCCAGTTGCACCCGCAGGGCCTGACTTTCACCTACGATTTCGGCGCGGCGGAAAAGGCCGAAGTCGCCCTGCACGGCGGCAAACGTGAAGTACAGGCTCAACGCGAACGCGATGGCGAAAAACAGCAATGTGCCGAATGCAGGGCGAACGGTGCGTGTCATGGTCTCTGCCTCTGTGCGTCTCTTGATGGACGTCTTGGTGACTATGCCACAGGTGATTCCCTATGGGAATCCCCTGATTCGCCCTGAATCAGGAATTTCCGATGATCATGCCGACCGTCCCGTCCGTCATACCGCCTGGCGACAGGCCGAGGAGGAAGTTGTTGAACGCGTCCACTACCCCGGCACCATGGCGGCACGCCCACCGATGGCACCCTGCCAGCCCATCCGCAAGGGATCCGGGTGTCAGCCCGCGCGACCCTCCAGAGCCGCCACGCCCGGAAGCGTCTTGCCCTCCATCCACTCCAGGAACGCACCCCCGGCGGTCGAGATATAGGTAAAGTGCTCCGCCGCCCCGGCCTGATTGAGCGCCGCCACGGTATCGCCGCCACCGGCCACCGATACAAGGGAGCCGTCCCGCGTCAGCCGTGCCGCCGCCCGTGCGGCCGCGACGGTTGCGGTGTCGAAGGGCGGAATCTCGAAAGCCCCGAGGGGGCCGTTCCAGATCAGGGTCTTGAGACCCAGAAAGGCGCTTTCGATTACTGCGATGCTGTCAGGGCCCGCGTCCAGCACCATCTGGTCCGGCGCGAGCCGGGTATCCGCACCGAGCCGAGTGACTTCATAATCCGCACCCGCCGCAAATTCCCGCGCGACCAGCCCGTCCACGGGCAAGAGCACCCGGCAACCGGCGCGTTCGGCCTGTGCCAGGATATCCCGCGCGGTATGG
>JBBSJO010000120.1:0-12865 GCA_038257185.1 Rhodobacterales bacterium | reverse complement strand
ATCACCGCGCGACGCATGCTGTCAGCGTCGCGCGATCCCCTGCATCACAGCGACCATGACGATCCCGTAGAGCACGTGGCCCACCAGTGCGACCCAGGTGATCCCGGTGAAGCCCAGAAAGAACGGCAGCCCCGCAATCGCCGTGATTCCCCCGATCGCAAAGACCCAAAGACCGAAACCGTAGATCGCGGACGGGATGAACCATCCCATGCTGTCCCCCGTCACCCGGTCCCAGATGGGCTTGAAGATCAGCAGCCAGCCCAGCGGATAGCCGATCAGGCCGACGAGGTAGAAATGCACGAAATAGCCCGCGAAATCCCCATTCGGCAGGCCGAGCGAGGCCAGCAGGCTCTTGGCCAGCCCATGCGGCGAGAGATTGGCAAACCCGAGCGCAGGGCTGACCGCCTGCCCCCAGAGATCGAAGGCATTGGTCGCGAAAAAGCCCGAGATGAACATCAGCCCGAGTGTGGCGGTATTCAGACCGGGGCGCGGGGCTGAGGGTGTGGCGGCAGTCATGGTTTGGGTCCTTTTGCGGATCGGCAGGGTGTGCCTCGTCAGCAAGACCTAAGGACCGCGACACAACTTCGGCAAGGCATTCCACGGCCCCACACGCAGAGGTCAGAATTGTGACAGATCACCGCAATGCGCCAATCCCATCCCCCCGCACCGTGATGCCCTTGCGCAACGGGGGTTTCGTTGTCGCCTGCGGCCCCCTATCTTGGAGTCACCGGGAGAATAAAATGCCGATTGAACGCCTCGCTGTCATCCTCGTTTTCGTGATCCTCGCTGCGGGGCTCACGGTCTGGCTTGCCGTCCACCTTGCCGATGGCCCGCGCGCCCTGGCGCTGTTCCTTCCTGCCTTCGCGGTGCTGGCACTGGTGGTGCGTCGGCTTGGAGCGCGGCGCAGATGAGCAATACCGCAGACCGGATTCTGCTGATCGCCTGCGGCGCCCTGGCGCGCGAAATCCTCGCGCTGAATGCCGCGAACGGCTGGGATCATCTGCACCTGCACTGCCTGCCTGCGAATCTGCACCACCACCCCGACAGGATCGTCCCGGCGGTGGAGAAGATGGTCGCCGAACGCCGCGCCGACTTCGCCGACATCTTCGTGGTCTACGCCGATTGCGGCACCGGCGGGCAGTTGCAGGCGGCCTGCGACCGCATGGGGATCAGCATGATCGCGGGTCCGCATTGTTTCAGCTTCTTCGAGGGCAACGAGGCTTTTGTCGCAATGGATGAAATGACGGCCTTCTACCTCACCGACTTCGCCGTGCGCCAGTTCGACGCCTTCATCTGGAAGCCGCTCGGGCTCGACCGCCATCCCGAACTGCGCGACATGTACTTTGGAAACTACGAGAAGGTCGTCTATCAGGCCCAGATCGACGACCCGGAACTGACCGAAAAAGCAAAAGCCTGCGCGGCCAAGCTGGACCTTCCCCTGGAACGCCGCTTTACCGGCTACGGCGATCTTGCCCCCGCGCTCGCTGCGCTCTGACTTCCAACTTCATCTTGCCGAACAAACTCCGGGGGTCCGGGGGCCGGCCCCCGGTCACGCCGCCGCAGCCGTTTCCCTGATCCGTTCGATCATCGCGCGCAACCCATTGGACCGCTGCGCCGACAGATGGTCGTTCAACCCCAGCCGCGCCATCTCGGCGCGCGCATCCACCGCCAGGACTTCCGCCGGCGTCGATCCGTTGTAGAGCGTGCGCAGCAGCGCGATCAGTCCCGACACGATCATCGCGTCGCTGGCCCCGTCGAAATGCAGCTTGCCTTGCTCCATCTGCGCATGCAGCCAGACCTGGCTCGCGCAGCCCTCCACCTTGGTCGCGCCAACGCGAAGCGCTTCGGGCAGCGCGTCCATCCCCTTGCCCAGTTCGATCACGTGGCGATAGCGGTCTTCCCAGTCGTCGAGAAAGGCGAAATCCTCGACCAGCTCTTCAAATGCAGGATTGGCCATCCGGAGGCTCCTTGCGGGGGTGTGGCAACGGGCAAGACCTAGGAGGTGACCGCGCAAAGGTCCACCCCCTTCCCAAGCACCACCTGATGGGTTAGTCAAAAGGCAACGAATAACGACGGGCAGGATTCATGCGCAAGACCTTCATCCTTCTTCTGGCTGCGGCCCTGACCCTGAGCGCCTGCGGTTATGTGCGCGACAGCCGTATCAATCCCTTCAACTGGTTCGGCCGCTCCCAATCGGTCCCGATCGCGGGAGAGGTCAACACCAATCCGCTGATCCCGCAGCGAGGCGGGCTGCTTTCCGGCTTCCGCGCGGAGGAAGCGGTCTATGCCGGTCGGCCTTTCGAACAGGTGACGGACCTGACCATCGAGCGGGTGCCCGGCGGTGCCATCATCCGCGCCACGGGCCTCGCGGCGCGGCAGGGCATCTACGCGGTGCAGCTGACGCCCGCCAACGAAGACGAGCTGCCCGTCGATGGCGTGTTGATCTACCGTCTCGAGGGTGTCCGCCCTGCGGCGAATACCCCCGTGGGGACGATCCCCACCCGCGAGGTCATCGCGGCGCGGCGGGTGACGGACCAGACCCTGAGCGGCGTGCGCACGATCCGGGTCGAAGGGCAACTCAATGCGCAGGTCGCGCGACGCTGAGCTCTACTTCGCTGCCGTCACGATGATTTCAACGGTATAGCCCGGTGCGGCCAGCTTGGCCTCGCCGCAGGCCCGCGCGGGTGTGTGACCCTGCGGCACCCAGGCGTCCCAGACCTCGTTCATCTCGGCAAAATCACCCATATCCGCGAGCCAGATGATCGCCTGCAGGATGCGGGTCTTGTCCGATCCGACTTCGCCCAGCAGGGTGTCGATCTTGTCGAGGATGTCCTGCGTCTGCCGGGCGACGCTGGCGCCCTCGCTGCCGACCTGCCCGGCGAGATAGACGGTCTCGCCGTGAACCACGGTCTGGCTCATCCGCGGACCTGTGTGATGACGTTCGATAGCGCTCATGCTGATCTCCAATACTAAACTTCTACAACTTTCACGGCACTGCCCTTGGCGGTCAGTGCGATCTTTCCTTCGCACAAGCGCAGGGCGTCCGTGCCGAAGACTTCCAGCCGCCAGCCATGCAGGGCCGGCACATCGCGCAGCCCTGCCGCAATCCCGTCGAGGTCGGCGGCAGGTGCGATCAGCTTCGCCGCGACCCCGGCGGATTCGGTCTTGGCTTTCAAGAGCACCCGCAGCAGGTCGGCCAGCGCCGGGTTGACCTGCAACTTGTCACGGCTGCGGTCGGGCTGGGGCATCTCGGCGGGCTTGCAGGACGCGCCCGCCTTGATCGCCGCCAGAATCCCGTCCGCAATGTCGCCCCGCCGCGCCTCGCGCAAAAGCAGGCGCGCACGGCCAAGCTCCTCCGTATTCGTGGGCTTGAGGCTCGCCAGTTCGACCAACGCGTCGTCCTTCATCACACGGTTCCGGGGCACGTTGCGGCTCTGGGCGTAGTCCTCGCGGAAAGCGGCAAGTTCGCGCACCATGGCGAGGAACTTGGGCGAGTTGGTGCGCGTCTTGATGCGCTGCCAGGCCTCGCGGGGGTGGGTGATATAGGTATCGGGGTTGGTCAGGATTTCCAGCTCTTCGGCCACCCAGCGGCTGCGGCCGGTTTCCTCCAGCTTCGCCGCAAGGAATTCGTAGATCTGGCGCAGGTGCGTCACGTCGGCCAGGGCATAGGTCTTCTGCGCGTCTGACAGGGGCCGGCGCGACCAGTCGGTGAAACGGGAAGTCTTGTCCACGCCGTCATTGGCGATCTTGCGCACCAGCGTCTCGTAGCCCACCTGTTCGCCGAAGCCGCAGACCATCGCCGCGACCTGAGTGTCGAACAGAGGTTCGGGGAAGACCTTGGCATCGACGAAGAAAATCTCAAGATCCTGCCGCGCGGCATGGAAGACCTTGACCACGGAGGTGTCGCGGAAAAGCTCATAGAGGGGGTCGAGCGAGATGCCATCGGCCAGTGGGTCCACAAGCACGGCACCGCTGTCGTCGGTGCCCGGCATCGCCAGCTGCACGAGGCAGAGTTTCGAATAATAGGTCCGTTCGCGCAGGAATTCGGTGTCGACGGTAACGTAATCGAACTTGGCGGCCTCCGTGCAGTAGGCGGCAAGATCAGCTGTCGTGGTGATTGTTTTCATGGACACACTTCGTGAATGGCGCAGGCAATGGCGTCACAGCTACAGCAAGGCGGCTGGCTTGACCAGATCACCCCTCAAGAGCGACAGGAGTCCGGTCGCCTGCCGCAAACTGGCGCAGTACAGCAGGGTAAAGGCGGTGTTCGAGCGTCAGGACGCGGGCGGCAAGGGAGTCGGGCGTGTCACCGGGGTCGATGGCAAGGTGTGCCTGCCCCAAAATGGGCCCATCGTCCAGCGCGGCGGTCACCTCGTGGACGGTGCAGCCATGGTGGGTGTCGCCTGCCTCCAGCGCCCGCGCATGGGTGTGCAGACCGCGGTATTTCGGCAGCAGCGAGGGATGGATGTTGATCATCCGGCCCGCCCAGTCATTGGTGAACCCGCCCGTCAGTTTGCGCATGAAACCGGCAAGGCAGATAATGTCGGGGCCGTGCGGGGCAAGGGCCGCATTCAGCGCCGCCTCGAAGGCCGCGCGGTCCTCGCAGTAGGAGCGGTGGTTCACCACGACAGTAGGGATGCCCTGAGCCTCGGCCCAGGCGATCCCACCCGCATCTGCGTTGTTGGACACCACTGCACAGGGCCGTGCGGGATGGTCACCGATCATGTCCCCCACGAGTGCGCGCATGTTGGAGCCGCCGCCGGAGACGAAGATCGCAACCCGTTTCGTCAAAGCAGCGCGCCACCGTAGCGGACGCCGCTGTCGGAGACGATCCGCCCGATCTCGATGGCGTCATGCCCGTCCTCGGCGAAGGCGGCCTTGGCGGTCTCCACCCGATCCGGCGCGACGACGGCAACCATGCCGATTCCGGCGTTGAAAGTCTTGAGCAGTTCCGCCTGCGCCATACCGCCTTCTTGCGCGAGCCATCTGAAGACCGGCGGCAATTCCCATGCGTTGAGGTCGATCTCTGCCCCCAATCCTTCGGGAAGAACGCGCGGCAGGTTCTCCGTCAGCCCGCCCCCCGTGATATGCGCCAGCGCATGCAGGCAATCCGCGCGCAGCGCCGCAACCGCGCCCTTGACGTAGAGCCGGGTGGGCGTCAGCAGCGCGGCCCCCAGCGTGTCCTCGCCCCAAGGGCAGGCATCTTCCCATGCCAGCCCGCTCAACTCCACGATCCGGCGCACCAGCGAATAGCCGTTGGAATGCACCCCCGTGCTCGGCAGACCCAGCAGCACATCACCCTCGCTGACCTCACGCGGCAATTCCGTGCCACGTTCCATCGCGCCCACGGCAAAGCCCGCGAGGTCGAAATCGCCCGCGTTATACATGCCCGGCATCTCCGCCGTCTCGCCCCCGATCAGGGCGCAGCCGGATTGCGCGCAGCCCTCCGCGATGCCTTCGATGATGCGTGCCGCCTGATCGAGTTCCAGCTTCCCGGTGGCAAAATAGTCGAGGAAGAACAGTGGCTCAGCCCCCTGACAGACCAGATCGTTGACGCACATCGCGACAAGGTCGATGCCGATGCTGTCCACATTGCCGGTGTCGATGGCGATTCGCAGCTTGGTGCCGACCCCATCCGTCGCCGCGACCAGCACCGGATCGGTGAACCCCGCCGCCTTGAGATCAAAGAGCGCCCCGAAGCCGCCCAGACCCGACATGGTGCCGGGCCGCGCGGTGCGTTTGGCGGCGGGCTTGATCCGCTCTACCAGTGCATTGCCCGCGTCGATATCGACGCCCGCATCGGCATAGGTGATCCCGTTCTTCGGTGCTGTCATGTCAGGCCCCCCGGCGCGCGATATCTGGTGCGCCTGCGCTTAGAGCATCGACGCGCGCGGCGCAACGGTAAGCCTTGACGAAACCATCCTGCCCGCATACCCAAGCCCGCGTGGCGGGCCTGTAGCTCAACTGGTTAGAGCAGAGCGCTCATAACGCTTTGGTTGCGGGTTCAAGTCCTGCCGGGCCTACCACGATTACCGCCTGACCGCGTCGATCGTCCCGCACACAAATCCGTTTCGGATCAAGTCGTTGCAGCATTGTCCTGATGTCGCGCCCCGACGCGCGCTCCCGCTGGAATCGTCGGTGGCGCCGCGTTCAGCGTTTCGATCGCCATGCCTGCAGCGGCCTTGTAGCGGGCCATGAACTCGACTCTCTCCGACTCTGGCAACACGTCGTCGATGTTGTCGAACGCCCCGCCGCAGCGGTCATCCACCATGTTGAGCAGGCCGAAAGGCCCCGCGCCACGGTTGCGTAGCACAAGCTGCGACACCGGCTCGCAAAGCGCCGCGTCGTAGGCCCGCAACGCGGCGGGCGTCACGCCGAGTTCAAGGAATGCCGCGCCCAGCACGCGGCCGTCGACGATGGCCTGGCTCGCCCCGTTGGAACCTGTGGGATACATCACGTGTGCCGCATCGCCCAACAACGCCACCCCGCCGTCGACCCAAGTCGGGACCGGGTCGCGGTCGATCATCGGGTATTCATAGACCTCGCGCGCGCCCGACAGCAGCGCCGGTACGTCGAGCCATTCATGCTGCCAATCCTCGAAATGGTGCAGGAATTCAGAGAGTTCCGCCTTCTTGTTCCAGTCGCCGTTGGTCCAGCCGTCGGAGTTGTCGACCGTCACTTCGGCGATCCAGTTGATCTCGGCCAGACCGGTGCCGGGATCGGGCGGCGAGATCGGATAGAAAACCAGCCGGTGCCGGTGCGTGCCCAGCCCGACGAAGGACGCGCCGCTGCGCACAGGCACGCCCGGCGAGGTGCCGCGCCACATGATCGCGCCGCCCCACTGGATCGGCGGCTGGTCGGGATGCATCTGCGCGCGCACCCTCGAATGGAGCCCGTCCGCGCCGATCAGCAGTGCGCCGGTCTCTTCCGTCCGGCCGCCGTCCGCGTGTTCAACCGTCGCTGTCACGCCCTCCGCCGAGAGTGCGTATCCGGTAACGCGCTGCCCCAGCCTGATCACGTCTGGGCCGGCCCGCTCGACCAGCCTGTCGTAGAGCAGCATCTGCAGCTTGCCGCGATGGGCCGAATACTGCGGCCAGTTGTAGCCTGCCCCGCGCCCGCGCGGCTCTGAGTAGACATCGTTGCCGTTCAGCCCCACCAACGCCCATTCCAGCGTGCGCACGCCCACGGTGTCCAGATTTTCCTCAGTGATGCCCAGATCGGCCAGTTCGCGTACGGCGTTGGGCTGAACCGAGATGCCTACCCCGAGGGGGCGCAGTTCGCGAACGGCTTCGAAGATCGTGAAGGGCACGCCGATCTGGTGCAGCGTCAGCCCCAGTGCAAGACCGCCGATGCCGCCCCCGGCGATGAGCACCCTGCTCTTGTCCATGATCCGCCCTCCCCGCATTGTCGCGTGCTGGTAGCAGGTGCGGCTTTGCGCTGGCAAGACGTTTGCGGCTCAGCGCGCCATCACGATATCCGCGCGCAACCCCCCCATCCGCGACGATTCCCCCAGCCGCAGCACCCCCCCGTGGGCGCGCGCGATATCCGTGGCGATGGCCAGCCCCAGGCCCACACCGCCGCCCTTGTTCTGATTACGCGCGGGGTCCAGCCGCGAGAAGGGGCGCGTCGCCTCCAGCCTGCGGTCCTCGGGGATGCCGGGGCCGTCGTCCTCCACCCGGATGCGCAGGGTCTTGTCAGAGAGCATGACCGCCACCTCCGCCCGCGCGCCGTAGCGCACCGCGTTGGAGATCAGGTTGTCCACCGCACGGCGGATCGCCACTTTCCGCAGTTTCACGGTGCCCGTCCCCTCGCCCTCGGGCGGTAGCAGGGTCACGTCGCGCCCCGCGCGGCGCGCTTCCTCTACCACCTCGGCGATCAGCGCATGAGGATCGACAGGCTCGGGCACCCCCTCCGACGCGCCCTTGGCAAAGTTCAGGAACTCATCCAGCATCCGCTGCATGTCTTCCACGTCATGCAGCAGCGGTTCGGCCTCCTCGTCGTCCAGCATCGCGAGGCTAAGCCGCATCCGCGTCAGAGGCGTGCGCAGATCATGGCTGACCCCCGACAACATCAGCGTGCGCTGCTCGATCTGCCGCTCGATCCGCGCGCGCATGTCGACGAACGCATTGCCCGCGGCCCGCACCTCCAGCGCACCGCCGGGCGTATAGGGATCGTGCCGGCCGCGGCCAAAGGCCTCCGCCGCGCGGGCCAGCCTGCGGATCGGGCGCAACTGGTTGCGCAGATAGATCGAGGCAATGAAGGTCATCACGACCCCGAAGAAGACGGTATAGACAAACAGCTGATGCGGGTTGGCCGCCGATATCCGCCGCCGGTCAAAGCGGATCTCGACGGGGCCTTGGTCGCTTGCGACGGTCAGGGCCACCCTGCCCCCATCGGCCAGATCGACGGCAAGAAGGCCGGGCAGCCGTTCCTTCAGCCGCGCTGTCAACACCCGACCGGAGTAGTCATACCACACCAGACTGTCGCGCATCGGTACGGTGCCCGGCGTCACCGGGCTGACATCATAGTCGAGCGGGCCCGCCTGCGCCCGCACCTCTGCCACCACCTGATCCGTATCCGGGGCATCGTTCACCGCGCGCATGACCAGTGCCAGCTCGCGCAGCACGGTATCGGTCATCTGGATCGTTACGCCCTCGAAATGCCGCTGGGCAAAGATCACCACGACCACCAGTTGCAGGATCACAACCGGCAGCATCAGGATCAGCGCCGCGCGTCCGTAGATCCCGCGTGGCATATAGCGTTTGAGCCAGGTAAAGAACATGGGCTAGACCTTAGCCACGCCCCCGATGCTGCGAAAGGCCGAAACATGCTGCCCCCCGATGACTTCGACCCACCGATCGGTGTGGCAATGGAGCTTGAACCCGGCCTGCGCCGGATCGTGGCCCCCAACCCCTCGCCGATGACCTATCGCGGCACGAACACCTATCTGCTGGGGCAGACCGCACTGGCCGTCATCGACCCCGGCCCCGTCAGGGAAACGCATCTGGACGCGATCCTCGCCGCCGTCGCGCCGGGCCAGCATATCAGCCACATCGTCGTGACCCATGCGCATCTGGACCACTCCCCCCTCGCCCGCCCCCTCGCCGCCGCCTGCGGTGCCCCGGTGCTGGCCTTTGGCGATGCCCATGCCGGACGGTCGGCTGTCATGCAGTCGCTGGCGCAAGGCGGCCTGATCGGCGGTGGTGAAGGCGTGGACGACGCCTTTGCCCCCGACTTCGCGCTGGCGCATGGGGACAGGGTAAGCGGCCCCGACTGGGCGCTGGAGGCGCTGCACACTCCCGGCCATATCGGCAATCACCTCTGCCTCGCCTGGAACGATGCTTGTTTCACCGCCGACCACGTGATGGGCTGGGCCTCTTCGCTGGTGTCACCGCCTGACGGAGATCTCACCGATTTCCTGGCATCTTGTGCGCTGTTGCAATCCCGGGACTGGCGTGTGTTCTATCCCGGCCATGGTGCCCCCGTCACGGACCCCGCCGCGCGCCTCGACTGGCTGGTCACCCACCGACGTGGCCGCGAGGCCGCGATTCTGACGGAACTCGCCACCGCCCCCGCCGATGCTGCCCAGCTCGCCGCCCGCATCTACACCGATACGCCCCCCGCGCTGCTGGGCGCCGCGACACGTAACGTACTGGCGCATCTGGTCGATCTTTCCGGCCGGGGGCTGGTCTTGCCCACCGGCGAGTTACGGGCCGATGCTGTCTTTTCGCGGACCGGGTGAAAATCCCGAAACCGGGACAATACCCTCTGGACGCGCCAAAACCCCACTGCTATATCGCCCGGACCGTTCCGGCGTAGCTCAGCGGTAGAGCAGTTGACTGTTAATCAATTGGTCGTAGGTTCGATCCCTACCGCCGGAGCCAATTTACCTACGTAAACCAACAACTTGGGAGCGATAGCCTCAAGCTGGGTGGAGCAAGCAAGCGGTTAGGGTAACATCTGGGGTAACACATGGCCTTTAACTTTGAGTGCCCCTACTGTGGCTCACATCAGGTCGTCACCAATGGCATGGTGTCGGAACAGAGATCAAATTATAGTCTTG
The DNA here is from genome assembly GCA_038257185.1 of Rhodobacterales bacterium. Classification (GTDB taxonomy): domain Bacteria; phylum Pseudomonadota; class Alphaproteobacteria; order Rhodobacterales; family Rhodobacteraceae; genus Sulfitobacter. Next base: position 2,802 of record JBBSJO010000120.1, on the reverse strand, counting down.
GTAAGAACGAACGGGGTGACTTTGGTATAGGTTCAGTCGCCATAGCCTGCGCAAACATCAAATGCCAAAAGGTCACATTGAATGTTTATTTGGCTCCTCAGAAGAGCCAAAACGGATATATGAGGATCGGGGGAGTAGCCGATGCTTTCTTCGCGTTGCGACTTTTGCCGGAAAGTCTGGCCAAGCCACAACCCGATTTCATTCCTGCGCCTATCCGCGAAGATTACACTGAAGCCTGTCGCATCCGCGACTTGAGCCCCAAAGCCTCTGCGACTTTGTCTCGCCGTTGCCTCCAAGGTATGATCCGAGATTTTTGCGGAATCTCGAAAGGTACGCTTTTCAGTGAAATTGAAGAACTGCGAAAGCGTGTCAGCGACAACAATGCCCCAAAGGGCGTTACGGACGAAAGCGTTGACGGGATCGATCATGTGCGGGGTGTGGGCAATATCGGTGCTCACATGGAAAAGGATATTGATCTTATAGTTCCGGTAGAACCGAACGAGGCGCAACTTCTTATCGAGCTGATTGAAACGCTCTTTGATGAGTGGTATATTGCCCGTGAAAAGCGTCGTGTGAAGTTTGCCAAGCTCGCAGAGCTCGCAGAGTCCAAGAAAGAGCTGAGCGCAAAGAACAAACCCAATCTGCTTTTACCGCCTGGGGCTGAGGCAAAAGGCCGCAGCGATTGAACCGAGAGGTTTTGTAGCGCTCTGGAAAGTAGCGGCGGATGAAAAATCACACCGCGCCTCGTTCATACCTCGTACCTCCAGTCGACCAGTTTCATCGCAATGGCCGGTTCCACGCCCGCTTCCTTTGCGGCCGCAAGCGCCTGGACGATCCCGACAGCGGCACGCGCACGTCCACCGGCGTCGAACGCCTGCAAGGGGCGCATCACGTCCAAGCTGACCGGCTGGCCCAGCTTGGCGGTCGCTTCCTCACCGATCATGGCTGCGATGGGTTGCAGCACCCACTGAGCAAGGTGGCGTTGACCTTCACGGATTAGCGGCCCGGTCGCGGCGGGCGCGGTCATTGCGGGCAGGATGCCGAATGTGAACAACAGAGAATCCCGCGCCGCAGCCAAGGTTTCGCGGGTCATGGCTTTCGACAGGTCTGGCGAGATGTCCTGGCTTTTCCAATCCTGAACTGGCGCAGGACCGCCGGCCGCTGAGACTTGAACTGACTCCCGGATCAGGACGCGGCCTCGGTTGCCCCTGAAACCACGCGCCATCTTTTCCATGTCGGCCTCTGGCATTTCTGGCATTGGCACAATCTGACTGCCCAGCGGGGCATTGCCATAGACCTCTGACAATGCCGCCTCGATCGTCTGCACCAGTCCTGCCGTCAGCTGCGCGCGGCGCAGTGGCGCGGTCCCGATGTAGGGCTGGGATATGTCCGCACCGATGCGTAGGTGCAGCACCTCGCCTGCCAATGCAGTTCGGGTCTGCCCACCGCCCGCGTCAGGGATGCTGATACGGTATGCCATGGGCTTTGCGTTCCGCGTGGTCAGATCCCAATCAGACACCGGCACCAGTCCGGTTTCCTCGATCAGCCACACGGATTCGCCGCGCAAAGCCAGCGCCCGTGCAGTCAGTGCCAGTGCACAGGGGGTCAGCAGATCGGTGCCGGATACGTCCGCAAGAGACAGACCCGATTCCCACAAACTGACGGCCCCCTGCACCGTTGCCGTCAATTCTGCGACCCCATCCCGACCCGTGATATAGGCTTCACGCGCTGCCATGATCTGAGACGTGTAGCCGCTACCGCTTGACCGCGTTTCGACGGCTTGCGCCTTGCTCTTGAACGGCCACATCAGCCAGCCCTCCGATATGGGCGCAACAGGTCCGCCGCGCCGCTGTTTTGCATCGCCCGCGCGACCCATGCCGGGTTGCGGGCGTATTCCTCCTGGATTTCGCCGCCCATGCCGACGCTGTAGCTGGACGCGCCCGCGCGGTCGTCGGTGTCTGCCAAGTATTCAGCCAGGCGGCGAAAAGCCTCTGACACTGGTGCAGGGACCGGACCCGCGCCGACCTGACCCGTGATCCGATATGTGCCATTTGAGGGCAGGCAAAGGCCTAGCGGCCCCGGCAACAGGTCAACCGCCGTCCACTGCGCATCCCACCAGCGTTCGGCACTATGCGACCCCAGAGGCACCAGCGGGGGCGTCCACTCTACACCTGCATTGCCTTGGATTGTCCAAGCGACAGCACGGGGCGTAAAGCGGTGTGCAGTATAGGCCTCGATCCGCGCCCAGATCGCCGCAGGGTCCAGTGCCGCCGCTGGTGCGGTCAGCCCAGTGGGAACGTCAGGATATGCCGCCGGTATCGCCTCCGATTGTGCCAGCAGTTCCACCATCATGCCCGCCACCGTCGCGCGGCCAGGGCCACTCCCGATGCAGACCGGATCAGGCCTTTGTCCGTTGGGGTCCAGGATCGCGCCTCGATCTGCGTTTCGTCATAGGCGGGGCGGGTCACAATTGAGAGTTCGTAGAGCAAAGCCGACAGCACCGTGCGGATGATCGCGTTGTACGCGCCGTTCTCAGGGGACATGCCCTCATCCTCGATACGCTCAGGCTCAGGAACGGCACGCTTTGGGGGCAAGCGAAAGCCCGGGCTGATACCAATGATGAGGCCCGCCGCCATCGCCGTCAGCACGTCCCGCACATAGGACACTTCCTGCATTTCGGCCGAGATGGTCGCCACAAATGACAGCGCATCGTCACTGTCCGTCAATTCCAAGGTGCCAGCGCCACGGGATGCCAAAGGCCGGTCGTATGAATGTCCGACCAGCAAGTGAATATCCTCGTCT
>JBBSJO010000119.1:0-12884 GCA_038257185.1 Rhodobacterales bacterium | reverse complement strand
TATGTGACGCGGTCCGTTGCGAACCACCTCAACGACATCGCAAGGGCTGACCCAGATCTGGTGCTGCGCACGCTTGAGTCCTGGGGCAAGGCCGGGCAGCAGGGTCCGCGCGAGCTGGGCTGGATGACCCGGCACGCGTTGCGGGTGCTGGTGAAGAAAGGTCATCCCGGCGCGATGCGGCTTTTGGGGTTCCGCGACGATCTTCCCGTAGAGGCGGAGATCGAGGTCGAGACGCCGCAGGTTGCGATCGGAGGCGCAGTGCAGTTCACCGCGCAAGTTACGACCCCGCATGCGGCACAGGTTCTGGTCGATTACCGGATCGTTTTCGCCCGACCGGAGGGCAAGAGTGCGGAGAAGGTGTTCAAGCTGAAAAAGGCGCGAACTGCCGCTGCGACGCCATTGTTGCTGCGCAAGGCGCATCGCCTCAGGGGCGATGCCACGACGTTCCGCCTCTATCCCGGCGCGCACCGGATCATCCTTCAGGTCAACGGTCGCGACGTGGCCGAGGGATCCTTTGATCTGATCTGAGCGCGCTGTTCACATTTCTGACAGCGGATGCGAAGGCAGTGGTGCAGGGCAGGCGGCGCGCCTAACGCTGATGGAAGATCTTTGCTCAAGGCGTCTTACATGTCCCCAATCCTCCTGACTCTGCTCTTTGCCGTCATTCTCGTCGCGAGCCTGCTGGCCGCCCCGCGCCGCGCCACGGTGGAGGGGTTCTTCGGGGGAACCTCGGAAACCGGGGCCGCACCGGGGCTGTGGATGCTGGTGCTGAGCCAGGTCACCACATGGATCTTCGCGCGCTCGCTGATGAATGCTGCCATTCTGGGGTATTACTACGGTATCGCGGGCACGCTGGCCTATGCGGCCTATTACGGGTCGTTCCTGACGGGGGGGTACATCGTCGGGCACCTGCGCCGCAATGGCGCGCGGTCGGTGCAGGACTGGCTGGGCGCGCGGTTCGGAACGGCGGGGAACGGCTGCTACAACTTCGTCATCGCACTGCGTTTGCTGTCGGAGGTCTTTGCCAACCTGCTTGTGGTGGGGTTGATCTTTGATGCGGTGCTGGCGGGCAGCGGCACGTCGGCGATCCTCGTGGTGGCGCTGGTGGGGCTCGCCTACTCCGCCTGGGGCGGGCTGTCGGCGGCGCTGCGCACGGATGTGGTGCAGATGTTGGTGTTTCTGGTGGTTTTCGGCGTGGCCTTCGTGGCTTTGGTGACGGGCCCCGGTTTCGAACTGGGCGCTGTGCTGACAGCGCCGGGCACCTCCGGTTCGCGACAGGGCTGGGTCCTGTTGGCTGTGGCGCTGTTGCAGGTGTTTTCCTATCCCGCGCACGACCCTGTGATGATGGACCGGGGATTTCTCGCGGATGAGGTCACTACGCGCAGGTCGTTTCTGCATGCCTTCTGGATCTCCATGCTCTGCATCATCGGGTTCGGCTTCTTCGGCATTCAGGCGGGGTTGATCGGTGCCGCCTACGAAGGCGAGCTGATCGGCACCTGGGCGGGCATGTTCCCGGCGTGGGTCTTTATCGCGCTGATGATCTCGCTGCTGGTCTCGGCGCTCAGCACCCTCGATTCCGCCCTCGCCGCCGCTGCACGGCTGGTGGTGGAGGAGTTGGGGCTGGCACCGCGCACCCTCAACGGCGGGCGTGTGGCGATGGTGCTCTTCATGGCAGCGGGCACGTCGATGACGCTCTGGGGCAATGCGACGCTTTTCGATGCGGTGGCGGTGTCGGGCACGGCGTCAATGTTTCTGGCACCTGTGCTTCTGATAGGGCTCATCGGCGGTCGGCATGTACCGATGTGGGCCTATTACGCGGCCTTCGGGGCGGCCATGCTGGGGGCTCTGGCCTATTTCGGGCGGGGCTGGGCGATCTTTGCCGCGGTGCTGCCGGAGGTTCCGAAGTACGAACAATTGCTGGTGATCTGCGTCGTCGTACTGATCGCAGGCTTCGGCGGGGGGCTTGCGGGGGCACGGCGCGGCTGATAGCTGATCTCCGAGTAAATCAATCGGATACCCATGCAGGCCGCTACCCCCCGTCTTGAAATCCGCAACCTCAGGCGCGTCTACGACGGCCGCGCCGTGGTGGATGACGTCAGCCTGACGATCATGCCGGGGCAGGTGACCTGCCTGCTGGGGCCTTCGGGCTGCGGCAAGTCCACCACGCTGCGTATGATCGCAGGGGTGGAGATGCAGGACAGCGGGTCGATCCACGTCGACGGCAAGCTGATTTGCGACACGGTGTTCCGCGTGCCGCCCGAGCGGCGCGAGATCGGGCTGATGTTTCAGGACTTCGCGCTTTTCCCGCACCTCAGTGTGGCAGACAACGTGGGTTTCGGTCTGCGGTCGGGCAGCAAGGCCGAGCGGCGCGCGCGAATCGAGGAGTTGCTGGGTCGGGTGGACATGCTGCGCTTTGTCGACGGGTATCCGCATGAGTTGTCGGGGGGCGAGCAGCAGAGGGTGGCGCTGGCCCGTGCCTTGGCGCCGCGCCCGCGCATAATGCTGATGGACGAGCCATTTTCAGGTCTCGACAACCGGTTGCGGGACGAGATCAGGGATCACACGCTGAGCGTTCTCAAGGATGAGGATACCGCCGTCCTGCTGGTCACGCACGAACCCGACGAGGCGATGCGCATGGCCGATGAGATCGCGCTGATGCGGGACGGCAGGATCGTGCAGCAGGGCGCGCCCTACAACGTCTATACCCGGCCGCTGGACCGCGCCTCCGTGTCATTCTTCTCGGACGCCAACGTGCTGCGGGCCGAGGTCTCGGGCGCATTGGCGCAGACACCTTTCGGGCGGTTCCTCGCCCCCGGCGTGCCGGACGGGACGGCGGTGGACATCGTGTTCCGCCCCCAGCACGTGCGGATCGACTTCGACCGCGCGGGCAAGGGGCCGGTCCCCACCGCCACTGACGGTACGGCGGCGCGCGGGGTGGTTTCGCGGGCGCGGTTCATGGGCAACGAGAGCCTCGTGGAGTTCGTGATGGACCATGACGGATCGATGCTGAAGGCGACGGTGCCCAACGTGTTCCTGCCGCAGCCCGGAGCGGCAATGTGGCTGACCATCCGGCGCGACCGCTGCTTCGTGTTCCCGGTATCCTGAAGGAGATAACGATGGCGAAGACCTTGCTTGTAGAGTTCGGCATGGGGTCGTCCCTGCGACGCGGCGACTATACGCAGGCCGCGAAACGGGCGGTCGAGAACGCCCTTTGGCATAATTCGATCAACCTTGCGGAGCTTTTCGGTTTCGACAAGACCGACATGCGGATCACGCTGCATGTGGGCGTGCAACGCCCCGAGGCGGTGGATGCGGAGGTGCTGCGGGCGGTCTTTCCCTATGGGCATGTGACGGTGAACCTGCAGCACGGGGGGCTGGACGTGCCGAGGCCGGAGGGCGAGGGAAACTCCACGATCATGGCCAATGTGGCGCTGTCGGTGGGTTTTGACATGGAGCGGGCCGATGTCTGAGCAACGGGTGATCATCGAGATGGGCATGGGCAACGATTTGCACGGGATGGATTATACCAAGGCCTGTGAGCGGGCCATCGAGGACGCGCTGCGGCATTCATCGCTGCCGCTCTTCGCGGTCACGGGGCTGGCGCATGACCAGATGCGGGTTCAGGTCACGGTGGCGGTGCAGGAACCGCAGATGGTGGATGTGGCGGCCTTGGTGGCGAAGCTGCCGCGCGGGCGGGCAGAGGTGAAGGCGGTCTTTGGCGGCCTGAACGTGCCCGCGGGGGGTGAGACCATCGTCGTTGCGCAGGCGAGTGTCGAGGCGTTCCTGCCACAGCAGTCCGGCTGGCAGTTGCGGGCGTAGCGCCGCGGTATTTGTAAAAGGGTGAAGGAGGGGTCTGGGCGCGTAGGGCCGCAAGGTGGCGTGGGACGAGAGGGTTTCAGGGGGTGAGTTCGGCCAGCGTCTTGCCGGGTTCATCGGCAAAGAGTTCCGGCAGGGCCTCGGCGCGCTCGATGAGGTCGATGCGGAGCACTTCGAAGGCTTCGCGGTCTTCACACCATACCGTCAATGTCCAGATCCGGCCAAGGGATTCCATCAACAGTGGGCGGACGCGCCGCGTGGTTACGCGGCCCTCACGGTCGGCTGCGACAAGCAGCAGTTTCTGGCGTGCGCGGATCGCGGCGCGGAGCATCGGCATGTGGCGAATTCCACGCGAGATGTCGCCAAAGGGGTAGACCGCGAACTTCCAGGCATCCGCCGCCGCTACGGATCGTTCCGGCAGCACGGCGTCGATCTTGTCCGCCAGGCTGAGGGCCGCCGCCTTGAGGTCCGTGTCGGCGGCCTCTCCCGCGATGGCGAGGCCGAGGTTCAGCGCCTCCAGTTCCGCAGGTGTCAGGGTCAGGGGGGGCAGGGTGATCGCCTGCGTGATCCGGTAGCCTTCGCCGCGCGTGCCTTCCACCGGGACACCGGAGGCCACAAGGGTGTCCATGTCGCGGTAAATCGTGCGGGGCGAGACCCCCACCCGCGCGGCGATGTCTTGCGCACGTTGAAGTTGCCCGTCGCGCAAAATTAGCAGGATGTCAAAGAGGCGGTCGGTGCGGGGCATCCAACTGACATTAACCTGTCAGTTGGCGGAATCAAGCTGCGAATCCGGGGTGAAGTTCCGGTTTCGCCCGGCGTGGCGCGCGCATTGGCGCTTTTGCCTTGCTGCGCAATTCACTAGAACACGATGCGAACTGGTCGGCTTTTGTCGGCTGCGGGCGACTTATGGGAGATTTGACATGTTGAACAATATTGGCCTGCCGGGCCTGCTGCTGATCGCGGTCGTTGTGCTGGTGCTCTTTGGGCGTGGCAAGATTTCGTCCCTGATGGGTGAAGTCGGCAAGGGCATCACCAGCTTCAAGAAGGGAATCAGCGAGGGCGAGAACGATGTGAAGTCCGTCGATGCCGTGAAGGACGCTGATCTGCCCGAGCATACTGATCTCGGCACACACCCCCGGACCGACCTCAAGGCCGACAAGGATCAGGTGTAACCGATCATGTTCGGCATGGGGTGGTCCGAATTACTGGTCATCGGGATCGTGGCGCTGATCGTCGTGGGGCCGAAGGACCTGCCGGTCCTGTTCCGGCAGGTCGGGCAATTTGTCGGCAAGGCGAAGGGCATGGCCCGCGAGTTCAGCCAGGCGATGAACGATGCCGCCGATGAGAGCGGGATGCGGGATGTGTCCTCCAACCTGACCAAGTCGTTGAAGGCCGCGACGAATCCGCTTGGCTCCGCGATGGACGGTGTGAAATCGGCGGCCAAGTCGCTGACCGATATCGACCCGAACAGCGAAACCGGCAAGCTGGCAGTGCAGCGCGAAGCGGATATCAAGCGCATTCAGGCCAGTACCGCCCGCGCCGCCGCCGAGCGCAAGCAGCGCGAGGCGACGGAGGCGATGGCACAGGCGGAGGCGGCGGAATCGAAGCTTGCGCCACAACCGGCGGCGGCTGCGGCCAAGGCATCGGCGCCAAAGTCCGTGACGGCAGCGAAAGCGCCGCCCAAGAAACCTGCCGCGAAGAAACCTGCGGTAACGAAGGTCGCTGCTGCCAAGGCACCGGCGGCGAAAAAGGCTCCGGCCAAGGCGAAGCCCGCGAAGAAGAGTACCTAGATGGCTACGAGCGATGACATTGACGACAGTGCGGCGCCGCTGATCGAGCATCTGGCGGAGCTGCGCACGCGGCTGATCCATTCCGCGATCGCCTTCATCATCGGCATGGTGATCAGCTTCACCGTCTGGAACCCGATCTTCAACTTCCTCACCGCGCCCTTGTGTTCAGCGATGGCGGAGCGGGGGCAGGAAGACTGCGGTCTGATCCTGATCAAGCTGCAGGAAGGTTTCTTCGTCGCGATCTCGATCTCGCTGCTGGGGGGGTTGTTGCTCGGTTTCCCCTACATCAGCTACCAGTTGTGGCGGTTTGTGGCGCCGGGGCTCTACAAGAATGAAAAGGGCGCGTTTCTGCCCTTCCTGATCTCCAGCCCGATCATGTTCTTCATCGGGGCGGCTTTTGCCTTCTACGTCATCACGCCGCTGGCCTTCGACTTCTTCCTCGGGTTCCAGCAGCCCGGCACGCTGGTGGGCGATGGGCCTGACGGACAAAACGGTATCGCGGCCATCGCCTTTCAGGGCTCCGCGCAGGAGTATCTGAGCCTTACCATCAAGTTCATTGTCGCCTTCGGCCTTTGCTTTCAGCTCCCCGTTCTGCTGACGCTGATGGGGCAGGCGGGACTGGTCACCGCCGAAGGGCTGGGCAACGTGCGCAAATACGCCGTGGTCGGCATTCTGATTGTCGCGGCCATCGTGACGCCGCCGGATGTGATCACGCAGCTCATACTGTTTGTCGTGGTCTACGGGCTTTACGAAATCTCCATCCAGCTGGTGAGGCGGGTCGAACGGCGGCGCGAGGCGCGGTTGCGGGCGGAAGGCTACTATGACGACGAGGACATCGACCTGCTGCCGGAAGAGGACGTGAAGTGATTGACGATCCAATGGACCGCATCGCCGCCGCATTGGAGCGGATGGCGCCGGCCCCGATGGCGGCCCCGGACTTCGACACAGCCAGCGCGTTCGTCTGGCATACCGGGCCTGACCGGCTGGAGCCGGTGAAAAATGTGTCACGGGTGGATCTGAGGCTGCTGGTTGGGGTGGACCGGGCGCGGGACACTCTTCTGGCCAACACGCGTCAGTTCGCCGCCGGATTGCCCGCCAACAACGCCCTTCTGTGGGGTGCGCGCGGTATGGGAAAGTCAAGCCTTGTCAAGGCAGTGCATGCGGAAGTTCATGCTTCTCGCGACTCCTTGCGGCTGGTGGAGTTGCAGCGTGAGGATCTGCCGTCGGTGGGTCGCTTGCTGAATCACTTGCGTGCGGCGCCGCAGCGCTTCGTGCTGTTTTGCGATGATCTGAGTTTCGGGCACGACGATGCGCATTACAAGTCGCTGAAGGCGGTGCTGGACGGCGGGATCGAGGGACGGCCGGACAATGTGGTGCTTTATGCCACGTCCAACCGACGCCACCTGATGCCGCGCGACATGATAGAGAACGAGCGCGGCAGTGCGATCAACCCTTCCGAGGCCGTGGAGGAAAAGGTGTCTCTGTCGGACCGGTTCGGGCTGTGGCTGGGCTTCCATGCCTGCGATCAGGACCAGTTTCTGGCCATGATCCGGGGGTATTGCGATGCCTACGGCGTTGACATTGCAGACGAAAAGCTGCGCGCCGGGGCCATCGAGTGGCAGGCGACACGCGGTGCGCGGTCGGGTCGAGTTGCCTGGCAGTATTTCGTGGATCTGGCGGGGCGGACGGGCGTTCGTTTCTAGCGTTTCAGGCTGCCAGAAGCGCCGCTTCAAAGGACCGGATACACCGGGCGACCATGGGGCCATAGGCTTCCAGATCGGGAAACAGCGTCACGATTTCGGTTCGCGCGTGATCGCTCACCCCACTCAGTGCCATTTCGCCGGGATAGAGGCTTTCCGTCCACAGGCCCTCGGAACGGACAAGGTGATGGCTGTCGAGTAGAACGTGGCGATAGGTCACGATGCCACCGGTTCTGCGATAGACGCCGTCGTGGCCCAGCAGATCCTTGGCGCGCACCAGCACTTCTTCCTGCCCAAAGAACAGTTCCGCGCGCCAGTCGTTCAGCAGGATGGCGTGCTGGGGGGATACGACCAGGTCGCGGTCGTTGCCTAGGGTGCCGCGCGTGATGACGATGGGGGCGAGATCGCCCCTTGCCACGACGGTGGTATTGCCAAGCCATACCAGCGGTTGCAGGCCACCATCGCGGGTCAGGACAAGATCGCCGGGGGCCAGGGCCTCCACCGGCGCAAGTCCTTGATCCGTCTCGATCAGCGTGCCGTCCGCAAAGCAAACCACGCTGCCGCCCAGGGTGGTATGCGCCACGCCGGTGCTGTTGTCGGAAATGCCGCCTGCGATGAGGTTGGTATTGGCGGGCGGCATGCCGTCGGGAAAGATCAGGAAGTATCCGTCCTCGCCGGGATCGTCCACGTCGTTGTCGTTGTTGAGATCCACGTCGATCACGGAGACGCGCCAGGTCGTGGTGCCGTCGGTCACGGTGAAGGTGTAATCATATATGATCTGGCGCGGCGTGCCGCCGATGTTGGTGGTCTGCGGCCATGCCCCGCCAATGCGCTTCTGGGCCGACACCCCCTCATTTGTGACATCGCCATTGAAGGTGGTCGCACCGGTGTTCTCGTCCACCACGAAATAGGTGTCCGGCCCTGAATAGCTCCAGATCGACCCCGTTTCCGGGGCAAAGTTATAGTCCTGCGCAGTATCGTTGACGGTGCTCTGGGTGCCAAGAATCGTATTGGTATAGCCGTAATGAACGGGCAACTCTCAATCCAATCGCCGCTTTTGCGTCGGATTGTTTCTAAGTCCGCAACAGGGCGTCAGTACGGCGGAAGCCGGTCATTTGAGACAAATGCAAGGCGATTTGGAGGTATCTGCTGCGGGGGCCGACCCTTCGAAAGGGATCGGCCCCGAGCAGGAGTTACTGGAGGAAGGGGGCCGGATCGACACTGTCGAAGCCCTGACGGACCTCGAAGTGGACATAGGCATCCTCGCCACCGCGCAGTTTCGCGATCTGCTGGCCGCGCGACACGGAGTCGCCCTTGGCCACGCTCACATCCGTCACGTTGGCATAGACCGTCAACAGGTTGCCCACGTGGCGGACCACGACGATGGGCGTGCCATCGGCACTTTTCGTGATTGCGGCGACGGTGCCTGCATCGGCGGCCTTCACCGCAGTCCCGGGGGCGGCCTTGATGTTGATACCCTCGTTCTTGCCCTTGGCGTAGCCGCGAATGATGCTGCCCTGTACCGGGCTCGTCATCTTGGTCGTCGCCGCAGGCTGGGTGACGCGTCCCACATCCGCGACAGGCTTGGTGGGCGCTGCGGCGGCAGGCTGCGGCTTCGCGGTGGTGTCCTGCGGCAGCGGCTTGGCGGCGGAGGGCGGTGTGGGGGTCACACTGCCCACACCTGGGGCCGACGTCACGACCTCTGCCGGCGCAGTGCGCTGCGGTGGGTTTTGCTGGGGCACCGGGATCAGCAGGAACTGACCCGCGCGGATCGAAAAGTCAGGCCCAAGGCCGTTCCATTCCGCCAGCGACTTGACCGGCACATTATAGAGCCGCGCGATGGTGTAGGCAGTTTCGCCCCGCTCAACACGATGGCGCACCGGCTCCCTGCTGCTTTGCCCGGCGGGGGGCAGACCGGTTGTCGTGGCAGGAGGCAGGGCAGCCGTCTGGACGCCGGGGGTGGCGGGCGCGCGGTTGATGGCGTTGCCCGCAATGCTCGTGATGTCCAGCGGCTGGCCGGAGGCGCCGGTCGCGGCGGAGGGTTCCGCGACGCGGCCGGGCAGGGCGATGATCTCATCCTTGCGCAGTGGTACGTTGGGTTCGATGCCGTTGTAGCGGGCAAGCTCCTGCGCGCTGACGCCGACGCGGGCGGCCACATCGTTCAGCGTATCGTCGCGCCGCGCGACGACGACCTGATAGTTGGGATAGGAGATCACGCCGCGGTTGTCAGGCCGGGGCCGGTCGGCCAGAGGGGCCGTTGCGGCTTGAGCGGTGGTAAACCCACCGTTGAGCCCGCGCATGTCGTAATCGATCGGTTGGCCTTCACAGCTTGCCAGCAGGATCGCGCTGGAACCTGCCAGCAGGGTCAGCCGCGTCTGGCGGCGCAAATTGATATTGAGCATCTGCATGTCCTCTTGCCCGCCCCCATGTGCTCCGGGGTTTGCCGCCTTATAGCCTATTATGTGTCCTTGCCCAAGCCTTCAAGCAAGGGAACGAAGCGCACCGCGCGCATTTCGTCGTATTCGAGCCCATTTGCGGTCTTCCTTACACGTATAAGGTGTTGCACGGCGTCCGACTGCCCCACAGGCAGCACCATGATGCCGCCCTCCTTGAGCTGTGCCAGAAGCGGGCCCGGCGGGTCTTCGGCGGCGGCAGTGACGATGATGCGGTCGAAGGGGGCCTGTTCGGCAAGGCCGAAGCTGCCATCGGCAGTAATCGCCGTGATGTTGTTCAGATCCAGCGCATCGAAGATATCGCGCGCCTCGCGCACCAGACGGCGGTGGCGGTCGATGGTGTAGACCCGCCGCGCCAGCTTGCTGAGGATCGCGGCCTGATAGCCCGATCCGGTGCCGATCTCGAGCACCTTGTCGCGGGAGGTGACTTCCAGGGCCTGCGTCATCAGCCCCACCACCGAGGGTTGGCTGATGGTCTGGCCGCAGGCAATGGGCAGGGGCATGTCCTCGTAGGCGCGGTCTGCAAAGAGGCCGCGGATGAAGGGGCCGCGATCCACCGCCTCCATCGCCGAGAGCACCGCCTTGTCCGTCACACCCTTGGAACGCAGGGCGTAGAGAAACTGCATCTTGCGCTCGGCCTCGGTGTCGTCGGGCTGGCTCATGTGTTGAGGCCCGCCAATGTGTCGAGGGCGGCGTGATCGGTCAGGTCGCAGCGCATCGGCGTGACCGAGACGTAGCCATCGAGGTTGACGGCGGCATCGCTGCCCTCCGCCGTGCGGACCTGCTGGTCGCCGCCACGGATCCACAGGAACCGGCGACCTGAGGGGGACATGTGCGGCTCGGTGGAGAAGCCGGTGCCGGGGCGCATGCCCTGCGGGGCCACGCGGAAACCCTTGACGTCGCGCGCCGCGACGGGCGGGAAATTCACGTTGTAGAAGAGCCGGTAGCCCTGCGTGTCCTCCGGTGAGTGTTTCAGGATGCTGCGGATCACCTGCGTACCGTGCGCGGCGGCGGCCTCGAAAGGGTCAACGAGGTCGCGGTTGTGTTCGCCGAAGTACTGCGAGAGCGCGATGGCGGGCAGGCCTTGGAGCGCCGCCTCCATCGCCGCACCGATGGTGCCGGAATAGAGCGTGTTTTCGGCGGAATTGTTGCCCCGATTGACGCCGGAGAGGACCAGATCGGGGGGAGCCGCTGTCATCGCGTCGTGGATCGCGGCCAGCACGCAGTCTGCGGGGCTGCCTTCGGCGGCAAAGACGCGATCTTCGAGCTGATTGATCATCATCGGGCGGGTGTAGCTGATGCAGTGGCCGACCCCGGATTGCTCGAACGCCGGGGCGCAGGTCCAGACCTCGCCGCTGTCACCTGCGAGTTCGGTGGCAATCGCGTGCAGAACGGCCAGACCGGGGGCGTTGATGCCATCGTCGTTGGTGATGAGAATGCGCATGTTTTTGCCCCTTTTTCGCTTGATAGGCGAGGGGTGCGGTTGGGGCAAGCGGAGGGTCGGTATTTGGAAAAGGGTGAAGGATCAGAGTTGCGACAATACCGCAGCCGCCTGGGATTGGGGGCTGTTGAGCGGGGCGCGATCCTCACCGGGGAAGAAACGGGCGCGGGTGGCGGTGGGCATCGGCGCGGGCGTCAGGATATGGACCTTGGGGCCGATATTGGCGGTCTCGACAGCCCAGGAACGGGCCAGTGCGATCTGCGCGGCCTTGGTGGCACCGTAGCTGCCGAAGAACTTGGCGCCCGCGCGGGGGTCGTCGAAGAAGACGGCAGCGCCGTCCTGACCCAGAAGGGGGGAGACGTAGGTGATGAGCGTGGCGGTGGCGGTGACATTACAGGCCACGGACTTTGCCATGTCCCTGGCGTCCACGTGGTCTGCGGGGGCAAGAGGGGCCGCATGGACCGCAGTATGAAGCCAGAGATCGAGCTTGCCCCAGCGATCATGGATGTCGCGGCAGAGGACGGCCATCGCTTCGGGTGTGCAGACGTCCATGGGGGCGAGCGTGGCGCTGCCGCCCAGGGCCTGGATGCGGTCGTCCAGTTCCTCGAGCCCGCCGGTGGTGCGGGCGACGGCGATGATGTGATGGCTCGGGGCCAGCGCTTCGGCAAGTGCGGCACCCAGGCCGCGCGAGGCACCGGTGATCAGGGCAAGTTGTGTCATGCCCCGCGAAGTGCACCGATGCGATCAGGGCGTCAAGAGGCGGCGGTGCGCCTCGGCGCGGCCTTCGCGTTTCATATCATCTTCTTGATGTTGAACGCGTGCGTACTTTGTAACCGAGTCGGGCTGATCCATGGGGCCTGAGCAATCGAAAACGGGTGCACCTCCGGGCCAGCCGCGGTCGTTGCCTAGCTTCTGGGCAGTTCCAATACCTCTGTCTTGCCGTGCCTGGACAGCACGAGTCTGTCGGGGGCTATGGCCGCGACGACGCCGCCGGCAACCTTGTCCCCGACGGTGACACGGGTGACGGTGCCGTTGCCCTCGCGGACCAGAGCGCCGGGATTGGCGTCGCTGCCGAAGGTGCCGATCAGGGCTGTCCGGTCCAGCAGGACCTGATCCGTGGCAAGTTTTGCCACTTTCGCAGGCGTGGGCGTGCCCGGTTCTTTCGATGTCATGTTTGCCTTTCGGCGCAGTGCCCGATTCGGCCCGCGCCCCATCCAATGATATGCTGCAGTGCAGCTAACAGTCGGGTGCGGGGGTCGAAAGCGTTGCACACTGCGATCAGCCAGTCCTTGCCGGGTCATGCGCGGGAATTAGCTGAAGGCTTCCTTCTCACGGGATGTCAGATGGTAGGTGAAGGTCATTTCCGCGAGATGGACAATGGCATCGGTCGGCATTTCCACACCCAGTTCGATGGCAATCTGGCGCTGACCGTCGTTCTGAGGCAAGTCGGGGTGGCTCTGTTGCATCCGGGCGGCCAGATCGGTCTTGCAGTCGACAAAGAGCGACAGATGGTCAGGTTGCGTCGGTGTCCAGCCAAGGCGCAGGGTCGATCCTGTGCGGGGTCTTGCAGGACGCCATGCGGGCTGACCCCACTTCAGCGTCTCGTCAAGCGCACCGATGTTGCGCTCTGCCGCGATGTCGTGAAAAAGCGCACGGCAGGACCAGAGGGCGTTTCGGGCAAGGG
>JBBSJO010000118.1:0-12985 GCA_038257185.1 Rhodobacterales bacterium | reverse complement strand
CCATGCCTTGCCCGGACAGGGCGGCGGTGGTCGCCAGCATTTCGCGCATGCCCGGACCGCCGGCGGGGCCCTCGTTGCGGATCACGAGGACCTCGCCTTCCCTGTAGCCGCGCGCCTTGACGGCCGCGAATGCCTCTTCCTCGTTCTCGAACACGCGGGCCGGGCCGGTAAAGACCTGCTCGGCCTGGCTCATGCCCGCCACCTTCACGATGGCGCCGTCGGGGGCAAGGTTGCCCTTGAGGCCGACGACACCGCCCGTCTTCGACAAGGGTGTGGCGACGGAATGGATTACCTTGCCGTCCGCCTCGCGTGTGACCTTGTCGAGCTCTTCGCCCACCGAATAGCCCGTCGCCGTCATGCAATCGGTGTGGATCAGGCCCGCCTTGCGGAGTTCCTTCATCACGACGGGCACGCCGCCTGCGTCGTAGAGATCCTTCGCCACGTAAGCGCCGCCCGGCTTCATGTCGACGAAATAGGGCGTGTCACGGAATATCTCGCAGACGTCATCGAGGAAGAAATCGATCCCCGCCTCATGCGCCATCGCGGGCAGGTGAAGCCCTGCGTTGGTGGAGCCACCCGTGCAGGCGACGATACGCGCGGCGTTCTCAAAGGCTTCGCGAGTGCAGATGTCGCGGGCGCGGATGTTCTTTTCCAGGAGGGTCATGACGGCGGCACCGGAGGCCTCGCCGTACTGGCCACGGTCCTTGAAGGGCGCGGGCATGCCGGAGGAGTTGAAAAGCGCCAGACCGATGGCCTCGGAAACGCAGGCCATGGTATTGGCGGTGAACTGCCCGCCGCAGGCACCGGCGGTGGGACAGGCGACACGCTCAAGGATTTCCAGCGCGGCTTCGGTCAACGTGCCGTTCTGAAAGCGGCCCACGGCCTCGAACATGTCCTGAACGGTCAGGTCGCGGCTGGCGAAATCCTCCGGCACGTCCGCGCCCTCGGCGACCTTGCCCGGCAGGATCGACCCGCCGTACATGAAGACCGACGGCACGTTGAGACGGATCATCGCCATCATCATGCCCGGCAGCGACTTGTCACAGCCCGCCAGCCCCACGATGGCATCGTAACAATGGCCGCGCATCGTCAGTTCCACCGTGTCGGCAATCGCCTCACGGCTGGCGAGCGAAGAGCGCATGCCCTCGTGGCCCATCGCGATCCCGTCGGTGACGGTGATGGTGGTGAATTCGCGCGGCGTGCCGCCCGCGGCCTTGACCCCGGTCTTTACGGTCTGGGCCTGCCAGTTCAACGCGATGTTGCAGGGGGCGGCCTCGTTCCAGCAGGTAGCAACGCCCACGAGCGGCCGGTGAATCTCCTCGTCGGTCATGCCCATGGCGTAGTAATAGGACCGGTGCGGCGCGCGGGCGGGGCCTTCGGTCACGTGGCGGCTGGGCAGCCGTGATTTGTCAAAGCGTTCGTTCTTGGTCATCGTCGGCCTCCCGGAATTCCTGTTGCCCCGGAATAGTCGCCCGCGCGCAGTGCCGCAAGACGCAAGGCGCGGCGTTGTTGTAATGCACCGGGCCGAGGCATAGGTTCAGCGCATTCAAATCAGCGGCGCCATGCGGCCCGTTCCCCAAGTGAAAGTCCGTTGCATGGAGCCCACCCTCTCCGCGTTCATCTGGAAGTTTTCGCGGCGCGATCAGTTATTCCTGCTGGCCTTCACAATCTTCACCTTCCCGTTCCTCTACGTGACGCTCGAACTGCCCAAGCGCATCATCAACGATGCCATCGGCGCGGACAGTGCCGTGATCGACCTCTATGGCTATCAACTCAGCCAGGTGAACTTCCTCTTCCTGCTCTGCTTCGGATACCTGATCGCCGTTCTGGTGCACGGCCTGCTCAAGATGCGGCTGAACACGCTCAAGGGCGTGCTGGCCGAACGGCTGTTGCGGCGGTTCCGCTATCAGCTGATCGAGCGGATGATCCGCTTTCCGAACAGCTATTTCCAGACAACAAGCCAGGGCGAACTGGTCAGCATGGTCACCGCCGAAGCGGAGCCGATGGGCGGGCTGATGGGCGATTTCCTCGCGCAGCCGGTATTTCAGGCGGGGCAGATGCTGATCATCGTGCTGTTCCTGTTCATCCAGAGCCCGTGGTTCGGGCTGGCAGGCGTGGCGCTGATCCCGCTACAGGCGTGGATCATCCCGATGCTGCAGCGTCAGATCAACCAGCTCAACAAGGCCCGCGTGATCCAGGTTCGCGCGCTGGCGGCAGAGATCGGCGAGACGGCGGCGGGCATCACCGACCTGCGCACCAACGGCGGCTGGCGCTACCGGATGGCGGGGTTCACGGACCGTCTGGGGCGGCTTTTCGAGATTCGCTTCGATATCTACCAGAAGAAATTCTTCATGAAGTTCCTCAACAACTTCATCACACAGCTGACGCCGTTCTTCTTCTACGCCGTGGGCGGCTACCTCGTCATCAAGGGCGATATCACCGTGGGGGCGCTCGTGGCGGCGCTCGCGGCCTACAAGGATCTGTCGAGTCCCTGGAAGGAATTGCTGGACTACTACAACCAGACGCAGGACATGGCGCTCCGGTGGGAAGTCGTGACGGAACGCTTCGCCCCGCGCGGCATGATCGACGAGGCGCTGTTCGACGGGGTGCCAGCAGAAATTCCGCACCTGCGCGGAGATATCGAGATCAGCGGTCTGACCGTGCGCAACGCGGACGGCAACATCCTGCTGGAAGACCTCAACCTGAGCATTCCCGCCGGGTCCCGCGTGGCCATCGAAGTGCCCAACCAGTCGGAACGCAACGCGCTCGCGGGGGTCCTCACCCGCGAAATCATGCCCGCACGGGGCCGGATCGACATGGCAGGGCATGACCTGGCGGCCCTGCACCAGTCGGTGGTTGCCGCTCGGATCGGCTATGCCCATGCGCATCCCTACCTCTTTCAGGGCAGCGTCGGGGACAACCTGCTGATGCCGCTGCGCACGCATCCGAGCCTGTCCGACACCGACGCCAATTCGCGTAGCCCTTTGGCCATTGAGGCAGGCAACGCCGGCAACAGCCTCGACAGCACCACGGCCGACTGGCTCGATCCGGGGCTTGCGGACCTTGCCAACCCGGAGGCCGTCGAGAGCTGGTGGTTCGAGATCATCAATGCGCTCGGCTCCGCAGACATCATCTTTCGCAACATGCTCGGGTCCCGCATCGACCCTGCCAAGCACCCCGCCCTCGCCGCGCGCATCGTGAAACTGCGGGACGAGATGCATCAAAAGCTCAAGGAACGCGGGCTCGACAATGTGGTCTACCGCTTCGACCCGGATACCTTCAATCCGGCGGTGCCGTTGGGGGGCAACCTGCTCTTTGCCGCCCCCAACCGAGCGATCAGCCAGCAGGGCCTGGCTAGCGAAAAGGCGTTCCTTGCCATGATCATGGAACAGGGACTGGCCGAGCAGGGAATCGCGATATCCCAGACACTTGTGGAAACACTGCACGAGACTTTCGGCCTGGACGGCACAGGGCATCCACTTTTCACCGCATTGGGGATCGAAGAAGAACTCTTCGAGCATCTTGTCGACATCGCGGCTCGGCGGCGCGACAAGGTTTACGCGGCCCTGACAGTGGACGAATTCGCGCTGTTGCTGACAGTGCCATTCGCCTTTACCGCCGAACAGATCGGCCCCGCCTTTCCCGACACTTTCAAGCAGGAGATCCTCAAGATCCGCAAGACGAACGGTGCAGCACTTCGCAAACGCGCCGCCGATCTTTTCGTCCCCATCGCGCCGGAAACCTACCTGCCGCGCCTCACAATCCTGGAGAACCTGCTCTATGGTCGTGTGTCTTCCATGGCCGGGCTTCAGGGCGATCTGGTTCACGACGCAGCATCGGAGTTGCTGGAGGCGCACGGTTTGCAGCAGATGGTGTCGGCGGTGGTCTTCGACGTGCCCACGGTGATCGGTGGCACCAACCTGCCCACGATTTTCCAGGAACGCGCCGCCTTCGGGCGCGCAGCGATCAAGCGCCCCGATATCCTGATCTTCAACCAGGCGCAGGCCGGGCACGACGCGACGGAGCAGGCGCGAATCCGCGACCGGCTCAGTGACCTGCTCCCGCAAACCACGCAGATCTACCTCAATGACAAGTTCTTCCGGCCGCAGGATT
Organism: Rhodobacterales bacterium; assembly: GCA_038257185.1. GTDB lineage: Bacteria > Pseudomonadota > Alphaproteobacteria > Rhodobacterales > Rhodobacteraceae > Sulfitobacter. Next base: position 8,872 of record JBBSJO010000118.1, on the reverse strand, counting down.
TCGATATGCACGTCCAAGTCCGCAACGGCCGGATTGACGGTCTGGCGCAGCAGGACAACGCGGAGGACGACTCGGCCTCCAGCGACCTGCGCCGCAAGCTGCGGATCATTTCGAGCAACGACCTTTTCGGCGGGCTGGACGGGCGCAGCCGACGGCTGCTGGCCTTCGCCGCACAATGGTACAGCGCCGAACCGGGTCAGCGCATTTTTTCCGTGGGGCAACGGGCGGATGCTGCCTACCTCTGCCTGTCGGGCAAGGCCGAGATGGTCTGGACCGACGAGGAAGGCGAAACGCATCATGTCTCGGATATCGGACCGGGACGGCTGATCGGCGATCTGGCGGTCATCATGGACGAGCCCCGGCAGCTCGACCTGATTGCGCGCGAGCCGGTGACGTTCCTGCGCATCGGCGCCGAGCAGTTCCGCGCGGTGGTGGAAAGCGACCGCACCGTCTTGCTGAGCCTGTTGCGCGCCGTCGCAGGACACCTGAACAGCACAGCGGATGTCCTGCGGTCGGCGCGGGTCGCCCTGCCGCGCGACTTCGGGTTCCCGCGCCAGGAACTGGCAGAGGCTGAGCGGGAAGAATGATCTTTCGCCCCAACTATTACGCGCATGAAGCCTTCGTCGCCCCGGCACGAGATCGGGCGGAGCTCTGGCGGTTTGCGCTTGGCTGCATTTTCGCGGTTGTAGGCTACGTGGCGTTCAACCAGCTGTTCTTTCAGGTCGTATATGACCTGCTGGGCCTGGCTGGCCCTGCGCTCTATGACCAACTGCTGACCGGCAAGACGTCGATTGCGATGTACCTGCTGCTGTTCAGCTTCGTTTTCATGATCATGGCCGTGGGCATCAGCGTCCGGCTGCTCCACCGCCGACCCCTGCTCAGCCTGCTGGGGCCAGCAGCCCTTTTCATCCCGCAGTTCGTGAAGGTATCCGTGGCAATGATCGTGCTGGGCGTCGTTGTTCTCGTGCTGCCGCCCTGGGACATGGGCGGGGATCTGACGCTGAACATGTCTGTCGGGCGCTGGGTTGCCCTCTTGCCCCTGTCGCTGCTGGCCGTGCTGGTCCAGGTCGGCGCGGAGGAGATCGTGTTCCGTGGCTACGTCCAGCAGCAACTTGCGGTGCGGTTCCGCTCGCCACTTGTCTGGATGGTCCTGCCGTCGGTTCTTTTTGCGCTGGGGCATTATCTGCCGGATACGGCGGGCGAGAACGCCATGATCATTGCGGTCTGGGCGGGGGTTTTCGGCATCCTGATGGCGGATCTGACGGCGCGGTCGGGGTCGCTGGGGCCCTCCATCGCGCTGCATTTCTGGAACAACGTCTCGGCTATCCTGATCGTGTCGATGCCCGACGATCTGTCCGGTCTGGCGCTCTACCTCGCGCCCTTCGGAATGGCCGACGCCGCCGCCATGCGCGCGTGGTTGCCGGTGGATTTCGCCCTGATGCTGGTGGGTTGGCTGGCCGCGCGGCTGGCCCTGAGGCGTTGATTGCAATTTGCGCCGCCGGGGCTTATCTGGGATGCTGTCGCAGCATCGGGGGCCCTGAATGAACTGGATCACAAACTACGTCCGGCCACGGATCAACTCGATCTTCTCGCGCCGCGAGACGCCAGACAACCTGTGGACCAAGTGCGATGAATGCGGCACCATGCTGTTCCACCGCGAAGTGTCGGACAACCTGAACGTCTGCACCAACTGCGGCCACCACATGCCGATCTCCCCGCGCGACCGTTTCCGGGCGCTGTTCGACGGGGGCATCTTCACCGACATCAAGGTCCCCTCTCCTACCCCCGACCCGCTGCATTTCCGCGATCAGAAGAAATATCCCGACCGCTTGAAGGCCGCGCAGAAGGAAACCGGCGAGGGTGAGGCGATGCTTGTCGTCGCCGGACAGATCGGGCGCACGCCCATCATCGCCGCAGCACAGGATTTCTCCTTCATGGCAGGCTCCATGGGGATGTACGTGGGCAATGCCATCATCGCCGCCGCGCAGGAGGCGGTGAAGCTCAAGCGCCCGCTGATCGTGTTTTCCGCCGCCGGGGGCGCGCGGATGCAGGAGGGTATCCTGAGCCTGATGCAGATGCCACGCACCACTGTCGCGGTGCAGATGCTGAAAGAGGCGGGCCTGCCCTATATCGTCGTACTGACGCATCCGACGACGGGCGGCGTGACCGCGAGCTACGCGATGCTGGGCGATGTGCATATCGCAGAACCCAACGCGCTGATCTGCTTTGCCGGACCGCGTGTCATTGAACAGACCATTCGCGAGAAGCTGCCCGATGGGTTTCAGCGTGCCGAATACCTGCTGGACCACGGCATGCTGGACCGCGTGACGCCGCGCACGAAGATGCGCGGTGAACTGATCGGCATTATCCGGATGCTGCTGGGCCTGCCGCCCGCCGTGGTCGGCGAACTGCCTGCGCCTACGGAAGGCGGCGATCTCGATCACGCGCTCTCCGCGCCGCCTGCGGCCAAACCGGCGGCTGACAAACCGAAATGACGCCGCAAACGTCGGACGCCATCCTCGACCGGATGATGGCGCTGCACCCCAAGATCATCGACCTCACGCTCGACCGCATGTGGCGGCTGCTGGAGGCTCTTGGCAACCCACAGAACGATCTCCCGCCGGTGATCCACATCGCGGGCACCAATGGCAAGGGATCGACGCAGGCCATGATCCGCGCGGGGCTGGAGGCGGCGGGCAAGTCGGTGCACGCCTATACCTCGCCGCATCTGGCGCGGTTTCACGAGCGCATCCGGGTGGCGGGCGAGTTGATCGATGAGGCGGCGCTGACGGCGGTGCTGGACGAATGCTATGCCGCCAACGGGGGCGAAAGCATCACCTACTTCGAGATCACTACCTGCGCCGCCCTTTTGGCCTTCGCGCGGACCCCGGCGGATTATGTACTGCTGGAAGTCGGCCTAGGCGGGCGGCTGGACGCGACGAATGTGATCGAGCGCCCCGCGCTCACGATCATCACGCCCGTTTCCATCGACCACCAGCAGTATCTGGGGGAGACACTGGCAGAGATCGCGGGCGAGAAGGCGGGGATCATCAAGCGCCGGGTGCCCTGCATCGTCGGCCCGCAGGAAGAGGCGGGCATGGACGTGATCGAGGCTGTGGCCGCGCGTCACGGCGCGCCGTTGCTGGCCTACGGGCAGCAATGGCATGTGGGGCCAGAGGCGGGGCGCATGGTATATCAGGACGAAAGCGGCCTGCTGGACCTGCCGCAGCCCAACCTGATCGGGGCGCACCAGATCGTGAACGCGGGCGCGGCGTTGGCCGCCCTGCGTCATCTGGGGATGGATGCAGCAGCCTGCGAGGCAGGCGTGACACAGGCCTTTTGGCCCGCGCGGATGCAGCGGTTGAAAGCCGGGCCGCTGGTGGAGATTGCGGGCTCTGCCCAACTCTGGCTCGACGGGGGTCACAATCCTTCGGCAGGCGAGGCGCTGGCGACGGTTCTGGCGGCCGGTCCGGCGAAGTCCGTGCACCTCATTTGCGGGATGCTGAACACCAAGGATATTGCTGGATACCTGCGGCCCCTGGCGCGCCATGCCGCCAGCCTGCACGCGGTATCGATACCGGGGGAAGCCAACACCCTGCCCGCAAGCGAGACAGCAGCGGCCGCCCGGGCCGTGGGCATCGAGACGGTCGAGGCGGCGAGCGTGGCGGAGGCCCTGCGCGACATCGTGGCAGCCGATCCGGGCGCCCGCGTGCTGATTTGCGGGTCACTGTACCTTGCGGGCAATGTGTTGCGCGAAAACAGCTAAAAGACGATATTTCGCCCACACTGCCTTATTTTCGTCTATATGTGGTATTACTGAACCGTAATTCTGGCGCAGTGATTTCGCGCCTTGGTTGAACGATTTAGGATGATTTCAATGAGTGAGACTGTTGCTAAAACAGTGACCGCGAGTCCGACAGGCTCTGGCCGGTCACACCTGATCTTCGTGGGTGTGGGGATCACGATCATCGTGGGGGGCTTATGGTTCCTTTACGATTCCACCGCGCCCTACCACCCCGATTTTCCGGTGACGGACAGCCAGGAAATCCAGACCTCGGATTCGTGAGCCCCGCTATGAGGTAAGGGGAGAGATGGGTGAATTGCCCATCCTTCCGCTTTTTGTCGCGATCAGCCGCCCCAGCCTTCCGCCTGCATCTCGCGCAGCCGCGAGGCGGTGCGTTCGAACTCGAACGTCCCCTCGCCTTCCAGATAGAGCATCTCGGGCTGTGCCGCCGCCGAGCAGATCAAGCGCACCCGCGCTTCGTAAAGGGCGTCGACAAGTGTCACGAAACGCTTGGCTTCGTTGAAATTGGACCGCCCGAGGCGGGGTATGTCGTCCAGCAGCAGCACCCGCACAGCCTCTGCCAGCGCGAGGTAGTCCGCCGCCCCAAGCGGCTGACCGCAGAGGTCATGAAACGCGGCGCGCGCCATGCCATTGCGAAACTTGGGGATCACCACCTTGCGGCCCTTCACATGCAGCGTCAGCGGGGCACCGGGACCGCCTGCGAGATCGTCCCAGACCCCGTCCATCGCCGCGCGGCTGGCCGCGTTGACAGGGGTGAAGTAGACCTGCGTGCCGGCCAGCCGGTCCTGACGGTAATCCGTGGGACTGGCCAGTTCGTAAACCACCATGCGCTCCTGAATCAGCTTGATGAAGGGCACGAAGACTTCCCGGTTGATGCCATTCTTGTAGAGGTCATCGGGCACCCTGTTGGAGGTCGTGACAACCACCACGCCGGCAGAGAAGAGCGCCTGAAACAACCGCCCCACGATCATCGCATCCGTGATGTCGGTGATCTGCATCTCGTCGAAGGCCAGCAAACGCACCGTTTCAGCCACATCCGCCGCCACCGGGGCGATGGCGTCGTTCACGCCCGTCTTGCGGGCTTCGTGCATGGCGGCGTGTATTTCCTGCATGAAGGCGTGGAAATGCACGCGCCGGGCCGGGATGCCGTCCAGATGCTGGACGAAGAGGTCCATCAGCATGGATTTCCCGCGCCCGACACCCCCCCAGAGATAGAGCCCCTTCGGCGGCTCCGGCGCCTTGCGGAAGAGACCCTTCCTGACCGGTTGTTCGAGCGCCTCCCGAATGCGGTCGAATTCGACCATCAAGGCTTCCTGCGCCGGGTCGGGGCGCAGTTTTCCGGTTTCGATGAGATCCTGATAGGTGTCGCGGAGTGAGGGCATGACAATGACTTAGCGGGCCGATGGCGCTTTGAAAAGCGGCAGACGCGTTGTGCCCTACGGAGAGGAAACAACGTCACATCAAATTTCCTGTCCCGACCCCTCACGAAAGCTGAATTGACGATCCGCGCCATTGGCCCCAAGGATGCGCTCAGTCATCGCATCGGAGCCGTCCATGGAACAGCGCAACTCTATTTTCACGCCGGTCCTGATCGTGGGCTGCGTGATCATCATGGTCAGCTTCGCTGTCCGCGCGTCCTTCGGTGTGTTCCAGATACCAATCGCGGCGGAGTTCGGCTGGCTTCGTACCGAATTCAGCCTCGCCATCGCGATCCAGAACCTGGCCTGGGGCATCGGCCAGCCGATCTTCGGCGCGATCGCGGAAAAGATCGGGGACCGCAAGGCCATCATCATTGGGGCGGTGGTCTATGCGGTGGGGCTGATCCTGTCGGCCAATTCCACCACGCCCATCGAGCATCAGACCTATGCCTGGCTCGTCGGATTTGGCATCGCGGGCACCGGTTTTGGTGTGATCCTGGCTGTCGTGGGGCGCGCGTCTTCGGCCGATAACCGGTCCATGTCACTGGCCATCGCCACGGCGGCGGGCAGCGCGGGCCAGGTCTTTGGCGCGCCTGTGGCGGAATGGATGCTGGGCTTCCTGACCTGGCAGACCACGTTCCTCGTGTTCGCGGGGGTGATCCTGTCGCTGATCCTGACCCTGCCCCTGATGCGCGCCCCCGCCATGGCGAGCAAGGCGGAGCTGGAGGAATCGCTGGGTCAGATTCTGGTCAAGGCCTTACGGGATCCGTCCTTCACGATGATCTTCCTCGGCTTCTTCTCCTGCGGCTACCAGCTTGGTTTCATCACCGCGCACTTCCCGGCCTTCGTTACGGAGCTTTGCGGCCCGATCCCGGCAAGCGGGGTCTTGCACAACATCGGCATCACGACGACCTCGGCATTGGGGGCGGTGGCCATTTCTCTGATCGGGCTGGCCAACATCGCCGGTACGCTGGCGGCCGGCTGGGCGGGCAAGCGGTTTTCCAAGAAGTACCTGCTGGCGGGCATATACGTGGGCCGTACCGTCGTCGCGGCGCTGTTCATCATGCTGCCGATCACGCCCGTCTCGGTGATCCTGTTTTCCATCGCCATGGGCGCGCTATGGCTGGCGACTGTGCCGCTGACCAGCGGCCTGGTGGCGCATATCTATGGCTTGCGCTACATGGGCACGCTCTATGGGATCGTGTTCTTTTCCCATCAGGTGGGCAGTTTCATGGGCGTCTGGCTGGGTGGGCGCTTGTACGATGTCTACGGCAATTACACCGCAGTCTGGTGGATTGGCGTCGCGGTGGGCGCATTCAGCGCGATCGTTCACCTGCCGATCCGGGAGAAACGGCTGGAAGGGCTGGTGACTGCCTGAGGCGTTCTGTCCGTCGGCAAGGTTTCAGCTGTTCTCGCGGCGGAGCTCTGCGTCCAGCAAGGCCATGATCTGATCAGGCATAGTGGGTTACACCCCGCGACTATTCGGCAAACTGCCCCCGCGTCGCTCCGCGCGCATTGTCGTCCATTGTTTCGCGGCCCGGCTCGATCAGCAGTGGGTTCGCGATGATCGCCGCCATGATCAGCAGGAACCAGATCACCTCGATGCGGTCCAGCGGTCGAGAATATAGCGGCTGGTCATCAGATCGAGATGCGCACCCCCGCCGTTCTTGAAGAGGGTGATCTCATCGTCCGAGCGGCGTTCGAACTGGTCCAGGGCGTAGTAGTCCGCGATCAGGTGCGCGCGCGTGATTGCACCCTGCGACAGCGGGATCTCGATTTCCCCTATGTGCCCGAGGGTGGTCTCGAAACTGTCCACGAAGACACGCGATTTCTGCAGGGCGGCGTTGTCGACCTCGCGCATGTCGGGGCGGTATGCACCGATGAGGTCGATGTGCTGGCCGGGAATCAGCCAGTCACCCTTGATAAGCGGTTCTGTCGACATCGTGGCGGCGGTCACGATGTCGGCGGCGCGGACCGCGGTTTCCAGATCCTCCGCGACGGCGAGACCGGGCAGTTCCGCCGCCATGGCCTCGGCATTGGCGCGGGTGCGGTTCCAGACGGTGAAGCGGGCCTGCGGGAAGGCGGCGGAATAGGCGGCGTGGAGCGCGCGCCCCTGATTGCCCGCGCCGACGATGAGAATGTTCCGGCTGTCGGGACGCGCCAGTCGGCGTGCGGCCAGCAGGCTGTCTCCGGCGGTCTTCCATTTGGTCACGAGGTGAAAATCGACGATGGCTTCCAGCGTCCCGTCCTTATCGGCGTAGAGCGTCAGACCGCCATTCACGACCGGGAGGCTGCGGTCGGGATTGCCCGGAAAGATGGTCGCCGATTTCACGGCGATCCCCAACCCGTCGATCCACGCGGCGCGGTTCAGCAGCGTGTCCCTGCCGCGATAGAGGAAGGTGTCCGCAATCTCGGCCTTGGGCAGCGCATGGCCTGCCGCCAGCGCCTCGGTGAGGCCGATCCAGTCGAGCATCTTTTCTCCGGCCTCGAAGGGAATGAAAGGGACGCCCGTCATGCGGCTTCCCCTTCGGTCAGGAGCCCTTCCGCCACCAGGCGGTCGGCCCAGCCCTGCGGGCCTTCGAAGAGATGCGTCTGCCAACCGCGCGCCTGTGCCGCCGCGATGTTGTCGGGGCGATCGTCGGTGAAGATCAGGCCAGCGGGGGCCACGCCGCTGCCGGCTTCGACTGCGGCGAAGATCGCGGGGTCGGGTTTGATCATGCCCAGATGGCCGGAGATGAAATCGAGGTCGAACTCCCGAAGGAAGGGATAATGGGTAGCGGCGAGATCATAGCTCTGGATGCCGAAGTTGGTGAGGGAGAATACCGGAATGCCCTTGGCTTGCAGGGCTTTCATCAGGCGCAGGGAATGATCGATGACAGGGCTCGCCATTTCGATCCAACGGTCGTGCCAGAGGCGGATTTCGGCGCGCCAGTCGGTGTAGACCTCCGCCGTGCCATAGATTGTGTCGGTGAAGTTCCCGCCCATGTCCACGCGGTCGTTCATGGCGTGCAGGTCGACGGCCTCGAACATCTCTCGACGGCGGTCGGGGCCGATCACCGCGTCATAGAAACGCTCGGGCTGCCATTCGATCAGGACGTTGCCGATATCGAACACGACGGCTTGCGGTTTCACGATCATACCTCTCGAACATAGTCGGAATTTTTCAAAAATTCCGGACGTTTTCTTTGCAAGAAAACGGCTAGACACGCGCCGCTGCGCGCAATTCCCGCTCCAGCGCTTCCAGAAAACGGGAGCGGTCGGCCTTTGTAAAGCCCTTGCCGCCGCCCTGCCGGAAGGGGTCCGCCGCGCGCAGGTCCGCCATCAGGTCGCGGGTCGCCAGAACGTTGCCGATATTGGCCGCCGTAAGCGCCTCGCCGTTGTGTTTCAGCACCCGGGCGCCAGCCTCGACACAACGCGCCGCCAGCGGGATGTCACCCGTCACCACCACGTCGCCCGGACCGCAACGCTCCGCGATCCAGATGTCGGCAACGTCGGGGCCGTCGGGGACGATCACCATCTCCACCAGCGGGTTACGCGAGGGGCGCAGCCCGCCGTTGGAGACGACGAACATGTGCACCTTGTGGCGCGTGGCGACGCGTTCGGCCTCTTCCTTTACCGGGCAGGCGTCGGCGTCGATGTAGAGCGCCGT
>JBBSJO010000117.1:0-13442 GCA_038257185.1 Rhodobacterales bacterium | reverse complement strand
GTCACCGCCTGATCGAAGGGCACGCCTGTCACGGCGATGTCCACGCCGCGCAGGTCCTTGGTATAGCGCCGCCGCAGAAAGGACGTCGCCCCGCCAAAGGCGTTCTCGAAACTCGCGCCCTTCAGTTCATCGCGGGTAAACGCCTGATCGACCTGGGTTTTCGCATCTTCGAGGGCCATGTCTCAGGCCCCTGCGACCGGCTGTGCCCGCTCTACCAGCCGGGCAAAGAACGAGGCGCCTACGGGCGCGACGGCATCGTTGAAATTGAACTTCGGATGATGCAGCCCCGCGCCGGGACCGGCCCCCAGAAAGAGGTAGGCCCCGGGCCGCTCCTCCAGCATATAGGCGAAATCCTCCGATCCCGCGACCTTGGGAAAGGCCCCGTCGACCGCCGCCTCACCCGCCACATCCTGCGCGACCTTCGTGGCGAAAGCCGTTTCCTCCGGTGAATTGTACGTTGCGGGATAACCGATCTCGTAGACCAGTTCCGCGCTCACGCCGTAGCTCGCTGCCTGCCCCGCCACGATCTCCTCCAGCCGGCGGCGGATGATATCTCGCGTTTCGGTATCGAAGGTGCGTACCGTGGCGTTGATCATCGCCTTTTCAGGCACGATGTTGCTGGCGCTGCCGGTGTGGACCTGCGTGACAGATATCACCTTTTCGCGCGCCGAATGCGTGTTGCGCGAAATGATCGTCTGGATCGCCAGGACCATGCTGCAGGCCGCCACGACAGGGTCCGCCGTCTCGTGCGGCATGGCACCATGCCCGCCACGGCCCGTGATGTGGATCGTCACGGTGTCCACCGCCGCCATGATCGGACCCGGCGTGGTAAAGAACGCGCCCAGTTCCGCACCCGGCATGTTGTGGATGCCGTAGACCTGCCCGATCCCGAAGCGGTCCATGATCCCCTCCTTGCACATCACCTCCGCCCCACCGCCGTCTTCCTCGGCCGGCTGGAAGATCAGCGCCACGCGGCCCGCGAAGTTGCGCGTCTCCGCCAAGTATTTCGCCGCCCCCAGCAGCATCGCGGTATGGCCGTCATGGCCGCAGGCATGCATCTTGCCGGGGTGGGTCGAGGCATAATCGACCCCGGTTTCCTCCATGATCGGCAGGGCATCGAAATCCGCGCGCAAGCCGATGGTGCCGCCCGCGCCATTGCCGTTGATGATCGCGACAATGCCCGACTGCGCGATGCCCTCGTGGATCTCGTCCACGCCGATCTCCTCCAGCCGTGCCTTGATGAAGGCCGCCGTCTTGGGGCAGTCGAAGCTGAGTTCGGGGATCGTGTGCAGGTGCTGACGCCAGGCGGTCATCTCTTCGGACAGGGCGGCGATGCGGTTGACGACGGGCATGGGGTGGACTCCGATTGGCAGAATGATCAGGTTCGCATCTGACACCAGATAGGACCAAGCTGCAATGGCCGACGACCTCATTCACGACCCCGATGCCGGCATTGAGCGCCTGCTTGAAATCATGCGCCGACTGCGCGATCCCACAACCGGCTGCCCTTGGGATATCGAACAGGATTTCGCCTCGATTGCGCCTTACACCATTGAAGAAGCCTATGAAGTCGCCGACGCAATCGACCGGCAGAACTGGCCTGAGCTGGAGGGGGAGTTGGGCGACCTGCTGCTGCAAAGTGTCTATCACACGGCGATAGGGGAAGAGGCCGGGCATTTCACCTTCCATTCCGTGGTGCGCAACATCTCGGACAAGATGGTGGCGCGGCACCCCCATGTCTTCGGCGACGAATCCCGCGAGAAATCCGCCGATCAGCAGACCCGCGACTGGGAATCCATCAAGGCCACCGAACGCGCCGGGAAAAAGCAGGGGGGCACGCTCGACGGTGTCGCCATCGGCCTGCCCGCCCTGCTGCGCGCGCTGAAACTGCAAAAACGCGCGGCCCGCGTGGGTTTCGACTGGCCCGCGACCGATCAGGTGATCGACAAGATCGCGGAAGAGGCCCGCGAGTTGGTGGAGGCGCGCGATATTCTCACCCCGGAAGAGGTCTTCGAGGAATTCGGCGACCTGCTGTTCGTCATGGCCAACCTCGGACGCCATCTGGGGCTGGATCCGGAGGCCGCACTGCGCGCCGCCAATGCCAAGTTTACCCGGCGGTTCGAGGGGATCGAAGCGCGGCTGGCCGCAAGGGGCAAGACCCCCGCCGACAGTGATCTCGCCGAGATGGACGCGCTCTGGGATGCGGTGAAGGCCACGGAGCGCGCCGGCAAGTCCACGCCTACGTGATCGCGGGTGGGTACCGGCGCGCCGCTGATACCCTTTCGCTTGGGCAGAACATGGCCTATCACCACCGCAAAACAGGAGCACAGCCATGCCCCCCCGCAAGATCATCATAGACACCGACCCCGGTCAGGACGACGCCGTGGCCATCCTGCTGGCATTGGCGAGCCCCGAGGACATCGAGGTGCTTGGTATCACCTGCGTCGCCGGGAACGTGCCGCTGCACCTGACCTCGCGCAACGCCCGCATCGTCTGCGAACTGGCCGGACGGCCCAAGATGCGCGTCTTTGCCGGATGCGACCGCCCTTTGGGGCGTGATCTGGTCACGGCGGAGCATGTGCACGGGAAAACCGGGCTCGACGGCCCAGACCTGCTGGAACCGACGATGCCGCTGTCCGACGGACATGCGGTCGATTTCATCATCGACACCCTGCGCGACAATGCCCCCGGCACCGTCACGCTCTGCCCACTTGGGCCGCTCACCAACATCGCGACGGCCTTGCAGAAAGCCCCCGACATCGCCGACCGCATTGCAAAGATTGTGCTCATGGGCGGGGGTTACTTCGAAGGCGGCAACATCACCCCCGCCGCCGAATTCAACATCTACGTCGACCCTCAAGCCGCTGATATTGTGTTCAGATCCGGGGCGCCGATTGTGGTGATGCCGCTCGACGTCACGCACAAGGCGCTGGTTACCAAGTCGCGCAACGACGCTTTCCGCGCGCTTGGCACGCCTGTGGGCATCGCCGTGGCGCAGATGACGGAGTTCTTCGAACGCTTCGACAAGGAGAAATACGGCTCCGAAGGCGCGCCGCTGCACGACCCCTGCGTGACGGCCTATCTGATCAATCCCGACCTCTTCACCGGCCGCCACATCAACGTGGAGATCGAGACCCAGTCCGAATTGACGATGGGCATGACCGTCGCCGACTGGTGGGGCGTCACCGACCGCGCGCCCAACGCGACCTTCATGGGCAACGTCGACGCGGGCGGGTTCTTTGCCTTGCTGACGGAAAGGCTGGCCCGGCTATGAGCGCGACCCTCACCTTGGCGGGCCCCGCGCATCTGGACAGTCTGATCGCTCTCGTCACCGCGTTCCAGGCCGAACAAGGTATCGAAATGACCGATGACGCGCGGCGGCGCGGTGTCGCCCCGCTGCTTGACGGCATCCCGCACGGGGCGGCCTACCTCATCGGCCCGCCCCGATCGCCCATCGGCTATGTCGTGATCACCTTCGGCTGGTCGGTGGAATTCGGCGGACTCGATGGAATCATCGACGAGCTTTACATTCGCCCCGGTGTGCGCGGGCGCGGCATCGCATCCGAAGCCCTCATCGCCCTGCCGCGCGCGCTGGCACAGGGCGGCGTGCGCGCGATGCACCTGGAGGTGGACCGCGACAACGCGGCTGCCGTCAAGCTCTACAGCCGCGCCGGGTTCAAGCCGCGCGACCGCTACATGTTCATGTCGAGGACGCTATGACCCTGCACATCCCCTTCGACAACAGCTATGCCGCCCTGCCGGAGGGGTTTTATACCCGCCTCGCACCGACGCCCGTCAAAGCGCCTCAGCTGCTAGCCTTCAATAAGGACCTCGCAAAGCTGCTCGGAATCGATGCGCCCGATGCGGCCGAGATCGCCCGTGTCTTCGCAGGCAACGAGGTCCCCGACGATGCCGCCCCGCTGGCCCAGCTTTATGCCGGCCACCAGTTCGGCAGCTACAACCCACAGCTCGGCGACGGTCGCGCAATCCTGCTGGGAGAAGTCATCGATTCCAAGGAGATACGGCGCGACATTCAACTGAAAGGCTCAGGCCCCACGCCCTATTCCCGCATGGGCGACGGGCGCGCCTGGCTCGGCCCGGTGCTGCGCGAATACGTGGTCAGCGAGGCGATGCACGCGCTCGGCATCCCCACCACCCGCGCGCTGGCCGCCGTGGCGACGGGCGAGCCGATCTTCCGCGAGGCAGGTGCACTCCCCGGTGCGATCCTGACCCGCGTGGCCCGAAGCCACCTGCGCGTCGGCACCTTTGAGGTCTTCGCCCATCGTGGCGAGGTTGCGAACCTGCGGACCCTCACCGACTATGCGGTCCACCGCCACTACCCTGACGCCACGGGCCCGATGGACCTGCTCCGCGCTGTCTGCGCCGCGCAGGCGGAGCTGGTGGCCTCCTGGATGGCCGTGGGCTTCATTCACGGCGTCATGAATACGGACAACTGTGCGATTTCCGGAGAAACCATCGACTACGGCCCCTGCGCCTTCATGGACGCCTTCCACAATGGGCGGGTGTTTTCCTCCATCGACCAACAGGGGCGTTACGCCTATGGCAACCAGCCCAATATCGTGGTGTGGAACATGGCGCAACTGGCAACCAGCCTGATCCAACTCGCTGATGACAAGGACGCCGCCGTCGAGGAGGCGACCGAGATCGTCCACGCCATGCCCGGCCTGTTGGAGAGTGCCTGGCTCCGCCGTTTCGCCGCCAAGATCGGTATCGCGGAGCCACGTTCCGACGACCTCGCACTGGTGCAGGGTTTGCTGGAGATCATGCAAACAGACGGCGCGGATTTCACCAATGCCTTCCGCGCCCTGCCCACCGATCAGGCCCGCGACCAGTTCACCAACCGCGAGGCCTTCGACACATGGGCAATCGGCTGGCGCGCGCGTCTCGGCAGCGCACCCGACGCAACCGACATGAACCGCGTGAACCCCGCCGTCATCCCACGCAACCACCGCGTCGAACAGATGATCGAGGCCGCCGTTGCAGGCGACATGGCCCCTTTCGAGCGACTGATGACGGCACTGGCTACCCCCTTCGAGGCCACCGATCCAGACCTTCAGCGCCCGCCCACCGAAGAAGAGATCGTGCCCGCTACCTTCTGCGGCACCTGATGCTTCATCTTGCCAGACAAACTCAGGCGCTGACCACCAGAGGCGGCCTGCGATTGATGAGATAGATCCCGCTCGCCACCAGCACCAAAGCCCCCCATACCGACCAGGCGACATGCTCGGACAGGATCAGCCAGCCGAGAATCACCGAGAACACCGGCGACAGGAAGCTGAAGGAGGCGACTGAGGATGCAGGGTAGATCTTCATCAGCCAGAACCAGAAGAGGAACCCCAGGCTCGCTACCGCAACGATCTGGAAGGCCAACCCGGCAAGGTGAATCGGTTGCAGATCGCGGATCAGCGGCCCGAAGAGGGGCGCGATCAGCAGCAGGATCGGCCCCGATAGGACGACCTGAAAGAGAAGCTGCGGCGCAGCCTCGACCTCGGACAGCGGTGTGACCCGCACGAACAGCGCAATCGCGGCCCAGCAGAAGGCCGCCAGCAGCGCCAGCAGGTCGCCCGTCCAGCTCACTTGCCCGCCGCTGCGGTCGCTGAGTGCCAGCGCCACCCCAGCCATCGCCAGTACGAGACCCGCGAGTTTGCGCCGGGTAAGGCTCTCATCCGGGAGCAGCAGATGCGCCAGCAGCGTCAGCCAGACCGGCATGGAGTAGAAGATAACCGAGGCACGGCTGACCGTGGTAATGTCGAGCGCTTTGAAAAGGCATGCAAATTCAAGCGTAAAAAGCAGACCCGATCCGACCCCGTAGACCCAGGCATTGCGCGGCACCCGGAAGCTCACCCCGCGCAGGCGCATCCAGATCAGCAGCACCAGCACCGCCCCGACCGAGCGAAGACCGGCGGAGAAGACCGGGTTGAAACCGCCCGCCGTGACCTTGATCACGACCTGATTGAACGCGAGATTGAGCGCGAAGGCGATAAGCGCCGCTGCCCCGAAAAGGTCGATATGTGACTTGCGCTCCACGCCGCCAGAAGCGGTGAAGGTGCGGGGAGTGTCAATGTGCAAAACCCGCCGAAGGACGCGCGCGCGCCAATTTTCCCCTTCTGTGCGGCGTCAAACATGCGACACTGAGGAGCAATGCAGATAACCTGAAAGGGATGCACAATGAGCCTTATGAAAACACTGGCGAAGGTCGCCATCGGCGTGGCCGTGGCCAAGGGCGCCAGCGCCGTGATGAAGAAAAACAGTGGCACGGGCACTGGGTCGGGCGGCGATCTGGGCGGATTGCTGGGTGGGTTGACGAAGGGTGGCGGATCGAAACCGATCGGCGGCACCCACAGCCCTGCCCCGCGCACCTCCGGTGGCGGCCTCGAGGATATGCTGGGCGGCCTGCTCGGCGGTGGCGGGCGAACCTCAACCGGTGGTGCCGGTGGTCTGGGCGGCCTGTTGGAGCAATTGGGCGGCCGTGGTGGATCGGCGGGCGGGCTTGGCGGCCTTCTGGGCGGTCTGGCCGGGGCTGCCGGCATGGGCGGCTTGCTGTCGGGGACGCAGGATACCCTGCGCCGACACCCCGAGAAGCCCAACGCGAGTTTCGGCGAGGTGCTGAATTCGCAGTTCGACGGCACGCAGGAAGAACCGATCGAACCCAGTCAGGATCAGGAGGCGACTGCGGCGCTGATGCTGGCGGCGATGATTCAGGCCGCCAAGTCCGATGGCACTTTCGACGAGGGCGAGCGCGACAGGCTGCTCAAACATCTGGGCGACGTCGATGCAGAGGAAGCGGCCTTCGTGAAGGCGCAGATGGCCGCCCCGGTGGACATCGACGCGCTGGTGCGCCAGACGCCCGAAGGATTGGGCCCGCAGGTCTATGCCATGTCGCTGCTGGGGATCGACCTCGATACACAGGCCGAAGCGCAATACCTGCACAAGCTCGCGCAGGCCTATGGCATGAAACCGGCGGATGTGAACGACATCCACGCCGAGATGGGCGTGCCATCGCTCTATACCTGAAGAAAACCGGTGCTACCGCGCGGGATCTGCCGCGCGGTGCATCCGGAAGATGATCCAGATCAGGACGGCAGCCACAGCCAGTGGCGGCAGCCAGATCACGACGATCTCTCCCTTGAAAAGCCCTTCGAGACCGAGGCTCTTGCAGGGTGCGTTACGGCACGAAGCGGGAATCAGGACCGCCACCAGAAGCGGCACTGACACCAGTGCCGCCACGATGAAGTATAGAAATTTCAGCGTCAGTGTACGCCCGGTCACGCGGCCTGCTGACCGCCGGGCTTGCCGCCACCGCCACCCCGCCGACGTCTGCGACCTGCACCGGGCTTGGCTGCACCGCCACCGTCACCGCCGCCGCCCTTGGGACGGTTACCACCACCCCCACCGGGGCGACCGCCACGGCCACGGCCCTTGGGCTTGTCGGGGATCTCCATCGCTTCCCACGGTCGGCCCGAGGCCACCGGAATCGCGATGCCCATCGTCTTCTGGATCGCCTTCAGCTCGCCCATCTCGTCTGGCGCACAGAACGCAATCGCCGCGCCATCCTTGCCCGCCCGCGCGGTCCGGCCGATGCGGTGAACGTAATTGTCGGGCACGTTGGGCAATTCATAGTTGTAGACGTGCTTTACGTCGGGGATGTCGAGCCCCCGCGCGGCAACATCCGTCGCCACAAGCACCGTCAGATCACCGGACTTGAAGCCCTCGATGGCGCGGTCGCGCTGGCCCTGGCTCTTGTTGCCGTGAATGGAAGTCGCATCGAAGCCCGCCTTCACCAGCGTCTTCATCAGCTTTTCCGACCCGTGCTTGGTACGCCCGAAGACCAGCGCCCGCTCGCCCCTGTGCTTGGCCAGAAGTTCGATCAGCAGCGAGGTCTTCTCCGCCTTTGCGATGAAGTGGACCTCCTGCGTGACCTTGTCGGCGGCCTTGCCCGGAGGCGAAACCTCGATCCGGATCGGGCTTTGCAGGTAGGTGTTCGCGATCTCGTTCATCAGCTTCGGCATGGTGGCCGAGAAGAGCATCGTCTGGCGGTTCTTGGGGATTACGCTGGCGATCTTGCGCAGGTCGTGGATGAAGCCCATGTCGAGCATCTGGTCGGCCTCGTCCAAGACAAGGAACGTCGCCTCGTCCAGCCGAACCGCGCGGCGGTCCATCAGGTCCAGCAGACGGCCCGGCGTGGCGACCAGAAGGTCGACGCCTTGTGAAAGCCGCTTGATCTGGGTGTTGATGGACTGACCGCCCACCACCATCGCCACCTTGAGTTGCGTGCCCTTTGAATAGTCGCGCAGGTGCACGGCGATCTGCTGGGCCAGTTCGCGGGTCGGTGCCAGCACCAGACCACGCACGCAGCGCAGGTTGGGACGGCCTTCCATCGCCATCATCTGAGCCACCAGCGGCACGCCGAAAGCGGCGGTCTTGCCGGTGCCGGTCTGGGCAAGGCCCATTACGTCGCGGCCGTTCATGCCGTGGGGGATGGCTTGTCTCTGGATCGGGGTCGGGTCCTTCAGACCCATTTCATAAAGCCGTGCCACCAGTTTCTTGGGCAGGCCCATCATGTCGAAATCGCTCATATCGTTCTTTCCGGCACACGCGAATCCGCCTGTACCTGTCGCTTCGCCGCGCCCATCCGAGCGCCGCAGGGTCACGCGAAGCGGATCGCAGGCACGGGCGAAGTGCCCTGAACCTGTCCGTCGCGTTTGGCCCCACGCGTGATTTTGGGAACATCGGCGGGCCTTGAAATCGGATCACGCTATTGGCGATTTGATCCGGGCTGCTCACGCGGCAGAAGGCTTCGCTTGACCCCCACATGGGCCTGATCGCGCCATAAGTCAACCTTCTTGGCATAAAAGCCGGTGGTGCGCGCGGTCGATTGCCGCTACATCGAAGGCCCATGTGACCGAAGGGCGTCCTCATGCGCAAACCCATCATCACTCGCTGCGAGGCCATGGGCCTGCGCATGACAGGCCAGCGCCGCATCATCGCGGAAGTGATCGAGGATGCCGAGGATCACCCGGACGTGGAGGAACTGCTGGCCCGCGCAGTGGCGCGCGATGCAGGGATTTCCATCGCCACCGTCTATCGTACCGTGAAGCTGTTCGAGGAGGCCGGCATTCTCGACAAGCTCGAATTCGGTGACGGGCGCGCGCGGTATGAGGACGCAGAGCGCGAGCACCATGACCACCTGATCGACATGAATTCCGGTGCCGTGATCGAATTCGTCGATGCGGAGATCGAGGCCCTGCAGGAACGGATTGCGGCCAAGCTGGGCTATGAACTGCGGGGACACCGGCTGGAATTGTACGGTGTGCCGCTGAAGAAGGAGAAAAGATGACCGACCGAGACCGCCCCCTGCTGGCCGTGCTGATCGACGCTGACAACGTGCCCGCCAAATTCGCCGCCAAGATCATCCGCGAGGTCGCCTCCATCGGAGAGCCTGCGCTGCGCCGGGTCTACGGCGACTGGTCGAACGACCATCTGAAGGGTTGGAAGGAGCCGATCCGCGCGCTGGGGCTGGTGGCGCATCAGGAAACCAACAATTCGCGCGGCAAGAACGCCACCGACATCGGGCTGGTGATCCATGCGATGGATATCCTGCACTCGGGCAAGTTCGACATGTTCGTGATCGTGTCCTCGGACAGCGATTTCACGGCGCTGGTGAACCGGCTGCGCGAGGACGGGCTGACGGTGATCGGCATCGGCGAGGCGAAGACCAACGAGTCGCTGCGCAATGTCTATAACCGCTTCATCCTGATCGAAAACATTCCCGACCCCGACGCGCCTCAGGAGACGCCCAAGGGCAGCACTGCACGCACCACGAAGGCGCTGCCGCTGTTCCGCGAGGCCATCGACAAGATCGACAGCGAGGACGACTGGTACAACCTCGGCCAGATCGGGCAGTCGATTCAGGCGAGCCACCCCGATTTCGACAGCCGGACCTACGGGCACGGCAAGCTGAGTGCATTGGTCGCTTCACTAGACGCACTGGAGACCAAGAAGATCGGCAACCGTTTGATGGTGCGCCTGAAAGGGTGAGAATCGCGCAGGCCCGGAACAAGCCGCAGGCGCCGGGCCATCGCCTGCCCGTACCCCGGGCTGGCGAACTGGTGAGGATTGGTGCAACTCTGATGGCTCGCACCAGGCCGAACCATAAAGCGGGACGGATTACTGTATCAATCGCCTCCCCACGGGCAGGCGCTGGCCCGCCACCTGCGGCGCCTCTCGCGTGGGAAACCTTACCCCCGCCCCGACCGCGACAACATCCAGGGCAGCAACACGCTCAGCACCAGCAGCCGCGCGATATGGCAGGCGGCCACAAAGCCCGGCACGACGCCCAGCACGACCCCCATGGCGATCATCGTCT
Organism: Rhodobacterales bacterium; assembly: GCA_038257185.1. Taxonomy (GTDB): domain Bacteria; phylum Pseudomonadota; class Alphaproteobacteria; order Rhodobacterales; family Rhodobacteraceae; genus Sulfitobacter. Next base: position 3,055 of record JBBSJO010000117.1, on the reverse strand, counting down.
CCAGCCCACCCGGCGCGAAGGCGACCAATACATGCGGCAGCGGCATCCCCAATGCCCAGGCAACCGGAACCGACCCCAGGGTCGCCAGACCCACGGCCACGACCGTGATCGCCACCCCTGCCATCAGCCCGTGCGACAAGAGCGCAAAGGTCACGCCAGAGAACCGCGTCCCGATGAGCGCCCCCAGAACCAGATAGGCCGGCAGGATCAGCCACTGGGGCAAGACCCCCGGCGCAAGGCCCGTCAGATGACCCAAGGCTGACACCGCCATTGCCCCCAGCAAAAGGGGAGCAGGAACCGAAAGGCGTTGAAAAACCAGCCCCATCGCAAGCGCCAGTGCAAAGAGTATCAGCATCGCGATGAAGGGCATCGCGGTCCCTACGGGCGCTATGTTGCCCGAAACCTCCACGCCCATCAGGATCGCCACGAAGGGTACAACGAGCGTCAGCGCCAGCAGGCGCACCGACTGCGTGATCGAGATCCGGGCCACGTCCGTCCCGATGTCAGCCGCGATGGCGATCACGAAACTCAGGTGCCCAGGTGCAGCCGCCAGCAAGGCGCCGCGCGGCTCGAAGTGGAAGAACCGCACCAGCATCCAGCGGCTGACCACCATGATCAGCCAGATCACCACCGCCATGAGCGCGAATGCCAGCGGCCATCGCAGCATCGCCTCAAGCGCATAGGAATCGAACCCCGCCCCCACCGCGATGCCCAGGATCAGAAAGCAGGCATCCCGCAGCCGGGGATCAATCGCTGTGCGCAAACCTGAAAACCCCGCGAGGCTGACCGCAATTGCAGGCCCGAGCAGCATGTAGACCGGCGCCGAAAGGCCCCATGCCAGCGCCGCGCCTGCGGCACCCAAACCAAGGGTCAGAAGGGTATCCACGGGGGAGCGGGAAAGCTGCGGCCATCTCATGGACCCGCAGCTAGCATCCCTGCCCGGCAGCCACCAGACTACCCCTTGTCCTTGCGCCGCAAAAACTGCATGTCGGCGGCGATCGGCAGAAGGGGGCACGATAGATGGACAATATCCGCGGCGCCTTGCTGATGGTCATCGCCATGTTGGGCTTTGCCATCGAGGACATGTTCATCAAGCTGATGTCCGACACGCTCCCCATTGGCGAGATCCTGATCCTGACCGGGTTGGGCGGCGCCATCGTCTTCGGCATCTGGGCGCTGATCATCGGGCAGGTGCCCCTGCACAAATCCATGTTCTGGGGACCCTCCGGCTTGCGGATGGTCTTCGAAGGACTGGCGGGCCTCATGTTCGTCACCGCCCTCGCCCTCGCGCCAATCTCGCTTGTCACGACGATCATTCAGGCGAACCCCCTGCTGGTCACGCTGGGCGCCGCGCTCTTTTTCGGTGAACCCGTCGGCCCGCGCCGCTGGACGGCGGTGTGCATCGGGCTCTGCGGTGTGCTGATCGTGCTGCGTCCCTTCGGGTCGGGCTTCGAGGCCACCGCGCTCTTCGCCGTCGCCGGGGTCGTTGCCATGACGGCCCGCGACCTGATCACCCGGCGCATCCCGGCCTCCTTCAGCACGGTGCAGATGTCGGTCATGGGGTTCCTTGCCGTCATTCCCGGCGGCGTGCTTGCCCTGCTGGTGACCGGCGAGGCTTTCGTGATGCCCGACGGCGCCACTTGGCTGTTGCAGGCGGGAGCCATCATCAGCGGCATTCCCGCGATCTACTGCATTATCGCGTCGATGCGTGCGGGCGACATCTCCTTCGTGGCCCCCTTCCGCTATTCCCGCATCCTATTCGGCCTTACGGTCGGGGTCTTCGTCTTCTCCGAAACGCTCGACAGCTACACCCTGATCGGCGCGGCCATCATCGTGGCCTCCGGCGCCTACACCGTCTGGCGCGAGCGCAAACTGCGCCTGCCTGTCACCGCGAGCCTTTCCAAGACCGGACCGGCAGGCTAAACCACCGCAAATGCCGCAAGGAGCCGCCCCATGAGCACGATCATCGACATCCATGCCCGCGAAATCCTCGACAGCCGGGGCAATCCCACCGTCGAGGTCGACGTGATCCTCGAAGACGGCACCATGGGCCGCGCCGCCGTCCCCTCCGGTGCCTCCACCGGCGCCCACGAGGCGGTCGAGAAACGCGATGGCGACAAGGCCCGCTACATGGGCAAGGGCGTGCTGGAGGCCTGTGCAAGCGTCAACGGCGAGATCGCCGAGGCACTGGTGGGGATCGACGCCACCGAACAGGTCGAGATCGATGAGATCATGATCGAACTCGACGGCACCAAGAACAAGGAACGACTGGGCGCCAACGCGATCCTCGGTGTTTCTCTGGCCGCCGCCAAGGCCGCTGCGGATTTCTGCACGCAACCGCTCTACCGTTACGTCGGCGGCACCTCGGCGCGCATCTTGCCGGTGCCTATGATGAACATCATCAACGGCGGCGAACACGCGGACAACCCCATCGACATCCAGGAATTCATGATCATGCCCGTCGCGGCGGAGAATATCCGCGAGGCCGTGCGCATGGGATCAGAAGTATTTCACACGCTGAAGAAGGAGCTTTCCGCCGCCGGTCTCGCCACCGGTGTCGGCGACGAGGGCGGATTTGCCCCCAACATCAGCTCCACCCGTGACGCGCTGGATTTCATTCTGAAGTCCATCGAAAAGGCAGGCTACAAGCCCGGCGAGGAAATCTACCTCGCGCTCGACTGTGCCGCCACGGAATACTACAAGAACGGCCGCTACGAGTTTGCCGGAGAAGGAAAATCCCTATCCAGTGACGAGAATGTCGATTACCTCGCGGCGCTGGTCGGCGACTACCCGATCATCTCCATCGAAGACGGCATGTCCGAGGACGACTGGGACGGCTGGCACGCCCTCACTGAACGCCTCGGCGGCAAGGTCCAGCTGGTGGGCGACGACCTTTTCGTGACCAACCCAGAGCGTCTGGCCATGGGCATCGAAAAGCGCAGCGCCAATGCGATGCTGGTGAAGGTCAACCAGATCGGCACCCTGACGGAGACGCTCAAGGCCGTCGACATGGCGCACCGCGCGGGCTTCACCAATGTGATGTCGCACCGCTCGG
>JBBSJO010000116.1:0-13446 GCA_038257185.1 Rhodobacterales bacterium | reverse complement strand
CCCCGCGCCGGGTAAAGACCTGCCCCGTGCGGCCCGACCGCGAAGGCAGCACGCAATCCATCATGTCGATGCCGCGCGCTACCGCCCCCACGATATCGTCGGGCTTGCCCACACCCATCAGGTAGCGTGGCTTGTCCTCGGGCAACTGGTCCGCCGCGTAGTCGAGGCAGCCGAACATCGCCGCCTGCCCTTCTCCCACCGCCAGCCCGCCGACCGCGTAGCCGTCAAAGCCGATCTCGCGCAGGGCCTCGGCACTTTGCGCGCGAAGGTCGCGTTCCAGCCCGCCCTGCTGGATACCGAAAAGCGCATGGCCGGGGCGGTCGCCGAAGGCATCGCGCGACCGCTTCGCCCACCGCATCGACAGCTCCATGCTTTGCGCGATCCGGTCGCGGTCGGCGGGCAGTGCCGGGCATTCGTCGAAGCACATCACGATGTCGGAGCCAAGCAGCGCCTGGATCTCCATCGACCGTTCCGGCGTGATCTCGTGCTTGGAGCCGTCGATGTGGCTCTTGAAGGTCACGCCGCGCTCGGTGAGCTTGCGCAAGTCGGCGAGGCTCATCACCTGAAAGCCGCCCGAATCCGTCAGGATCGGCCCCTCCCAGTTCATGAAGCGGTGCAGCCCCCCCAACCGTGCGATCCGCTCCGCCGTGGGGCGCAGCATCAGATGATAGGTATTGCCCAACAGGATGTCCGCGCCGGTGGCCTTCACGCTCTCGGGCATCATCGCCTTCACGGTGGCCGCAGTGCCCACGGGCATGAAGGCGGGCGTGCGGATTTCGCCCCGTGGCGTTTGGATCACGCCGGTGCGGGCGGGGCCGTCCTGGCCGTGTTTTTCGAAGGAAAAGGGGGTCATGGCGCTGTCCTGTCCTGGTGCGCCTCCGGCGATAGACCAGTGTCGCGAAACTTGCAATCAACGGGAAAACCGACGACATACTGTTGAAATTTGTGAAGCAAAGGAATGGTCCCGTGGACATTGAACGACTGCTGCTGGATGCGCTCCAGAACAACCTGATCTGGTTGCTGCTGGCGCTGCTGGTGATCATTCTCATCTTCAAGGCCGTCAAGATCGTGCCGCAGTCCGAACAGCACGTGATCGAGCGCTTCGGCCGCCTTCGCGCCGTGCTTGGCCCTGGGATCAACATGATCGTGCCCTTCATCGACCGCGTGGCGCATGAAATCTCGATCCTCGAACGCCAGCTGCCCACCGCAAGTCAGGACGCGATCACCCGCGACAACGTGTTGGTTCAGGTCGATACTTCTGTCTTCTACCGCATCATCGAACCGGAAAAGACCGTCTACCGCATACGTGACATCGATTCAGCCATTGCCACCACTGTCGCAGGCATCGTGCGGGCCGAGATCGGCAAGATGGATCTGGACGAGGTGCAGGCCAACCGCTCCGCGCTGATTGCCACGATAAAGGCCAATGTGGAGGACGCGGTGGAGAACTGGGGGATCGAGGTCACGCGGGCCGAGATCCTCGATGTGAACCTCGATGCCGCGACCCGCGCGGCGATGATGCAGCAGCTCAACGCCGAGCGTGCGCGCCGGGCGCAGGTGACGGAGGCCGAAGGCAAGAAGCGCGCCGTGGAGCTGTCTGCGGACGCTGAGCTCTATGCCTCCGAGCAGACCGCCAAGGCGCGCCGCGTGCTGGCGGATGCGGAGGCCTATGCCACGCAGGTGGTGGCCACAGCGATCAACGAGAACGGGCTGGAGGCGGCACAGTACCAGATCGCCCTGAAGCAGGTGGAGGCGATCAATGGGATGGGTGCCGGAAGCGGCAACCAGACGATCATCGTGCCTGCGCAGGCGCTGGAAGCCTTCGGCGATGCCTTCAAACTGCTGAAGGGTCGCGGCTGATGGCCGATTACCTGTCGCTCTGGTGGGTCTGGATCTGTGCCGCCCTCGTGCTGGGCGTGATCGAACTTCTGGTGCCGGCGTCGATCTTTCTGGGCTTTGCGCTGGGGGCGTTGGCAATGGCCGTGGTGGTCTTTGGCCTGCCTGCGATAAACGTCCCGGCCCTGCTCGCACTCTTCGCGATCCTGTCGCTCATCGCGTGGATCGTCCTGCGGATGGTGTTCCGCCGCCAATCCAGCGGCGCGCGGATCGTGACCCGCGACATCAACGAGAATGGACGCCCTTAGCCGAGATGCAGGGCGGGGCGAGTGTGACCAGTACCGGTCTGCCCGGAAACCCCCGCGCCTCGGTGCGTTTCGCACCATAGCGACCCGGCAGCCGCCAAACTTGGGAATCGTGCCTCGGGCGGCACTGGACCTCTGGCACGACAATCCCTATATAAATGCTCAGGAACCGCAGCCGAGGCCAAGATGACCCAACCGACCCAGCCGCTTGAAGGGACGCCGCTGATTGCGCCGTCCAGCACCGATCATCCGCTCTACGATCAGATCGTGGACGCTTGCCGCACGGTCTATGACCCGGAAATCCCGGTCAATATCTTTGAACTCGGCCTGATCTATACCATAGACATCAATGCCGAGAATGAAGTCGGCATCAAGATGTCGCTGACCGCGCCCGGTTGCCCTGTGGCCGGCGAGATGCCCGGATGGGTCGCCGACGCGGTGGAGCCGCTGCCCGGCGTCAAGCATGTCGATGTCGAACTGGTCTGGGAGCCGCCCTGGGGCATGGACATGATGTCGGACGAAGCGCGGCTCGAACTGGGGTTCATGTAACACCTGCGCGCGCCGTATGGCCGTCGTCTTCGGACGCTGTCATGAAACCATCACCTGACCGTCACATCCCTTTCGCGAAGCTGTAACAGGCGCGACGCTATCCTGTCGGGATCTGTCCATGACCGGACGGAGCAGCAACGGACACACTTGCCTTTCCGGTCCCGGTGGAGATCCCCCTGCGGGCGCCTTTTCGCCTGCGCTGTTACTGCTTGGTGCCCTGAGGTCCCCCCTCACATGCGCAGGTCCCTTGCAGATGGGCCGCCCCTGCCCCGGGGGCGGCCCTTTTCCTTGTCCGGCTTGCGCGGGGCCATGCGTTCCGGCAAGATCGCGCAAAAAGGGGCAGCACATGGCGGATCTGGCGGTTTTCACCGGCGATATCGTGAAATCCACGAAACTGACTTCGGCGGAACTGTCGCGGATTTTCGACGGGTTGCAGGACGTCGCCGCGACGCTGGCCCTCTGGCAGGGTGCGCCGACCCGCCTCACGCGCTTTCGCGGCGATGGCTGGCAGATGACCATCGCCCCGCGTCTGACTCTGCGCGCCCTGCTGGCGGTGCGCGCTGCCGTGCGCCGCGCAGGCAAGGGGTTCGACACCCGCATCGGCGTGGGACTGGGCGACGGCTCCGTGCCTGGGGACGACCTCGCCGGGGCCGAAGGCGAGGCTTTCGTGCGGTCCGGTCACGCTTTGGACCAGATGCGCCGCAGCACGCGGATGTCCGCCCCCGACGCAGATATTTCGCTGCGTATCGCCCTGCCCCTCGCGGATCAGATCGTTGCGGGCTGGACTCCTAAACAAGCCGAGATTGCCTTGCTGTTGCTGCCCCCCTCCGGTCCGACACAGGCGGATGTGGCCAGCGCACTTGGCCTGACGCAACAAACCGTTCAGCAGCAGGTGGAGACAAGCGGCCTTGTCGGCCTCATCGAAGCCTGCGAATTGGCAGAAGACACGTGAAACAGGCTAATTTACCTGTATTTATAAAAAACAGGCAAATAAAGCTGTAATCTTTCGAAACAGCCTCCATAACCGGACCCACCATGCCAGAGCCGCTCCTCCAGACCGCCATCGCCCTGTTGACAGCGCATCTGTTGGCAGACTTCGTGTTCCGCACCCCTTGGATGATCGCGCACAAGCGCAATCCGGGCGTGCTGGCCCTGCACGGACTGGTCGTCTTCGCAGTGACCGCCCTCGCGCTGGGCGGTGCCCTCGGGCTGGCGCTCGCCATCGCCGCCGCGCATATCGCCATCGACCTGGTCCGGTTCACCCTGCCCGACACCCTCGCCGCCTACCTCGCCGACCAGGCCGCCCATCTTGCGACGCTCGCAATCGCCGCCTGGCTCGTGCCGCAGGCGTTGGCCACCGGCCTCTGGCCCCCGCTGCCTGCCGTCGTTCCTCAGATCGCCGTCCTCATCTGCGGGTTGATCGCGGCCACGCTTGCAGGCGGCCCCGCGGTCGGCCTGCTGATGGAACGCTTCAAGGCCCATGCCCAGCCACAGGGCCTGCAAGACGCAGGTCGCCTCATCGGCTTGCTGGAACGCGCGCTGATCTACCTCATGGTGATGATCGGCGAACCGGGGGCCATCGGCTTTCTCATCGCCGCCAAATCCATCCTGCGTTTCGATACCGTATCGAAGGATCAGAAGATCAGCGAATACGTCATCATCGGAACGCTGGCTTCCTTTGGCTGGGCGCTGGCGGCGGCATTCGCCACACGTGCCGTGCTGCAATCGCTGTGACGGCTTGAGATTGCGGCCCGGCACCCCTATCTTGGGGACAAAGGAGACCATCAGATGTTCGGCATTCCCGGCAAGCAAGCCGTCACCATCACCCCCAAGGCGGCGCACCAGATCGCAAAGCTGATGAACTCAGCAGGCCACGCAGGCCTGCGCATCGGCGTCAAGAAAGGCGGCTGCGCGGGGATGGAATATACGATGGACTACGTGGAGGCGACGGACCCCAACGACGAGGTCGTCGAGCAGGACGGCGCGCGGGTGCTGATCGCCCCCATGGCGCAGATGTTCCTTTTCGGGACGGAAATCGACTATGAAACCACGCTGCTCGAATCAGGATTCAAGTTCCGCAACCCCAATGTGACCGAGGCCTGCGGTTGCGGCGAATCCATCAAGTTCGACGAGAGCCTCACCGCAAAGTGAGCCTCTCCGCCGAGGATATCGCCTTCGCCAAGGACCTCTTCCACGACATTCCCGATCTCACCACCCGCCGCATGTTCGGCGGGCTGGCGCTCTATTCCGGGGGCGTGATCTTTGCCCTCCTGCGCTCGGACGGACAAGTCCTGATCAAGGCCCCTGACGGTCCCTTCGCCGACCGCTTGGCGGACATGGGCGCGGAACGCTGGGCCTACACCCGAAAGAACGGCACCGCCTCCTCCATGCCCTACTGGACCCTGCCCGACAGCGCACAGGACGATCCCGCCGAGGCCTGCGCCCTCGCCCGCGACGCCCTCCGCGCACTGCGCTGAGGCGCGTTGCCCCATCCGGCTCCGGATGCTACCACCGGGACCAAACCGCCCGAAGGACAGCCCATGCGCCCCAAGATCGCCGCCGGAAACTGGAAGATGAACGGCACCGCCGCCGCCCTGTCGGAACTCGACGCGCTTGGCGCGCTGATGCCCGCCAACGCGCCAACCGTGGTGATATGCCCCCCCGCGCCGCTGCTCTATCGCGCCAGCCGCGCCGCGACACCGCTCGGCATCGCCATCGGTGCACAGGACTGCCACATGCAGACCTCCGGTGCCTTTACCGGCGACATCTCCGCCGAGATGATCGCCGACACAGGGGCATCTTACGTCATCATCGGCCATTCCGAGCGCCGCGACGCCCACGCGGAAACCAATGCCGAGGTGTGCGCCAAGGCCAAGTCGGCCTGGGCCGCAGGCCTCACTGCGATTCTGTGCATCGGCGAAAGCGGTAAAGACCGAGAAGCCGCCAACACCCTCGACATCATCGCGGACCAGCTTTCGGGCTCCCTGCCCGACCAGGTGACGAGAGAGAACACCGTGATCGCCTATGAACCGATCTGGGCCATCGGCACCGGCAAGGTCCCCTCGCTCGACCAGATCGTCGAGGTCCACGATTTCATCCGCGAAAAACTCACCACCCGCTTCGGCCGGGACATCGCCGACGCGATCCCCCTGCTCTACGGCGGCTCGGTCAAGCCCGACAACGCCGCAACCATCTTCCAGGCCGAAAACGTCGACGGCGCGCTGGTCGGCGGTGCCTCCCTCAAGGCCACCGACTTCGCCCCCATCATCACGGCCCTCGCCGCGTCCTGAAGCGCCCCCTCTTCCCCCTTCACCCTTTTTCAAATACCGCTGCTCCGCCCATGCAAAAGGCGGCAGGCCGACGCCGACATGCCGCCTCTCGACGCGCTCCAATATGTCGTGCAGGCGCAGCCTGCTCCTTCGGATCACCCTACTTGGTGATGATCTCCGGCCCCATCATCAGCGTCGGCAACCAGGTGGAGATGATCGGGATATAGGTCACGATGATCAGGAAGATGAAGAGCACGCCGGTGAAGGGCAGTGCTGCGCGCACAACCCTCATCATCGGCATATTCGCCACCCCGGAAGTCACAAAGAGGTTCAGACCCACCGGCGGGGTGATCATCCCGATCTCCATGTTCACCACCATGATGATACCCAGGTGAATGGGGTCGATCCCCAGCTCGATGGCAATCGGGAACACCAGCGGTGCCACGATCACCAGCAAGCCTGAAGGCTCCATGAACTGCCCCCCGATCAGGAGGATCACGTTCACGATCACCAGGAACATGATCGGTCCGAAACCTGCATCGAGCATCACCGCCGAAATCTGCTGCGGGATCTGCTCGTCAGTCAACACGTGCTTCAGGATCAGAGCATTGGCAATAATGAACATCAGCGTGATGGTCAGCTTGCCCGCATCGAAGAGCGTATCGCGCGTGTCGGGGTGGAAGAAGGCCGTCACAAGCGTCCAGGGCTTGTGGAACACCGTCGACCGCCGTGCCGCCGGAACTTCCGCCGCCCCCAGGCTGCGCGCGCCCGCAGGCTGTAACGACACCTGCTCGGGCGCTACGGCCTTCAGCGGGCCGATGTCGCGGTAGACGAACATCGCCACGACAAAGGCATAGACCGATGCCACCGCCGCCGCCTCCGTCGGGGTAAAGATCGCCCCCGTGATGCCGGGGATGCCGTAGATCCCGACCATGATGATGACGATCAGCATCAATCCCCAGAAGGCATCGCGGAAGCTGGCCCAGACCTCGCCCCATCCGGCCCAGACGCCTTTCGGCATGTCGCGGATCACTGCCATGATATAGATTGTGACCATCAACATGACCCCGGCCAGAATGCCCGGTATCACGCCCGCAAGGAACATCCGCCCCACCGACACATCCGTGGCGGAGGCATAGACCACCATCACGATGGAGGGCGGAATGAGGATGCCGAGCGTGCCCGCGTTGGCGATGACGCCGGCCGCAAAATCCTTGGTATATCCCGCCTGCCGCATCGCGGCGATGACGATGGTGCCGATGGCGACCACCGTGGCTGGCGACGACCCCGACAGCGCTGCGAACATCATGCAGGCCAGCACGCCCGAGATCGCAAGCCCCCCGCGCAGGTGCCCCACACAGGCGATGGAAAAGCGGATGATCCGCCGCGCCACACCGCCCGTGGACATGAAGGAGGAGGCGAGGATGAAGAAAGGGATCGCCAGCAGCGTGTAGTGGGCTGCCATCGCGCCGTAGAGGCTCTGGGCGATCGCGGCCAGCGATGTATCCGACAGCGCCAGCAGGAACAGCATGGAGGAAAGGCCCAGCGATACCGCGATCGGCACGCCGATCAGCATCAGCCCAATGACCATCAGGAAAAGAATGAAAACATCCATGGGATTATACCTTCAGGTCTTCGGCGGCGGCCTTTTCGACGGCCTCCTCGGCTTCATGGCTCACGATCAGGCTCTCGCGGTTGCCCGCAATGACGCCGAGGGTTGCCTGAATGAAGCGGAACAACAGCAACGCGCAGCCGAAGGGCAGGATCACGTAAGGCACCAGACGCGGCATCTTCTCGTAGGGTTCGGTCACCAGCTGGTTGCCGTCCATGAAGGAATTGAACGTATAGGCCAGCCAGTCGCCCATCCACTGGAACGGGATCGGGATCTGGTCGCTTTCATAGAAGGACTGCGAACGGCGTTCCTCGAAACCCGTGGGGAACCAGCGCCCGCTCGTCGGATCGAAGCCTGCGAAAGGGGCCCAGAAATCCCATGCGCCCTTGAGCATCAGCACCGCGTAGAAGATACAGATGACACCTGACAGGATCGCCATCCAGCGTTTCGGACCGGCTGGCAGCAAGGTCGTCACCGCGTCCACCCCCAGATGCGCCGTCACCTTGACGCAATAGCTGATCCCGAACAGCACGAGCCAGGCAAAAAGCACCAGCGTCAGTTCCAGCCCCCAGATCAGCGCGTGGTTGAAGACATAGCGCAGGACGACGTTGATGAAGGTCACCAAGGTCATCAGACCCAGCAGCACCGCAATTGCGGTTTCTTCGAATGTATGGACAAATCGGCCGAAGGCACCCCTCGGCTGGTATCTGCTGGCGCTCATGATATTCCTCCCATCACGCGCGAACTGGATCGGGCCGCTCTGCGGCAGCCCGATCCCTTGACCTTAGCAGTCATTTACATGGAATTGTTGATTTCCTGCGCGGCGGCGATGTTGTCGGCGCCCACACCTTCCTCGAACTGCGACCACACCGGCTTCATCGCGTCGACCCAGGCCTGACGCTGCTCGTCTGTCAGTTCGCGGATCACGCCACCGGCGTCCAGGATCGCCTGACGGGCCTCCATGTCCACGTCGTTGACGGCGGCGTTACGCTCGGCTGTCACTTCGTCCATGATGGTGGCAATCTGATCGCGCACAGCAGGATCAAGGCTTTCCCACCAGTCGGAACCGGTCACGACGAGATAGTCGAGCACGCCGTGGTTGGTCTCGGTCGAGCCTTCCTGCACTTCGAAGAATTTCTGGCCGTAGATGTTGGACCAGGTGTTCTCCTGTCCGTCCACAACGCCGGTCTGCAGTGCGCCGTAGACTTCGGAGAAGGCCATCGGCTGCGGGCTCGCCTCCAGTTGCTCGAACTGTGCCACGATCACGTCGGAGGGCTGAACGCGGAACTTCAGGCCCTTTGCGTCGCCTGGCAATTCCAGGGCCTTGCTGGCCGACATCTGTTTCATGCCGTTGTGCCAGAAGCCCAGACCCTGCAGGCCGCGGCGTTGCATCGAGTTCTTCAGTGCCTCGCCCTTTTCACCCTGCTGGAATTTGTCAACGGCCTCGATGTTCAGGAACATGAAGGGCAGATCGAAAATCTGGAATTGCTTGGTGAAGGCTTCGAACTTGGACAGCGACGGAGCCGCCATCTGCACGTCGCCCTGCAGCATGGCTTCCAGCACCTGATCGTCATCGTAAAGCGTGGAGTTCGGGAAGACCTCCATGCAGGCAGTTCCGTCCATCTCGTTGTTGATGCGCTCCATCAGAAGCGAGGCGGCAATGCCCTTGGGGTGCTTGTCGGTGTTGGTGACGTGGCTGAACTTGATGACCATTTCGCCATCGTCGCAGCCTGCGGAAGCAAGGGCTGCGCCCGCACTGATCGACAGGGACACGGCGGCTGTAGCGGCAGTAAGGAATTTCATGAGGTCTCCTCCCAGAGTTTAGAATCACTTGGTGTCGTCACCCTTTCGGATGCGCCGAGATGATTTGACAGGGAGTCGCGGCTACTCACAAGTTTATGTTACTGCAGCACACACAAGGGGAATTTTTGTTTTTTAACAATGCACCGTGTGCCGTAATGAGAGCCCATCCCCGAACTTGCTTTTGCCGATGTGCGAAATTCCGCACACCAAATCTGCGCGCCGTGCGGGAATCCGCACAATCACAGGCGGAAGTCTTCCGGCCTGATCCCGTAGCGCGCACATTTGTCGTAGAAGGTCTTGCGCGGCAGTTTCAGTGCCTTCGCCGCAGCAGAGGCCTGCCCCCCCGCGCGCCGCAGTGCCGCCTCCAACAGCGATTGCTCCACCTGCGCCATCTGTTCGGTCAGACCCAGCCCGTTATCGGGCGCCATATCCTCCGGCAGGCCCATGACGAACCGCATTGCCACCGACATCAGCGCCCGCGCATTCCCCGGCCAGTCGCGCGCCATCAGCCCGGCCACCACCCCCGGCGTGACCTCGGGCGCGCGCAGTCCTGCCTGTTCGGCGGCCTGATCCACGTAGCGGCGGAACATCACCGGAATGTCCTCCGGCCGCTCCGCCAGCGTCGGGATGCGCACCGTCAAGACCTCCAGCCGGTAATAGAGGTCGGTGTTGAACCGCCCCGCCGTCATCTCCGCCGCCAGATCGCGTGTGTTGCCCGCGATAAGCCGCGCGGGGCTGTGCTCGTCCATCGCACCGCTCAGCGTCAGCTGCACCTGCGGGGCGAGCTGCGCGATCTCGTCGATAAACAGGCTGCCACCTGACGCCTCCTGCAGCGCGACATCCAGATCATCCAGCGTCAACCCGCCGGCCGCGCGCTTGACAAAGGGCGCCTTTGAGCGCGCTGAACTGAGGTGAATGACCTCCGCCACCTTCGAAATCCCCGTGCCCGGCGCGCCGCTCACCATGACTGCACCCTCGGCCAGCGCCACCAGCCGCACCCGTTTGCGCAACCCCTCTGACAGCTCGGAGGTGCCGAAGATCATCCGCGCCGCAGGGTCTCCGGTCTCCACCAACCGACGCAGGCGACGGTTCTCCAGGACCAGCGCGCGGGTCTTGAGCGCGCGTTCCAGCACGCTCAGCAGTTCCGCTGGGGCGCAGGGCTTTTCGAGGAACCCGAAAGCACCCTGCCCCATGGCCGCCACCGCCATCGGGATGTCGCCCTCGCCCGTCAGCAGGATCACCGGCAGGTCCGGGTCAACCCCGTGAGCGTATTCAAGCAGGTGAAACCCGTCGCGCCCGGGCATGCGGATGTCCGACAGGATGACCCCTTCGAAGGCCTGCGTGATCCGGTCCTTGGCCGCCACGAAGGAGCCTGCCGTGATGGGTGTGACTTCGGCCAGCTCCAGCGTCTGTGCCAGCGCCTCGCGCACCGCTGCATCGTCGTCGACCAGAAGCACAATGCCACTCATGCCGCCGCCACCTCCTCTGCGGCTGGTTCCAGCGTGACGGAGAACAGTGCCCCGCCACCCGGCAGGTTACTGCCCCGGATCTGGCCCCCGAAGCTCTGCACGATACCGTAGCTGATCGACAGGCCCAGCCCCATGCCGCCCGTCGACCCGACGGTCTTGGTGGTGTAGAACGGATCGAAGACCTTGTCCGGCATCTCGATCCCCGGCCCGGTGTCGCGGAAAGTCACGCTGACCGCCAATCCCGCTTCCACCTCGACCCGGAGCACCTTGGGCGTGCTGGCCGCCATCGCATCCACCGCATTGGTAATGAGGTTGACGAACACCTGCCCCAACCGAACCTCCCCACCCCGCACCCAAAGCGGGCCGGTGGCGGGCTGGTAGTGCAGGCTCACTCCTGCCGCCTCCATATGCGCCTGCGTCAGTTCCAGCGCCGATTGCAGCACCGCGCCCAGTTCCACCCTTTCCTGCGTGGTGCTGTCCTGCCGCGCAAAGGCGCGCAGGTTCTGGATGATCCGCCCCATCCGCCGCGCCATGTCGGAAATCCGGGCAAGGTTCTCCGTCGCGCGCTCCGGGTTGCCGCGCTCCACGAATTGCACCGCATTCTCGGCAAAGGACCGGATCGCCATCAGCGGCTGGTTCAATTCGTGACTGATACCAGCCGACATCTGCCCCAGCGCGCTCAGCTTGCCCGCCTGCACCAGATCGTCCTGCGCACGCCGCAAGGCGGCCTGCGCCTCCTCGCGCTCCGCCGCCTCGCGCAGCAATTGCGCGTTGGTGTCACGCAGCGCCACCGTGCGCGCAGCGACCCGGCCCTCCAGCGTCAGGTTCGCCTCCGCCAGCGTGCTCCGCCGCTCAGCGGCAAGAAACAACAACGATCCGAAGGCAAGGCAGAGGGCAGCCACCGCCGCCGCCTGCGCCATCGCCAACCGCGCGGCCGGGGCCACATCGAGCAGCACCTCGCCGGTCATGCCGATCACGGGCAGGCTGCGCGTCAGGTGCAAAGCCTTGGCGGGCAGATACGGCCCCCAGCCAAGGTGCCAGACCTCATGCCCGCCTGGCCCTGTGACCGAAAAGGGCGGCATCTCTCCCTGTGGCGGCACCAGGCCCGCGGCGCCGGGGGGCCGCTGCCAGAAGAGCAATTCCGAGCGGTTCGAGATAAAGACCACGCCTGCCTCATCCGTAAAGAAAGCCGCCGGGTTGGTGCCGCGCCAGTTGTAGTCGATCCCGTTGAGGTCGGTCACCACCAGCACCGCCCCCATCACCCGCCCCGCATCGTCGAAGACCGGTGCGGCATGGTAGAAGGCCCGATGCGTCAGCGGCAGGCCCGCCCCGTGCCCCCACCCAAGCGCGCCGCGCAGGGCTCGCCGCACGTAACGCTCAGTGCCGAGGTCGCGCAGAAGACGTCCCTTTCCCGACGCCCGCACCCCGCCTTGCCTGTCGAGCACCGCCACATCGAGCGCCGAGGACTTGTCGGCTACGTCAAGCAGCAACGTCGGGGTACCCGCCCCCCGCCCCTCCAGTTCCGCCCGCACGCCCGGATGCTCCGCCATCACCACGGCCAGATCGCGGTAGCGCTGCAACTGCCCCACGAGCCTGTCGCCCGCCAACGCCAGATCCGCCTGTCCGCGTGCCCCAAGCTGGTCCAGCCCCTGCACATAGGCATAGCGCCAGACCGCCCCGGCCAGCACCGATACGACCCCAAGAAACACCAGCACAAGAACGGCACGCCGCCGCAATCCCTCTCTCATCCTGCCAGATTGCACAGCCCCCCTTGCATTGACCAGTCCCGCCGGGTCTGCTCGCCCCATGAAGCCCTTGCATCTCGACCCCCGCGATCCCGAATTCGTGCAAAACCCCTACGCCGCCTATGCCCGTGCGCGGGCTTTGGGCCCGGTGCTGTTCTGGCAGGACTACGGCATGACGGCGGCCTTCGACGCGGCCACCGTCTCCACCCTTTTGCGCGACCACCGTCTGGGGCGCGCGCCACTCATCCCCCGTGCCTACCCGCCGCATCTCGCCGACTGGGCCATGACAGAGGCGAATTCCATGCTGGAACTCGAACCGCCGCAGCACACCCGCCTGCGCGGCTTGGTCGTGCGCGCCTTCACCTCGCGCCGCATCGCAGGCCTGCGCGCGGACATCGACGCGGTCACGGCGGCGCTTCTCACCGCCCTGCCGCGTGACAGCTTCGACCTGATCCCCGCCTTCTGCACGCAACTCCCTGTGCGCATCATCGCGCGCCTTCTGGGGGTGCCCGAGGCGATCTGGCCAGACCTGCTGCTCTGGTCGAACGCGATGGTGGCGATGTACCAGACAGGCCGCACCCGCGCGACCGAGGAGGCGGCCAACAGCGCCGCCGCCGACTTCACCACCTTCCTGCGCGGTTACGTCGAGGCGCGCCGCAGCACGCCCGCCGATGACCTCATCACCCACCTCATCGCTGCGGAAGCTGAAGGTGAACGCCTGTCGCCAGACGAGTTGATCGGGACCTGCATCCTGCTGCTCAACGCAGGCCACGAAGCAACGGTCCATGCGCTCGGCAACAGTGTCAAATGCCTGCTGGAACACGGCACCCCCGCCACATCCCTTGCCCCCGAGCGCGT
>JBBSJO010000115.1:0-13583 GCA_038257185.1 Rhodobacterales bacterium | reverse complement strand
TCGGCACTTCTCGTCACGAAATTCGGCGTCTCGGCTTCCTTTGCAGTGACCGGCGGGCTCATGCTTGCCATCCTGCTGCCCTTGGTGATCCTTCTGAAACCGGCTGTATCAACCCAGAGCGCGGCAGCCGCGGCGGCGCAGGAGAGTGACTATCCCCCGATACGTCTGGTCGTTCCGATGCTCTGTGTTGCAATCTTTCTGTGTTGCACCTGCATGGCGGTGCCTCTCATGCATCTTGTTCCCCACATCCACGGCAGCGGCTACAGCGCCGATCAGGCGGGCGGCGTCATCTTCCTGATGCTTCTGGTGGGCATCCTTGGACGGGTATTCTTCGGGCGGCTTGCTGACATGATCGGGGCGATCCGGGCCTACATGATCGCGACCGCCTGGATGACCCTGCTGATCTATGGGTTCATCCTGATCGAAGACCTCTCGGCGTTTTATCTATTCGCCCCGATCTACGGCTTTGGATATGCGGGCGTCATGACAGGCGTCCTGGCGACGATCGCCGCACAAACACCACCCTCGCGGCGCGGCTTCGCGATGGGTGTGGTCACCATGTTCGGCTGGTTCGGGCATGCAAACGGTGGCTTTCTGGGGGGGTATTTCTATGATCGGACAGCCGATTATGCGCTCGCCTTCGGTATCGCCGCCCTGGCGGGAGGTCTGAACCTTGTCGTCGTTGGCGCGCTTTACTGGAAGATCAGCAGTCGCGGACCGAGGCAGTTCGTTCCCACGTGAAACGGCCCGAAGACGGCCAAAAACCGAGAGGGTACTGGACAGTGCCAACCGCGGATGCGGTGCAGCGTTCCGAAATCTATCTCTGGTAATTATTTATTGGATTGCAAACACTTGCAGTTTCTTGATGCCCGTTTTTTTCAGATGCGTGCCCCTGTAACGGCCGTTTGATCGACGCGACCTCGACCTCTCGCCCGAGATCAGATATCCAGCGTGTTCTCTTTTTCCCAAGACGAGAAATGCGAAACATAGGAATGCCATTCCTGCATTTTCAACTTCAGGTAAGCGTCGGAGAATTCTTCACCCATCGCTTTCTTGAGGCCCTTGTCCTTGTCATAAAGGCGCAGCGCATCCAGCAGGTTGAGCGGCAACTTGGGTGCATCAAGCACGTTGTGACCTTCGGCATACATATCGATGTCATAGCGCTTGCCGGGATCGGCCCTGGTGCGGATACCATCAAGCCCCGCCGCGATGATGACCGCCTGGAGAAGGTAGGGGTTGGCCGCGCCATCAGGCAGGCGCAGCTCGAACCGGCCGGGGCCGGGAACGCGCACCATGTGAGTGCGGTTGTTGCCGGTCCATGTTACCGTGTTGGGGGCCCAGGTCGCACCGGATGTGGTGCGCGGTGAATTGATGCGCTTGTAGCTGTTCACGGTTGGGTTGGTGATCGCGGCCAGGGCTGATGCATGGGCCATGATCCCGCCGAGAAAATGCTTGCCGCGCTCGGACAGGCCGACCTCACCGGTGGGGCCATCGCCTTTACCGGCAAAGACGTTGGTCTTGGCGGCATCACCTGGCGCATCCCAGACTGAGATATGGACGTGGCAGCCATTGCCTGTGAGGCCCTCGACGGGCTTGGGCATGAAAGTGGCGCGAAAACCGTGTTTTTCGGCGACGCTTTTGGTCATGAACTTGAAGAAACTGTGCTTGTCGGCGGTGTGCAGCGCATCGTCGAAGTCCCAGTTCATTTCCCACTGGCCGTTCGCGTCTTCGTGGTCGCTTTGATAGGGGTTCCAGCCCATCTCAAGCATATGGTCGCTGATCTCGCGGATGACATCGAGCCGGCGCATGAAGGCCTGCTGATCATAACAGGGTTTGGCAGCGGTATCGAAGGGATCAGATATCCGGTCGCCCTCCGGGGTCAGGAGGAAGAACTCGGCCTCGATCCCGGTCTTGACGTGCAGTCCTTCCTCGGCAGCCTCGGCGATCAGAGTGCGCAGCACGTTGCGTGGCGCCTGCGCGAGGGGTTGGTTATCCATGACGCAATTGGCGGGCACCCATGCAATCTCGCGGTTCCAGGGCAGGATGATGACGGCTTCGGGGTCCGGCACGGCGAGCATGTCAGGGTGGGCAGGGGTCAGATCGAGCCATGTGGCAAAGCCCGCGAAACCCGCGCCGTCCTTCTGCATGCCCGCGATCGCCCGGGCGGGCACAAGTTTGGCCCGCTGACCGCCGAAAAGGTCCGTAAAGGAGATCATGAAGTACTTGACGCCGTTGTCTTCGGCGAATTTTGCCAGATCTGTAGTCATGTGTTGTCTTTCCCCGCCGTCATTGCTGTCGGTTATGAAATGGGCGCGTCCAGCTCATCTGTCGCGCCCTTATTGATGGTTTCGCTCAGTAGCCGCTGCCGGGCTTGCCAGGATACCAGTCGGTCCCCGCCAAAGGGATTTTCGCCATCGCGGCGGCTTCCATCGTGAGCGCGCAAAGGTCTTCGGGTTCCAGATTGTGCAAATGGCTCTTGCCGCAGGCCCGCGCGATGGTCTGGGCCTCCAGCGTCATGACCTTGAGATAGTTCCTGAGTCTGCGACCACCCTCGATCGGGTCAAAGCGTGCCATAAGGTCCGGGTCCTGTGTCGTGATGCCCGCAGGGTCCAGACCTTCGTGCCAATCGTCGTAGGCACCGGCCGTGGTGCCCAGCTTGTTGTATTCAGCCTCGTATTTGGGGTCATTGTCGCCGAGCGCGATCAAAGCGGCCGTGCCAATCGCCACGGCATCCGCGCCAAGGGCCATGGCCTTGGCCACGTCCGCACCCGAGCGAATGCCCCCCGACAGGATAAGCTGCACCTTGCGGTGCATGCCAAGATCCTGAAGCGCCTGAACCGCCGGACGGACGATGGCGAGGGTCGGTTGGCCCACGTGTTCGATAAAGACATCCTGCGTGGCTGCGGTACCGCCCTGCATGCCGTCCAGTACAACAGCGTCCGCGCCTGCCTTGATCGCAAGCGTGGTATCGTAATAGGGGCGGGCGCCCGCAACCTTGACGTAGATCGGCACTTTCCAGCCGGTGATCTCGCGCAACTCGAGGATCTTGATCTCCAGATCATCCGGGCCGGTCCAGTCGGGATGCCGGCAGGCCGAGCGTTGGTCGATGCCCTTGGGCAGGTCGCGCATGTGGGCAACCCGGTCCGAGATCTTCTGGCCCAGGAGCATGCCGCCCCCGCCGGGCTTTGCGCCCTGACCCACGACAATCTCGATTGCATCCGCCTTGCGCAGGTCATCGGGGTTCATGCCGTAGCGGGACGGCAGATACTGGTAGACCAGCTTGCTGGAATGTTCACGCTCCTCTGGTGTCATGCCACCATCGCCGGTTGTCGTGGAGGTCCCCGCAGCAGAGGCACCGCGTCCCAATGCCTCTTTCGCGGGGCCTGACAGCGCCCCGAAAGACATGCCTGCGATGGTGATCGGGATATCCAGCTCGATCGGGTTCTCAGCGTGCAGGCCGCCGATGGTCACGGATGTTTCGCATTTCTCGCGATACCCCTCCAGCGGATAGCGGGATATGGACGCGCCAAGGAAAAGCAGATCGTCAAAAGAGGGCAGCTTGCGCTTCGCGCCGCCGCCACGGATGTCATAAATGCCGGTCGCCGCGGCCCGGCGGATATCGGAATTGGCGTCCTGCGTGAAGGTCGCAGACTGGCGCGGCGTCGTGCAAGGGATCCCCTTGCTGTCATATGAATTCATAGCGTCAGATCCCTAATATGCGGCGGCATTGTCGACATGGAAGTTGTAGAGTTTTCGCGCGGAGCCGTAGCGTGAGAATTCCTCCGGTCTGGCATCGCACCCGGCTTCGGCAAGAAGCCTGGCGAGGATCTCGAGATGTTCAGGGCGCATTTCCTTCTTTTCGCAATCGGCGCCGAGGGACTTCACCGTGCCGCGAACAAAAAGCCGCGCTTCATAGCAACTGTCGCCGAGCGCTTCGCCCGCGTCACCGCAAACAACCAGATTTCCCGACTGTGCCATGAAGGCGCTCATGTGGCCGATGTTTCCATGCACGACGATGTCGATGCCCTTCATGGAAATGCCGCACCGCGAGGAGGCATTGCCCTTGATCACCAGCAATCCACCGTGCCCCGTGGCCCCGGCGTATTGCGAAGCATCGCCTTCGATCACCACCTTGCCGGACATCATGTTTTCCGCAACGCCGGGACCGGCAGAGCCGTCAATCTTGATGGTCGCCTGCTGGTTCATCCCCGCGCAATAGTATCCGGTTGAGCCTCTGACAGTGACCTCGATCGGGGCATCCAGCCCGCAGGCAATCGCGTGACTACCCTTAGGGTTCACGATCTCCCAAACGGTCTGGTTTGTGGTGCTGGCCTGTGCGTGCAGCGTCTTGTTCATCTCTCTCAGAGAGGTATGGGCCATGTCGATGGTCTGCATCTCAGGCTGCCTTTTCGGTCGTTGTCGGGGCTGCGTGATGGCTCCAGAAATATACTGTTGCAGGCTCCGGCTCCCAGATGCGTGCGGCGTCAATGCCGGGCAGGTTGACCAGCGCGCGGTATTCCGAGCCGAAGGCGACGTACTGATCGGTCTCGGCCATCACCGCAGGTTTGCAGGCGATCGGATCGCGCACCACACCGAAACCATCCTTGGTACCGACCACAAAGGTAAAGAAACCGTCGAGATCATCGAGAGAGCTTTTCAGCGCCTCACCAAGGCTCGCGCCGTTCTGCATCTTCCAGGTGAGATAGGCGGCACCCACTTCGGTGTCGTTTTCCGTTTCGATGTGGATCCCCTCGCGTCGCAGTTTACGGCGCAGGGAATTGTGGTTGGAGAGCGATCCGTTGTGCACAAGGCACTGGTCGACGCCGGTATTGAAAGGATGCGCGCCCATGGTCGTGACCGCGGATTCCGTGGCCATGCGCGTATGGCCGATCCCATGGGTGCCGCGCATGCCAGCAACGCCAAAACGCTCAGCTACATCTCTGGGCAGGCCCACTTCCTTGTAGATTTCAAGCGTTTCACCGCTGCTCATCACCCGCAGGTTTGGCCGGATGTCAGCCAGAATGCGCCGCACCGGCGTCGTCGTGCCGGCGGGAATGTCGAGAACCGCATGGGTGGAATTGACCCGGATGCCGACCAGCGCGCCCAATGCCTTGCCAAGATCCGTTTCCAGGCCCGCAAAATCCAGACTGGGCGTATCCGACTGAATTGTCAGCTTTAACTTTCCCTCGGTTTCGTCACCATAGATGGCAATTCCGGCACTGTCTGGCCCGCGATCTGTCATGGTGATCAGCATATCGGACAACATGGCGCCCAGGTCCGGCTCCAAACTCCTGTCCTTCAAGAACAGGCCCACAATGCCACACATATTGAAATCCCCGGCTACGCCCTCCCGATGAGGGCCCTCGAGTCGGACGTTAGCACCGATCCTGGCGCCGTCCAACTGACAAGAATAAAATTTTCACTACAGGCAAAAAGGGCGCACCAACCCTGATCGCCCCTATTGCAGTTGGAACATCAGGAACGGTCCACAATTTTGCGAATTCGCTCGTGATCCAGCGCGCGCAACAAACCTTCTACCGGTTGCCACGGTCCACTGCGTTGGTCTCTCGGATCTGAATGCGGAACCACCGCTTCGGAAACAGCCGACTACCTGTCAGCAATGCCCCTGCTGATGTAGGGGGCGCTTTGCCCTATCCGTCCTGGCGCGCGTCTTGAGGGTAGGAGATGATCGACAGGTACTTTGCCGGCAGCTCTGTCAGCGTTTCAGGCCCATGCGGCGCATCGGCGTCAAAAAACAGGGTGTCCCCGGGCCTGAGCGAATAGATCTTTGAGCCGTGCCTGTATTCGACAGCACCTTCGAGCATGTAAATGGTCTCGATCCCACCGTGCTGGAACGTCTCGAAGGTATCGCTCTCGGTCGTCAACTCGATCAGATAGGGCTCCACGATGACACCGCTGGAATTGCTGCCGATATGGCCGAGCAGATTGTACTGGTGGCCCGCGCGCGTGCCCGCCCGTTCGATTTCCACACCATCGCCCGCTTTCGTATGCGCCGCTTCCCTGCGTTCTTCAAATTGCCGAAAGAAAGAAGTCAGTGGCACAGAAAGCGCATTCGCGAGGGTCTGAAGGGTCGAGAGGGACGGCGAGGTATTGCCGTTCTCGATCTTGGAGAGCATTCCAATCGACAGACCGGTTGTCTCGGAAAGTTCGGCAACGGTTGTACCTTGAGATTTTCGGAAGTGCCGCACTTCCCTGCCGATTGCAATCTCCAGGACCTTCTCGCGCGCACCGCGCACCGCGTGAGGATTCTGTGTTAACCGTACAGTCATCTCTGCCACCGCTCAGCCTTTGTCAGATGCGACTATCCCTAGGCCGACCCCCGGCAGTCGTCCAGACGATTACTTTAGCACCTTTCTTCTGGTTTCGAAAAGTTTCCTGTCAGTATAATTTCTGACTGTGCCTCTGGCCAAACTCCTTCTCCGCGATCATCGCGCAATATCAGCGGTTGTGCCACTACGGCATCGCCGCTTGCAGAACGACCAAAGCGTTAGGCAATGACGATGCAGCGCGCAAGCTCGACCGATCGCTGGATAATCTACGTGTCCGACCATTTCTTGACCAAACTTGCGGAACGGTCGAGGAACGTCGACGCCAGCGCGTGAAAGCAGTGGCCTGTTGGTGAGGCGGAAATCTCTACCTCACCTTTTTGCTGAATATTCCAGTCAAGCACGCACATCGGGAACCGAAGAGCAGCCAAAGGGTTAAATCCCCAATAACGGAAACGTGAAAAATACTGGAGAAACCCAATGCACAACGTCTTCTATATTATCGGCCTCGTCGTGGTCGTTCTCGCAGTTCTTTCCTTTGTCTTTTAACCCACGGAGATCATCATGACTGATACGAGCAAGAACGAATTCGGCACAGACAAGCCTATCGGCGAAAAGGCCAGAGACGCTGCTGCCGCAGCTACGCAAGAAGTCAAAGCAACCGCGCAGGGCGTAGCCGACACGGTTGCAACAGAAGCTGGAAACTATGCAGGTCAGGCAAAAGATGCCGCGGCCAATGAATTGAAAGGCGTCGCCTCAGCCCTGCGGACAGCGGCAGAAGAGATGCGCAGTGGTTCCCCACAGGAGCGGACGTTCAGCCAGATCGCCGAAGGCCTGGCCGATGCGTCCGATGCGATGCGTAACAAGGATCTGGGCGAGATGGTTGGAGCCGTCACCGACTTCGCCAAGCGCAATCCGATTGTCTTTCTGGGCAGTGCGGCCTTGATCGGTTTTGCGGCGACACGGTTTGCAAAAGCATCAAGCCATGGGAGGTCTGACACCTCGTCATACGGACAACGCGCGCAGTACGTCGATTTGCGCGACCAGCCTCGCGGACGCCCCGGTGCACCAACCGCTCAGCATACATCGTCCTCAGCCACCACCAGCCCCAGGGGGAACGACCAATGATGACCGATCCGAATAAATCTACCGGCGGTTTGCTCAGTGACGCCCTGACGCATGCCAGCTCCCTTTTCCGTAACGAAGTGGATCTGGCCAGAGCCGAGATAAACGAAAATCTCAAAAGTGCCGGGGTTGCCCTGGGGATGATTGCCGGAGCAATTGTAGTTGCTCTGACTGCACTTAACGTCCTTTCCGCGGCGCTTGTCGCTGCCCTTACCGAGGCTGGCATACCGGCGGGCTGGTCGGCACTCATCGTCGGCGTCGCCTTTGCGATCATCGCTTACGTGATGCTCAACAAGGGAACGAACGATCTGAAACTAAACAGTCTAGCGCCGACCCGGACTGCGAAAAACGTAAAGCGCGATGCTCAGGCCGTAAAGGAAGTTTACGATGACAAATGATACACGCAGCACCGAAGAAATCGAACACGATATCGAACGGGAACGTGCCGGTTTGACCGACACGCTGGACAATCTGCAGGACAGGTTCTCGATCGAGCATGTCGCACGACAGTTTTCGGACCAGTTTCGCGAACATGGCGGCGACATCGGGCGTTCTGTGTCCGAGGCGGTCAAACGCAATCCGGTGGCGCTGGCCTTGACCGGTGTCGGGCTTGCCTGGCTGATGTTGGGCGATAGATCCGGTGGTCGTGACCGCCATGAGGGTGTTCGCCGCTTGGGTCGGGCCGATTACGATGACCGCTCCGATGATGATAGAAGCGACCGCGATTATGCGGGTCGCACGAGCCTTCCCGGCAGTGCCCCCTCCGCCCCAAAAGGTCGCTCATTGGGCCCGCAACCGGGTAATCCCTCAAAACCCTATTATTCAGGCCGTTACGGCAGTCATGAGGATACTCCGTCGTGGGCGCGGACTGATGATGGTGGTGATCGGCAAGGCGTAACACGCAAGGTCCGCGACGCGGTGTCCGGTGCCAGTGACAGCATTTCCGGCGCAGCTTCCAGCACTGCCGGAACCGCCCGCAACGCAGGATCGACAGTTGCGGATTCAGCAAGAGGTGCTGCAGATGCTGTGGCAGATGCCGGAAGATCTGTCGCTGGCAGCGCCCAGAGTTTTGCTTCGTCCGTATCTGGACGCGCTACAGCCTTGCGTGAACGCCTAGCTGAAGGCACCGAAAACCTGACGGAGGAGGCGCGCAATCGCGTCATCGCGGCGCGCCACAGCGCTATCGAGGCCCGCGATGCAGCAGCAGCTTACGCCCGGCAGGGGCGCGACCGCGCTGTCGACATATTCGAGGAGCAGCCGCTTATCGCCGGTGCCCTTGCTGTCGCCTTAGGCGCGGCGTTGGGTGCCGCTCTGCCACGCAGCCGGATGGAAGATCAGTACCTTGGTGAAACAAGCGACCACCTGATGGACGAGGCGGAGCGGATCTTCGATGAAGAGAAACAGAAACTTGGCAAGGTCGCAAAGGCGGCCACGGATGAAGCCAAGAATATCGTCAGCGAAGCCAAAGATGCCGCTTCAGCAGATACTGTGACTCAGGCGGTAACTGACAAAGCCAAATCTGCCGGACAACGCATCTTCGACGCTGCGGAATCCGAGGCCAAGAACCAGCACGTCGGCGAAGTAAAGAAGTCGTAAACGTGATCTGAACATGCAAGCCCGCGCGTAACGCGCGGGCTTGCATTTTGCCAAGCTACCCCTGAGATGAGATGGCCCGGGGCAGAAGCGCGGATACGCCGACTGATATTCCGGGCAGGCCGACCCGACGGCGAGAAAAGATCATGAGAAGATTCGCCAAGACCAGCCCAACAATTTCTTTTCGTTCATGATCAGGTCAAAATCTCGGAGCACTTGCATCAGAACTCGACCCGTCACTTGGCCGAGGGCCCAGACGGTTCGGCAGCCCTCGCCATGCAGTGGGAGGTGGACGCGGCGTTGCTCCCGCCGCTTCTAGGATTGCATCGCAGGGGGGCGACGCCGTCCTCTGCACATCCCCTAGGTGTTGGCACCGCGGATGACCGCCGACCGGGCCTAGGATAACCACTTGAACAGGGTTTGAGCATCGCAACGCCGTGTCGGGCTATTTATGGCCGCAGCCGTCCCAAGGCGTCGCCGTGCAGAATCATTGCCGTCTCGCCGTCCTGCGCGGCGAAGCCCAGGGTATCATAGAATCGCCGGGCCGCAGTGTTTGCATCGTAGACGGCGAGCCGGAGGTAGAGCGGTTCCCATGTGGCGACGGCGTATGCCAGCAGACGGGTGCCCAGAGCGCGGCCCCGCTGATCTGGGGCGACCCAAAGGTCCGAGACGTAAAGCCCCCTTCCGCCGAACACGGTGGAGAATACCGGTGTGCAGACCAGCACGCCGAGGGAGACTTCACCGTCGCGAGCCAGGAGGGCACGAAAGGCGGCGTCCGGGCCGAACCCGTGGGTCAGGAGGTCGTCTTGCGTCGCGCGGTGCGTGTCGCCCATGTCGGTGCTGAGGCGGGCCAAGGCCGCATGCAGCATCGGCACCTCGTCGCGCGTGACGACATCGATTGAAACCGTCCCCATCCGTCAGATCGCCGTCCGGTCGCCGCCCTTGAGCTGCAGCATGCCACGCGCCTCTTCGGGGGTGGCGACGGTGCGGCCCAATTCCTCCACAATGCGGCGGATCTTTGCGACCTGTTCGGCGTTGGACTGCGCCAGCGTGCCGCGCGCGATCATCAGGCTGTCTTCCAACCCGACGCGGACATGACCGCCGAGGATCGCGGCCATGGTGATCATCGGCATCTGGTGCCGCCCCGCAGCGAGCACCGAAAAGGCGTAATCATCGCCGAACAGCCGATCCGCGATAAGCTTCATATGCGTCAGATTTTCGGGGTCGGTGCCGATGCCGCCCAGCACGCCAAAGACGAACTGGATGAAGAGCGGGGCCTTCACCAATCCGCGGTCCATGAAGTGCCGCAACATGTAGAGATGGCTGACGTCGTAGCACTCGAACTCGAACTTCGCGCCGCGCTTTTCGCCCATCTCGGTCAGGATATGCGCCAGATCGCGGGGCGTGTTCTTGAATACAAGATCGTCGGAGTCTTCCAGAAACTGTTTCTCCCAATCGAACTTCCAGTCGGTGATCTTGGCCGCCGCCGGGTAGAGCGCGAAGTTCATCGACCCCATGTTGAGCGAGCACATTTCCGGTTCCGCCAGCAGCGGGGCGGCAAGGCGCTGATCCAGCGTCATCGTGGCACTGCCACCGGTGGTGATGTTCATCACCGCGTCGCTGGCCTGCTTGATGCGGGGCAGGAAGGCATTGAAATGCTCGGGCAGGGCGGAGGGTCGACCGTCGTCGGGGTCGCGTGCATGCAGGTGCAGGATGGCGGCACCTGCTTCGGCTGCGTCGACGGCCTGCGTGGTGATCTCATCTGCCGTAATCGGCAGGTGGGGCGACATGGAGGGCGTGTGGATCGAGCCCGTGATCGCACAGGTGATGATGATCTTGGACATGGGGCGGCCTTCCTTGGAGTTCAGCCCGTCAGGGCAGGCATTTCAGCGGCAAACTGTGCCAGCGAGCGGTCGAGGATGTCGGTGATCTCGTCCAGTTGCGCTTCGGTCACGATGAGGGGCGGGCAGACGAGGAAGTGGTCGCCCGAGGCACCGCCGCGGGTCCGGCGGGAATAGATGATCAGCCCGTTTTCATAGGCGATGTCGACGAGCCGGGCGTGGGCGTTGAGGGCGGGGGGCAGGGGAGCCTTGGTCTGGCGGTCGGCCATCAGTTCGAACGCGGTGAGCAGTCCCTTGCCGCGCACGTCGCCGATGAAGGCATAGCGCTGCATCAGCCCGTCCAGTCGGTCGCGCAGCAGCGCCCCCATGCGTGCGGCATTGGCGGTCAGGCCCAGCGTTTCGATCTGGTCCAGCACCGCGTTGCCTGCGGCACAGGCCAGCGGGTTGCCCGCGTAGGTGAAGCCGTGGATGAAGCCGCCGTTCGACATCACCGCCTCCACCATGTCGTCCCGAGCGATCATGGCCCCGAGGGGGGCGTAGCCGCTGCCGAACCCCTTGGAGAGCGCAATGAGATCAGGCGCGGTGCCCCAATGTTCCGCGCCGAAGAAAGTGCCGGTGCGCCCGCCGCCGGTCATCACCTCGTCGTGGATCAGCAGCACGCCGTACTGCGTGCAAATCTCGCGGATGCGCTGCATGTATCCCGCGGGCGGCACCAGCGCGCCGGTGGAGGCGCCGCCGACCGGCTCGACGATGAAGGCGAGCACGGTTTCGGGGCCTTCTTCGAGTATTTTCTGTTCCAGCAGATTGGCGTAGAGCAAGCCCGTGGCGGGGTCGTCGATGTCGAGGCCATCGAGATAGGCGCGGGGGGCGGCGATCTTGGGCATCCGCTGCATCATCGGGTCGAAGGGCGCGGTCATGGGCGCGTAACCGGTGATCGCCAGCGCGCCCAGCGTGCAGCCGTGGTAGCTGGGCATGCGCGAGATCACCTTGAACCGCTGCGCCTCGCCCTGGGTGAGGGCGTATTGGCGGGCGAGTTTCAGGGTGCTTTCCACGGCCTCGGACCCGCCGGAGACGAAGAAGACCTTGTTCAGACCCTCCGGGGCCAGATCGGCTGTCTTGCGCGCCAGTTCCTCGGAGCTTTCTGTCTGGAAGTGCAGGCGGTAACCGAAGGTGGATTTCTCCATCTGACGGCGCATCGCTTCCAGCACGGCGGGGTTCGAGTGGCCGAGGTTCGACACCATCGCGCCGGAAGACCCGTCGATGTAGCGCTTGCCGGAGACATCCCACATGTAGATGCCTTCGGCGCGGTCCAGCATCGGGCGGGCGGATTTCGACTGGTAGAAGAGGTTGGACATGGCCTCTCTCAGTTCGAATTATCGTTGCGCGACAAGTGCTTGCGCAGGAAGTTCTTGGTGCGCTCGTGCTTGGGCGTGCGGAACAGCTCGCTTGGCGGGCCTTCCTCAACCACGACGCCCTGATCCATGAAGAGCACGCGGTCGCAGACGGAGGCGGCGAAATCCATTTCGTGGGTGACGATGATCATGGTCATGTGCTCTTCGGCGAGTTGCTTCATGACCTGATTGACCTCCTCGACCAGTTCGGGGTCGAGCGCCGAGGTCGCCTCGTCGAAGAGCATCACCTTGGGCTTCATCGCCAGCGCCCGCGCGATCGCCACGCGCTGCTTCTGGCCGCCGGAGAGACGAGAGGGGTATTCGTCGATCTTTTCGGACAGGCCGACCTTGGCGAGCTGTTCCTCGGCCAGCTTGTTGGCTTCCGCATCGGACAGACCCTTGAGCATCTTGGGCGCGAGCGTGATGTTGCCGCGCACATCGAGGTGGGGAAAGAGGTTGAAGTGCTGGAACACCATACCGATGTCCTGACGCACCTGATTGACGTGTTTCTCGTACTGGCGGTGCGGCAGCTTGCGGTTGATCTGGACGCCTTCGAGCCAGACCTCGCCGGAACTGAGCGGGTCCAACTCGTTGATCGCACGGAGCAAGGTCGATTTCCCCGACCCCGACGGCCCGATGATGGCCACGATCTGGCCGCGCTCGACCTGCAGGTTGATGTCCTTGAGCACCTCCAGCTTGCCAAAGCTCTTGGCAGCGTGGCGGATGTCGACAAAGGCGGTCTCGGTCATCGGTGTCTCCCTTGAGGTCATCGTGTCGCGGCGATGCGGCGCTCGATGCGGCGCAGCCCGGCTTCGAGCGCGAGGTTGATGATGTAATAGCACCCCGCCGCGGCGAGGTAGAATTCGAAGGGCCGGTAGGTGCGGCTGATCGCCTGCTGCGCGGCCAGCGTCAGTTCCATGACGCCGATGACGGAAACCAGCGCGGAATCTTTCAGCAGCGCGATCATGTTGTTGCCCATCGGCGGGATCACGGCGCGCACGGCCTGTGGGATCACGATGCGGCGCAGGGTCTGGCCGCTGCTGAGGCCCAGCGTGCGCGCGCCTTCATACTGGCCCTTGTCGACGGCGAGGATGGAGGCCTGGATCAGCTCGGAATTGTAGACGGCGAAGTGCAGGCCGAGACCAATCACTCCGGCCACGAAGGCGGGCAGGTCGATGCCGATCTGGATCAGGCCGAAGTAGATCAGGAAAAGCTGCAACAGCAGTGGCGTGCCCATGAAAAGGAACGCGAAGCCGCGCACAGGCCACCGTATCGCCCAGTGGCCGTAAAGTGCGATCACGGCAAAGAGGATGCCACCGAAGAAGCTGAGCAGTCCCGCGCCGATC
>JBBSJO010000114.1:0-13687 GCA_038257185.1 Rhodobacterales bacterium | reverse complement strand
GCATCGCGTCGGCGATCTGACGACCGATTTCCGCTTCGCCATTGGCAGAGATCGTGCCGACCTGCGCGACTTCGTCGCTGTCGGTCACGTCACGGGCCGCGGCCTTGATCGCTTCGACGACCTTGGCTGTTGCCAGGTCGATGCCGCGCTTGAGGTCCATCGGGTTCATGCCGGCCGCAACCGATTTCATGCCTTCCTGAACGATGGCCTGGGCCAGAACCGTTGCAGTGGTGGTGCCGTCGCCGGCCTCGTCATTGGTACGCTGGGCAACTTCCTTGACCATCTGCGCGCCCATGTTCTCGAACTTGTCTTCCAGTTCGATCTCTTTCGCCACGGACACACCGTCCTTGGTGATGCGCGGTGCGCCGAAAGATTTGTCCAGAACCACGTTGCGGCCTTTGGGGCCGAGCGTGACTTTCACCGCGTTCGCAAGGATGTTCACACCCTTGAGGATCTTGTTGCGGGCATCGGTGTCAAATTTGACGTCCTTAGCAGCCATGTTTTTTCTCCTAAAAGATTGTTTCGATGTCAGCGTCTAGGGTCGGGCAAGGCCCGGCACCTCCTGAAGTCAGGAGATGATCCCCATGATGTCGCTTTCTTTCATCATCAGCAGTTCTTCGCCGTCGAGAGTGACCTCTGTGCCGGACCATTTACCGAACAGGATCTTGTCACCGGCTTTCACAGCCATCTCGATCAGCTCGCCGCTGTCCTTGCGGGCGCCTTCGCCACAAGCAACGACTTCACCCTCGGAGGGCTTTTCCTTGGCGGAATCGGGGATGATCAGACCGCCCTTGGTCTTCTCTTCGCTTTCTGTGCGACGAACCAACACGCGGTCGTGAAGTGGTTTCAATGCCATCTTTGCAGCTCCTTAAGGCTCAAAGTTATTCTTACGGGTCCCGCCCTCCAGATGAGGGACGCGACCGTTAGCACTCAACCTCATCGAGTGCTAACGGCGCATAGGTAGGCGGCGATCACGGAGGTGTCAACTGTCCTTTCGGCGAAAAATTCGCAGGGCGCGGGCCCTTGTTTTCTTTACCTCCCCGGGCCATGGCCCCTATCATCCGGCTTGTTCGTATCACGAGGGTCAATCATGTTCCGTCTCCTTGTAATCGTTGCTTTTTCCTGCCTTCCGCACGCCCTCTGGGCGGCATGCGGTGGCACCGACCTGCGCGTTGGACTGTCCGAAGCCGCGCGGGCGGAAATCGACCGACGGCTTGCAGGCGTGCCTTTTGCCGAAGGAAACCACTGGCGCGCGACTCGCGGCGACCGGCAAATTGACGTGATCGGAACGATGCATGTCGACGATCCGCGCTTCGATGCCGTGACGAGGGACCTGGCGGAGGTGATTGAAAGTGCCGACATCCTCTTGGTTGAAGCGGACAAGGCCGAGCAGACAGCCCTTCAGACAGCTATCGGCACCAACCCCGATCTGATCTTCCTGCGCGACAAGACGCTCATCGACCTGCTGCCCGACGAGGAGTGGAAACGCTTGTCGGACGCCGCCGCGGCGCGCGGCGTGCCGTCTTTCATGGCCGCCAAATTCAAGCCGTGGTATCTGTCGCTGATGCTGGCGATGTCGCCCTGTACGATGAAATCCATGGCTTCCGGCGCCAAGGGGCTGGACCAACGGTTGATGGACATGGCCGAGGCGGCAGGTGTCCGGACGGCATCGCTGGAGCCTTACGACACGGTATTCCAACTGTTCGCCAATGACCCGCTGGAGGTGCAGATAAAGTATCTCATGCTTGGCCTTGTCTCGGTCGAAGCTTCGGAGGATGCGAATGCAACACTGGTCGCGCAGTACTTCGAGCAGGCGCACATGAACGCGCTCGAAACCTCGCGCGTATCCACCCGCCTGCTGGTGGACATGCCACCGGAGGAATTCGATGCGATCTTCGATGAGGTCATCGGGTTGCTGGTCGACAAGCGCAACGCCTCCTGGATCGCACCCATCGAAGCCGCGGAGGGAGACCGCATCGTCGTTGCCGCAGGTGCGCTGCATCTGGGGGGAGAGGCAGGCCTGCTCAACCTGCTCAAGAACGAGGGCTACACGCTGGAACGCCAGCCCTTCTAGGTCCCCAGCACCCTGCCGCTGACGCTGACCGCCTCCGCCCCCTCGGGGGTCAGGCCGTAGACGCCCTTGTCCACTTTCTCGAACCAGCCGTAGTGATTGTCGCGCATCATCCGCGTGGCGACACCCACCCCGGTTTCGCGCGCGACATCGGCCCCTTTGCTGGCCCCTATCTCGAACAGAAAGACAGCGCATTTCAACGCGTCCTGCCGGTAGGCGGTCACCAGCCCTGCCCGCGTCTGGCCGCCGTCGTTCGGGTCTCCCTGCCTGCGGGCGAATTCACGCAAGAGATGCTGTTGCCGCTTTGCGGATTTTCTGGGGGCGTAGGGGCCGGGGTCGCAATGGACTTCCACCAGCCCGTCGGAAAGTCGAACCGTGATCAGGCCCAGCCCCAGCCGCCGTGCGAGTTTGGTGTTGTACTTGAGCGCCTTGGCGAAGCGTTTTCCGGGCTGGCGGGCGACGGCCATGTAGACATCGTCGCTGACCGCGAGCCGTGCCTCGCATTGATGAAAAAGCGAGAGGGAGAAGCCGAGCTTCAGTTCCACCACCACAGGCACCTCCGACCCGCGCAGGGCCACGACGTCCGCCGCACCGACTTCGGACTTCACGACATAGCCCTGGTCTTCCAGAAAGCCCTTTATCGGTGGGTAAAGGTCGGTTTCGCGCGAAAGTGTCATCGCTAGAAAGGTGCCCCATATCCCCGCGCCTTCCAAGGGGATAAGATGTGCCCATGACCCGCCAGGAGTTCAACACCTTTTGTGCCTCCCTGCCCCACGCCACCCGTGTGGTGCAATGGGGGGGGCGCGGATCTACAAGGTCGGCGGCAAGGTGTTTGCCGTCATCGGCATGGGCGGCCCTGAGGCCAGTGTGACGTTCAAGGCAAGCGAGATGGCCTTCGAGATTCTGTCGGACAGCCCCGGCCTGCGTCGCGCGCCCTACATGGCATCGCGGAGCCTGAAGTGGATACAGCACTACGCAGCGCCGGGCCTGCCGGATGAGAGCCTCCGCGAGCATATCCGGGCCTCGGTCGACATGGTGGCGGCGGGCCTTACGCGAAAGAAACGAGAGGCGCTTGGCCTTTGATGCCGCACTGCAGCAAGGGGTCGTGACAAGGACTGCGGACCCTCCTATAAGGCGCGCAACCCAACGCTCCCGATCCGAAGGATTCCTCTCATGACCACGCTCGTCTTTGGCCACAAATCCCCCGACACCGACAGCACCGGCAGCCCGATCGTCTGGGCATGGTATCTGAACGAGATCAAGGGCGTGAAGGCCAAACCCATGCTGCTGGGCGAGCCGAACACCGAGGCGCTGTTCATGCTGAAGCACTGGCATCTGGACAAGCCCGAGATCCTGACCGAGCTGGCCGCCGATACGCCCGTCGTCATCGTGGACACCAACAACCCCGCCGAACTGCCCCACAACATCAACGAGGCCGAGATCACTGGCATCATCGACCACCATCGCCTGGTGGCCGGGCTGGAGACGCGGGGCCCCATCGAGATCACCATCCAGCCGTTGGCCTGCACCGCGACGATCATGGTCAAGATGATCGGCAAGGATTGGGCGAAGGCGCCCATCGGGGTCAAGGGCGCGGCGCTCTCATGCATCCTGTCCGATACGCTGGAATTCCGCAGCCCCACCACCACGGACGAGGACCGCGCGACGGCGGAGGCGCTTGCGGAGAGCCTGGGCGTGGACATGGCGAGCTTTGCCGCCGACATGTTCGCGGCGAAATCGGATGTCTCGGCTTTCTCGGAAGCGGAACTTCTGCGGATGGACAGCAAGGAATTCGACCTCGACGGCACGCAATTGCGGGTGTCGGTTCTGGAGACGACGTCGCCAGACCAGATCCTGCGGCGGAAGGATGCGCTGATGGCGGCGATGCCGGGCGTGGCGGCAGAGGACGGCGCGGCGCAGGTGCTGCTCTTCGTGGTGGACATCCTGAACGAGGAAGCGACCCTGCTGGTGCCGAATGACATGGTCAGGCACCTGGCAGAAAAGAGCTTTGGCGCGACCGTGACGGGGGATAGCGTCGTGCTGCCCGGCATCATGAGCCGCAAGAAGCAGATCATCCCGAACCTCAAGATGTGAACGGGGGGTGGGCGGTGCGCCCACCTTACTGAAGTGAAGGCCACCGGGTTCAGGCCGAAACGGTGGGCCGGGACGATCAGGCGGGAGGGTGCAGCGGGGCTGCACCTTACGCCCGCCGCCACGCGCCCGGTTTCCCCCGCAGCCGGGATCGCGTATGGCGACGGGACAATGAACCGGAGCCACCCATGACCCGCATCGTCGAATCCCTGTCCGAAATCTCCTCCTCCTACGACGCCCTGTTCGTCGACCTCTGGGGCTGTGTGCACAACGGGGTGAAAGCCCTGCCTGATGCGGTCGCCGCACTTCAGGCGTATCGCCGTCAGGGGGGCAAGGTGATCCTCGTGACGAATTCGCCCCGGCCCCGCGCGGGCGTCGAAAAGCAGTTGGTGCATTTCGAAGTGCCGGAAGATGCCTGGGACGCGCTTGCGACCTCGGGCGATTCGGCCCGTTCTGCGATGTTCCAGGGTGCGGTGGGGCAGGATGTCTGGTTCATCGGCCAGCCGGGAGAGGAGAAGTTTTTCGAGCCGCTCAGCCTGTTGGAACACCCCCTGCCGATCCGCCGCGTGGCGCTGGAGGACGCGGCAGGTATCGTCTGCACCGGCCCTGCGGACCCGATGGCGGACCCCGAAGCCATGCGGCCCGACTTTGAGCGGGCGATTGCGCGGGGGCTGAAGTTTCTCTGCGCCAACCCCGACATTGTCGTGGACCGGGGCGACACGCGGGAATGGTGTGCAGGGGCCCTGGCGGCACTTTACGCGCAGATGGGCGGCGAGAGTCTCTATTTCGGCAAGCCGCATGGGCCGATCTACGATCTGGCGCGGCGGCGTCTGGCGGCTTTGGGGACCAAGGTGCCGGATGCGCGCATTCTGGCCATCGGAGACGGGGTGCTGACGGACATCAAGGGGGCGGGGGACGAGAAGATCGATTCGCTCTTCATTTCCGGCGGTCTGGCCGCGTCCGAAACGAAAACCACATTTCAGCCCCACCCGGATTCGCTAAAGGCTTATCTGGAAAAGGAAAACTCCATACCGACATTCACCATCGGGCACTTGCGCTGAATATTTTTTCCTTGCTTTTCTGCGGCTGCAAAGTAATAAAGTTACCGAACCTGCGCTAGATGCGCCACTTTGTTGCTTGAAGGTGAGAGATGTTGGACAACCTCCCCCGCGGTACGATCTGTATTGAGGACATCGAAATCGGCATGATGCGCTGCCTGCGCAAGGTGGTCACCGACGCGGATATCGAGATGTTCGCCCAGATCTCGACCGACCGGAATCCGGTACATCTGGATGACGACTATGCGCAGGACACCATCTTCGAGGGGCGGATTGCGCATGGGATGCTGACGGCGGGGCTGATTTCGGCAGTCATCGGGGAGCAACTGCCGGGGCATGGCACGGTCTATCTGGGTCAGACGCTGAAGTTTCTCGCCCCCGTGCGACCCGGCGACATGGTCTATGCCGAAGTGAAGGTGACAGAAATCGAGTTCGCAAAGCGTCGTGTGAAGATGGAATGCCACTGCGCGGTCGAGGGCAAGAAGATTCTGATCGGGGAAGCGACTGTGCTTGCCCCCTCGCGCAAGTTCGACTGACGGCGGGGGGCGCTGCCCCCATCCGGGCAAGCCCGGATTCCCCCGGAGGTTTATTTGGCAAGATGAAGCAGGGGAGGCTGCTTGCCTCCGCCACGCGGCGGGGCTAGGCAAGGGCCATGCGGATTGTGCGGGATTTTCAGTTTGTCGACGAAGCGGATCGCGGTGCCAGCGCCGCGATCGGCAATTTCGACGGGGTGCATCAGGGGCATCGCTCGGTCATCGAGCTTGCCCGTCAGGCGGTCCCTTCTGCGCCCTTGGGCGTGTTGACCTTCGAGCCGCATCCGCGCGAGTTCTTCGCCCCGGACGCGCCGCCCTTCCGCCTGATGGGCCGGGACGCCCGGGCGCACCGGCTGGAAAAGTTGGGGGTCGAAAAGCTGTATGAGTTGGGCTTCAATGCAGCCATGGCGGCGTTGAGCCCCGAGCAGTTCGCCCGCGACGTGTTGAAGGATGGACTGGGTTTGGCGCATGTAGTGGTCGGGGCCGATTTCTGCTTCGGCAAGGGCCGCGCCGGCAAGGCGGAGGACCTGCAGGTCTTTGGTGACGCCATGGGGTTCGGCGTCACCGTGGCGCCGCTGATGGCCAACGGGAAGAAGACAGTCTCCTCCACTGCGATTCGGGATGCGCTCAGCGCGGGCAAGCCGCGCGAAGCGGCGCAGATGCTGGGGCATTGGCACCGGATCGAGGGGCCGGTCATCACCGGCGAGCAGCGCGGGCGCGAACTGGGCTTTCCCACGGCGAACATGTCCATCGACGGGCTGCATCCGCCCGCCTTCGGGGTCTATGCCGTGCTGGTGGACGTGCTGGAGGGGCCACACAAGGGCAGCTACCGGGGGGCCGCGAGCCTTGGTGTGCGGCCGATGTTCGGTGAGAACCGTGCGAACCTCGAAACCTATCTCTTTGACTTCAAGGGCGACCTTTACGGCGTGCCCTTGTCCGTGGCGCTGGTGGAATACCTGCGGGGCGAGGAGAAATTCGACTCGCTCGAGGCGTTGATCACCCAGATGGACGCCGACTGCGCCCGCGCCCGCACAATATTGGCCAGCACATGAGCGATCCCATTCCCCGCACCGGACTGCGTCCGAAATTCTGGGAGACGGTGCCGCTTACCAAGATGACGCAGCCCGAGTGGGAGGCGCTTTGTGACGGGTGCGGCAAGTGCTGCCTGAACAAGCTGGAGGACGAGGACAGCGGCGAGGTTGCCCTGACTTGCGTCGCCTGCCGTCTGCTCGACGACGCCACCTGCCGCTGCGCGCATTACGAAAACCGCCACCACTTCGTGCCCGATTGCATCGTGCTGCGCCCCGACAATCTGGAAAGCCACGCCTACTGGATGCCGCAGACCTGCGCCTATCGCCTGCTGTGGCAGAAAAAGCCCCTGCCCGACTGGCATCCCTTGATCACCGGAACGCCGCAATCCGTACATGATGCGGGGATTTCGGTGCAGTATCGCACCGTCTCCGAGTTCGACACGCCATTCGAGGAATGGGAAGACCACATCATAGAGGAGCCCACCTGATGTTCTTTGCCTCCGACAACGCGGGCCCCGTGCATCCGCAGATCATGGCGCGGCTCGCCGCTGCCAATGCGGATTACGCCATGCCCTATGGCAAGGACCCGATCATGGACGAGGTGCGCGAGGGCATCCGCCGGGTCTTCGAGGCACCGGAGGCGGCGGTCTATCTGGTGGCCACGGGCACGGCGGCCAACGTGCTGGCGCTGGCGTGCTACTGCCAGCCGTGGCAGACGATCTTCTGCGCCAAGACCTCGCATATTCAGGAAGACGAGTGCAACGCACCGGAGTTCTATGCGGGTGCTGCAAAGCTGACCGTCATCGACACGGACGACAAGATGACGCCGGATGCCTTGCGTACGGCCATCGAGCACCACACGCCCGGCAATGTGCATGCAGCGCAGCGCGGTCCCGTCTCGATCACGCAGGTGACGGAGCGCGGGTCGGTGCATTCGCTGGCGGAACTGCGCGCCTTGACGGCCGTCGCGCAGGCGTTTGATCTGCCGGTGCATCTGGACGGGGCACGATTTGCCAATGCGATGGTGGCACTTGGGTGCACGGCGGCGGAGATGACCTGGAAATCCGGCGTCGATGTGGTGAGTTTCGGAGGCACCAAGAATGGCTGCATGGGGGTCGAGGCCGTGGTCTTTTTCGATCCTGCAAAGGCTTGGGAGTTCGAACTACGGCGCAAGCGCGGGGCGCACCTGTTCTCCAAGCATCGGTATCTTTCGGCGCAGATGGCGGGGTACCTGCAGGACGATCTGTGGATCACCTCCGCCCGGCAGGCCAACGCCAATGCCGCGCGGCTGGCCGACGGTCTGCGCAGGGCCGGGGCGGGATTCCTGCACGAACCGCAGGCCAATATGATCTTCGCCCGTTTTCCCCGGTCGGTGCATCAGAAACTCCACGATGCGGGGGCAAAATACTACCTCTGGGACGGGCCGCTGGAAGGTCCGGGCGAGGAGATGGTGGCGGCAAGGCTGGTCTGCGACTGGTCGGTGACGCCTGAGGCCATCGACCGCTTCCTGAGCCATTTCTGATCAGGCCGCTTCGAGAAATCCGACGATCGCCCCGGCCACCTCGGCGGGATGGGTGATCGGGGCCATGTGCCCTGCCCCGTCGATTGAAACGCGGCGCGTATCCGGCAGGCGCCGGGCGAGGGCCGCGTTGATCGCGTCGGACATGTCGGGCGAGGTGCTGCCCTGCATCAGCAATGCGGGCATCGTGGCCTCGCCAAGGCGGTTCATCAACCCGGCACTGTCATCCCGGATGAATGCGGTGCTGGCAGCGACGAAATGGATGCGCTTTGCCATGTAGTCCCGCAGCGCCTCGGGAAGCTCGGCCCAGGGCGTGCCATCGCCCCAGCCGCGATTGAAGGCGCGGGCGGCCTCCATCATGTCACCGCTTGCCATCGCCGCGTCGAAAGGCGCGTTCCGCTCGGCAAAGGCCGCGACCCGTTGCGGTTCGTCCACCAGAACCGGTGCGTAGTAGACCGGTTCGATCAGCGTCACGCTGCGCACGAGATCGGGGCTTTCGACCGCCAGCCGCAACGCAACGGTCGCCCCAAAGGAATGACCGATCAGGTCCATCTTCTCGGTCAGCAGGCTGCGCGCCATTTCGGTCGCCACGTCGTGCACATTGCCCTGTCCGTCCCAATCGCCGGACTTGCCGTGACAGGGCAGATCAAAGGCCCGCATGGTCAGCATGTCTTCCAGCACCGTGCCCACGCCACGCCAGGCGCCGGAATGGGCCAGCGTGCAATGGATCGCAAGGGCGCGGCGGGACCCGTGACCGAATGTGCGGCTGTTTACATGCGGGATCACAACTTACCCGCGAGATGCATGTCCAGATCGTCGAGCTTGTCCTGACCCCAGAACTTCTGCCCTTCCACGATATAGAAAGGCGCGCCGAACACGCCCGCCTCCACCGCCTGTTCAAGGTTGCGGGAATAGGTCTCCGCCCCGTCCAGCAACCCGCTGTCCGCGAGCGTCGGGTCGAAACCGGCCTCGGTCAGGCAGGCGCGCACCACCTCATCCTCCGCGATGTCCTTGTCGTCTGCCCAGACGCTGCGGAAGATCACCTGCGCCAGCTTGCCCAGATCGCCCCCGCCCGCATTCTGAGCCGCGATGAAGGCATAGGCGGCAGGTGCGCCGTTGGTGGGCCAATGTGCGGGCTTGAGGTTGAAGGGCATCACCTGCTTCTTTGCCTCGCGCACCAGCGCCTGTGCGCGATACTCGATCCGGCTTGGGTGGCGGTCGGCGGGCGCTGTGCCGCCGGTGCGCCCGAAACCCGCGACGATATCGAAGGGTTTATAGGTGATCGTGGCGCCATGTTTGCCAGCGATCTCCTCCAGCCGATTCCCGGCAAGATAGCAGTACGGGGAAAGGGTGGCGAAATAATAAGCGATGGCGGTCATATGGCTCTCCTTGGCTTTGCGGCACGGTACGGAGATGTTAAGCGGTGTCAACGTCACGATTCTGTCATGCCCGTTGCCACCGGAGACCCCATGTCACGCACGTCCGAACCCAAACTGATCTCCGGTAACGCCAATATGCCGCTGGCCAAGGCCATCGCCCGGCGGATGTCCCTGCACCGGGGGGTCAACGTGGGTCTGGTGGACACACGGGTCGAGCGGTTCAACGACGGCGAGATATTTGTCGAGGTCTTCGAGAACGTCCGCGGCGAGGACATGTTCATCATCCAGTCCACGTCGAACCCGGCCAACGACAACCTGATGGAACTGCTGATCATGGCCGACGCGCTGCGCCGGTCCTCCGCCGCGCGGGTCACGGCGGTGCTGCCCTACTTCGGGTATGCCCGGCAGGACCGGCGCACCAAGGCCCGCACGCCGATCACCGCCAAGCTGGTCGCCAACATGTTGGTCGGCACGGGGATCGAGCGGGTGCTGACGATGGACCTGCACGCGGCGCAGATACAGGGCTTTTTCGACATTCCGGTGGACAACCTCTATGCCTCGCCCGTCTTTGCGCTCGACATCAAGAATGCCTTCAAGGGCCGGATGGAAGAGCTGATGATCGTCTCTCCCGACGTGGGCGGCGTGGCGCGGGCGCGGGAATTGGCGAAGCGGATCAACTCTCCCCTCGCCATCGTCGACAAGCGCCGCGAGAAAGCGGGCGAAATCGCTGAAATGACAGTGATCGGGGACGTGACCGGCAAGACCTGCCTGATCGTGGACGACATCTGTGACACCGCCGGAACGCTCTGCAAGGCCGCTGAGGTACTGTTGAGCGCCGGGGCCAAGGAAGTGCACGCCTATATCAGTCACGGCGTGATGTCTGGGCCTGCGGTGGAGCGCGTGACCAGTTCGGTGATGAAGTCGCTGGTGATCACCGACACGATTGCACCGTCCGAGGCCGTCAAGACGGCCAAGAACATCCGCATCGTGCCGATGGCCCCGATCTTTGCCCAGGCGATCCTGAACATCTGGAACGGCACCTCGGTGTCATCGCTGTTCGAGGCGGAGACGCTGGGGCCGATCTATGATGGAATGTACGCGGCGGAGTGAAGGGGCCAGGGCCTTTCGGGACGAGCCTGTATCAACTAGGGCCGCATGAAATGAAAGACTGCGATGCCTTGAGCAGTTTCCGGTGCATCATCAGATGGTTCGAGGAGCCTTAGACTACATCCCAGTCATCGCTTTCCGACAGTTCCCCAATCGCCATCCAGTTGATCCGCACGCGTGCGACGCGCGTGTCGCCCCAGGTGCGGAACACCATGTCGAAGCCGGACATGGTTACCGATTCAGCACTGAGATCCGCGCGCATGACGGTCGCGGCGTCCACGTCCCAAAGGGACAGCGACATCTGGACGGTCGGATCGGCCCTGAAATTCTCTGAGAACTTGATATGTCGACGGCGTTCACGCTGGCCCCGGCCCGTCCACATCTCGCCACCGTCCTCGTAGTCCGAGAACAGCACAAGATCGCCGCTGTCCACGCCGACCCTATGGCTTGCAAGTCGTTTCATGTAAGATCGGGCACCTGGCTTGGTTCAAGAAGTGTACCGCAGGATAGCGGACCCTCGGACGACACGAAAGGGGTTCCGTCCGCCTGGGGGCGTGTGCCCGTCACGGCGGTCCTTGGCGAAGGCACGGCAGTCGTTAGAGCAGCTCTGTTGAGGTCTGCCCTCAGGAAGACTGTTTGGCGAACCGTAAAAGCGCCACACCCGCCAATGTGATCATGGTCGAGACGACTTTCGCGAGATTCAGTTTTTCGCCCAGAACGAAGACGCCGATCAGCAGCGCAAAGACAATCGACGTTTCGCGCAAGGCCGTTACCAAAGCAATCGGGGCCTGAGTGAACGACCAGATCACGAGCGCATAGGCCGCGTAGGATGCGCCTCCTCCCAGCAGCAGAAGTTGTCGGCCCTCTGTCGGCACGCGCCGCAGAACCATCGGCCACCGAAAAGCGCAGATCACCGCGAAGACCAGGGCATTGCCGATGGTGAGCCATCCATAGAAACCCAGAGCTGTTCCCGCAGTTCTTGCTCCCAGGCCGTCGACCAGGGAATAGGCCGCAATGAAACAACCGGTTGTCAGCGCAAGGGCAGCCGCCTTGCGATTGCGTTGTCCGTCGCTCTTTCGAACGAGCGCCATCGACATGATGCCCAGGCCGATCATCGCGACGGCCCCGATCTGGAGCGGCTCCAGCGTCACGCCGAGAAACGCCACCGAAACCGCCGCGACGATCAGGGGGGCGCTGCCCCGTGCCAGCGGATAGACCTGTGTCAGGTCGCCCGTCCGGTAGGATGCAAGGAGAAACAACTGATAGCCCAGATGCAGAATGATGCCGGCGGCGATCAGGGTAAAGCTCGAAGGGTCCGGCCTTGGCACGAAGGCAAGCACCGGCAATGCAAAGACACCCTGCCCGATCACGACGGCTGCCATGGCCAGATGCTGGTCACGGCCCCCCTTTACCAGAGCGTTCCATGACGCGTGGAGTAGGGCAGCAAGAAGGACAGCGAGAAAAACAACAGTGGTCATGGGAAAGCTCCAAATGGCGAATTCAGCCTTCCATGTTTCGGTATTCTCAACAATTGAGAAATGAAATGGGTCTGGCAAAAGAGCGCTTGGACCTGACCTTCGCTGCAGGTTGCACCATGCAAAGAAAAAGGCCCCACACGGGGTGCGGGGCCTTATCGATCAATTATCGGAACGATCAGAGGTTCGGCTGTTTCGGCGAAAGACCGATATGCGTGCCCACCGCGACCATATCGGCCAGCAGCTTGGCCGCGTCGTCCACGGGTCCGGGCTCGTTCTGGAAGTTCTCCCTGGCCCTGGCATGGACCTCCTGGGCTTCTTCCATCATCTCGTCCAGATGCTCCTGCGTCATGTCGTCCCGTGCCAGCGAACGCTCCGCCAGAACGGTCACGCCATCGGCGCGGATTTCCGCAAAGCCACCCGTGACGACGTACTCGTGCGCGCCCTCCGGGCCTTCCACCTTCAGAACGCCGGGGCGCAGGGTGGTGATCGTCGGGGCGTGATCGGGCATCGCGGTCATGTCACCGTCGCTGCCCGGAATCTGCACCGCCGTGACCTGCATCGAGGCCAGCCGCCGCTCGGGCGACACCAGATCGAATTGCATCGTCTCTGCCACTTGGCGCTCCTTACGCGGCGTCTGCCGCCATTTTCTGGGCTTTCGCCTTCACTTCTTCGATGCCGCCGACCATGTAGAAGGCACCTTCGGGCAGGTGATCGTATTCACCGGCCACAACGGCCTTGAACGATGCGATCGTCTCTTCCAGCGGAACCTGCTTGCCGTCGGACCCGGTAAAGACCTTGGCCACGTCGAAAGGCTGGCTCAGGAAGCGCTGGATCTTGCGGGCACGGGCAACGGCGAGTTTGTCCTCTTCGGACAGTTCGTCCATCCCGAGGATCGCGATGATGTCCTGCAGCGACTTGTAGCGCTGGAGCACACCCTGCACGTCACGGGCAACCTGGTAGTGCTCTTCTCCGAGGATCTGCGGGTCCATCAGACGCGAGGTGGAGTCGAGCGGGTCAACGGCCGGGTAGATACCCAGTTCGGAGATCGCACGGCTGAGGTTGGTCGTGGCGTCAAGGTGGGCGAAGGTCGTCGCGGGCGCAGGGTCGGTCAGGTCGTCCGCAGGCACGTAGACGGCCTGGATCGAGGTGATCGAACCGGCCTTGGTCGAGGTGATGCGTTCCTGCATCTGGCCCATGTCGGTCGCCAGCGTCGGTTGGTAGCCCACGGCCGAAGGAATACGGCCCAGCAGGGCGGAGACTTCGGATCCGGCCTGCGTGAAGCGGAAGATGTTGTCCACGATGAACAGATCGTCCGTACCGGACTGGTCGCGGATCTGCTCGGCCAGCGTCAGGCCGGTCAGGGCAACGCTCATACGCGCCCCCGGAGGCTCTTTCTTCTGTCCGTTGTCTAGGGCCTCCT
>JBBSJO010000113.1:0-13699 GCA_038257185.1 Rhodobacterales bacterium | reverse complement strand
TTCAATTCTCCGTCGCGACCCCAAACCGGGAACGAATATTGCGTTGAAGTGAAACAATATTGCGTCCACCTCTGCCACTGCTATAACAATCGCAAATTCCATGGGGGACATATGGCAGGCACACGGCTCGATCCGATCGACCGGAAAATACTGGCCGAGCTGCAATCAG
This sequence comes from Rhodobacterales bacterium, assembly GCA_038257185.1. Classification (GTDB taxonomy): domain Bacteria; phylum Pseudomonadota; class Alphaproteobacteria; order Rhodobacterales; family Rhodobacteraceae; genus Sulfitobacter. The sequence goes on along the minus strand of JBBSJO010000113.1, from coordinate 13,530 downwards.
ACGGCAGAATGACCAATGTCGAGCTTGCACGACGCGTCGGAATCTCCGCGCCGCCCTGCCTGCGCCGTGTCCGCACGCTCGAAGAACAGGGGTTCATCAAGGGCTACCATGCCGACGTCGACGCCCGCGAACTGGGATTCGAGGTGCAGGTCTTCGCCATGGTCGGGCTAGCCAGCCAGGCCGAGGTCGATCTCAGCGTCTTCGAGCAGAAATGCCGCGACTGGTCGCTGGTCCGCGAATGCCACATGCTCAATGGCGAGGTGGACTTCATTCTCAAATGCGTCGCCCCCGACCTGTCGAGCTTCCAGAGCTTCCTGACAGGCCAGCTTCTGACCACGCCCAATGTGGCCAGCGTCAAGACCAGCCTCGTCATCCGGCGCGCCAAGGATGAACCCGGCGTGCCCTTCGACGTGCTGGAAAGACGGCTGAGCACCGCTCCTTGATAAGCTGATCCGTCAGGCCGGGGCGGCGTCGTGCTCGGGCGCGCGGGGATGTGCCAGCGGGCCGAAATCCGACACATGCGCGATTTGCGGGAACAGCGACAGGAAACGGTCGCGGATCGTGTGGGACACTTCGCGCGTGGCGTTTGCGCCGGGGTGGAAGGTCTCCATCTCGATCCCGCCCGCATTGATCGCAGCATGCCGCGTGAGGCAGATGTGGAACAGCCGCACCGGCGTCGGCGGCACCACCTCGATCACGTTCACCCCGTCGATGAACTCGCGCACCGGGGTCAGCATCCGCGTGCCGCCCGCGTCCCCGCGAAGATGATGCGGAGTCTGGAGGACCCGCGCACCGGGACCCACGGTCAGGAACATACTCGGGCGCGACTGGCCGAAACTGTCCGGCATGATGCGAATCAGCGGCATCCGGCGGCCCGCGTCGGCGGGGATGAAATTGCTCGACCCGATCCAGATCAGCTTGGCAGGCTCGCCCGAAGAGGTATTGATCATGTCGCCCGGCTGAAGATCTTCGATGGCAACGTCGCCGTTCACCGTCCCGATCAGCGTGCCGCGCGCAAAGGCGGAAAAGGCCTGCTCCAGCAACGGCACCGCCGGTGCCTTGTCCTGCCCGATATAGAGCGAGCCGTCCTGGCGCAGGGCGGCCACTTCGAAACTGCGCATCGGCAGGGCGGATGCCGCGCGCAACCCGCCCGATGACGCGCCGGCGGACGCGAGATTGTACCCATGCGGGACATTGGAGGAACTTGCGCGGCGCGGGGCCTGAGCAGCATAAATCGTCATGCGATAACCTTTGTTCGGTTGGTCACATCCCTTGTCGGCCCCCACCGACAACAACGGAAATAACTGTGGTGCGTCATTTCGTATCTTCGTCTGCACCTAATTCGCCACGACTGGAGGCAATTGTCAAAGTTTCCTCAACATTGACTGCCTCATTTACGCCAATTTAAGTGAATTTCGCCTTTCTGTTTCCGCAATTCGGGCATCGCACGCCACATTTGCCCCAAAATCAACGACCCCCCGCACGAATCAACGTACGAGAGGCCGAGTTTCGGGGCGGTGAGGGCCCTCGGGGGAAAACTTGCTTTTTGGGTCAGGCCGTCTTGCGGTGGGCCTGAGCCGCATTGCGCTTGGCGATGAAGGCTGTGCGTCGGCTGCCACGGGTCCAGGGCATCTGTGTGGTTTCCTTGGAGGCGGTCTCGACGATGCCCTTGATGAAACGCTTCTTGATTTTCATGTCTCGGTCCTCAGCTTTCTTGTTTGCGGGTGGGCATTCGCCCTTGATTGAGGATAACTATGACGGGCCATTCAGGCCGGTTTTTGGCAATTGACAGAAAACTGCAGAAAATTGCGGCCATCGCGGCAGAGATTTATGGCGGCGCTGCCACAATTCCGCATTGCCCTTGATTTGTTGATCCAACAGCCCGCTGAAGTTGTCCCTTCTGGCACAAGCCGATGATTGTTTCGCGTTGATGAACGCAGGTCCGAGGCATCACAAGGGCATTGCCCGCCCCAGATCCGCCCAGATCAGAGCGTGATGGCCGCGATCAGGCGGCCATAGTCGGCCTCTTTGGCGTGAGTCGTGCGGCGATAGGAATAGAATCGGGCCGGATCGGAATAGGTGCAATGGCCGGTCCACTCCGCCGACCCGACCCCGGCGGCCCGCAATCGGCTCAGCCCGAAGCCGGGCAGATCGAACTGCATCCGGTCGCCCTTGCCTTGTGCAAAAAAGCGCGAAAACGCGGGGTCCTCGGCCAGAAAGGCATCGAGAAACTCTGGCCCCACCTCATACTCGCGCTGGCTTATCGCGGGGCCGATGACGGCGCAGATGTTCTCGCGCTGCGCTCCGAGCGCCACCATGGCGTCTACCGTGGCGCCCAGCACCCCATCTAGTGCACCACGCCAGCCGGCATGGGCCGCGCCGATCACGCCCGCTGTGGCATCGGCAAAGAGCACGGGCTGGCAGTCCGCCACCAGCACCGATAACGCCAGACCCGGCGTTGCAGTCACCAGCGCATCGGCGCGGGGCGCTTCCGGCAAGGGAGTCTTTACCGTCACCACCTTGGTGGAATGGACCTGATGCAGCCCGACCAGATGGTCGGGCAAGACGCCCATTGCATCGGCGACGCGGGCGCGGTTGATCATGACGATTTCGCGCTGGTCGGAGCTGCCCAACCCGCAGTTCAGCCCGGAAAACACACCGGAAGACGCACCGCCGCGGCGGGTGAAGAACCCGTGCCGCAGGGGGGCGAGCGTGTCGGATGTCAGAATTTCAAGCGTCATGGCTCCAATCCGGGTGGCGGCGCATTCCCACCTTTATGAAGCGCCATCACCTTGAACAGGTTTCCCATTTCTTCGGGGTGCGTCAACCGGCGATGTGCGGCGACATGGGCATCGCGCGCGCCACCTTCGAGATTTGCGGCCAGATTCTGGGCACGCTGCGTGATACCCAGCCGCTCCAGAAACACGCCCTGAGGGGTCAGCGGCGTATGCGCCAAGGGCAGGGCCGCCAGCGCCAGTGCTTCAAAATCCACATGCGCAGTTAAGTCTGCCTTGCCGGGATTGGCAAGCGGATCGACCTTTGTGTGCCGCTCCACCGCCTGAAAGCTGTCGCCGCGCGCGCGCCAGCCGCCGTAATCGATGATCAACGCCGCCCCGCCGTGCCGGTCGATCCGCGATGCCACTTCCGAAATCACTGGCGCAATCGCGTTGCAGGTCTCCACCATGTCGCCGTCCTCGGTATCCTCCAGCCGGGAGGTGAGCGCCGGTTGCGGCAGGGCCGGGCCAAGCCCGAACGCCAGCTCTCCATCTTTCAGCCCGACCTGACGCTCGCGCCATTGCGCCCCGTCGCGCAGGAATTGGCGGATCGGCAGGGCATCGAAGAACTCGTTTGCAATCAGGAAAAGGGGCTGGTCGGGCAGGGCGGCAAGGCCCTCGGCCCATTGCACGCTGTGATGCTTCAAAGTCTCGCGCTGGACGACACGCAACGCAGGGGAGGCTTCGATCAGCACGACCTCCACTGCGTCGGCGAACCCCGGCACCGCCCGGCAGGCCCGCAGCGCATCGGCCATCAGCGTGCCGCGCCCCGGCCCCAATTCGGCCAGCGTGAAGCGGGCAGGTGACCCCTGCGCCAGCCAGTCCTGTGCCAGACAGAGCCCGATCAGCTCGCCGAACATCTGGCTGATTTCCGGCGCGGTGGTGAAATCGCCCAGTGTCCCGAAGGGCTGGCGCGTCGTGTAATACCCATGGACGGGATGCAGCAGGCAGGTCGCCATGTATTCATCCAGCCGCATCGGCCCCTGCGCGGCGATCCGGGCGACAAGATGCGCCTTGAGCGTCATGCCCGGCGGCGTGCCCGCAGGATCAGAAACAGGCCCACTGCGATCATCGGCAGGCACAGGATCTGACCCATCGTGAGACCCCAGCCGCCCACATGCCATGCCAACCCCAGCGGATTGCCCTCGCTCACGAATTGCGCATCGGGCTGGCGCACAAACTCCACGATGAACCGCGCGATGCCGTACCCAGCCAGAAATGTCCCGCCGATCAACCCCTCGCGTTTCAGCGCACCGCGCCGCCATGCCATGAAGACCAGCAGGCTGCCCAGCACCAGCCCCTCCAGCAGCGCCTCGTAAAGCTGCGAGGGGTGGCGCGCGCAGATGCCCGCCACGGTGGGGCAGAACTGCGCCGCCTCGCCGGGAAAGGCCACGCCCCAGGGCAGGCCAGTCGGCCGCCCCCAAAGCTCTGCATTGATGAAATTGGCGATGCGGCCCAGAAACAGCCCCGGTGCCAGCCCGAGGCAGACCATGTCGCCGGTGGAGATCGTCGGCAGCCGGTGGCGCAGCGTATAGAGCCACCCCGCGACGATCACCCCCAGCGCGCCGCCGTGAAACGACATCCCGCCCTCCCACAATTGCAGGATGCTCAGCGGGTTCCGCAGGTAGAACGCGGGCTGGTAGAACAGCACATATCCCAGCCGTCCGCCCAGAATCACGCCGAGAATGACCCAGAACAGCAGGTCCTCGACCTGCGCGGCGGTCATGACGGGCGTGTCGTTCTTCCACAGGCGCGGCCTGCGCACCGCCTGCACCACAAGCCGCCAGCCCAGCAGGATACCCACGATATAGGCCAGCGCGTACCAGCGCAGCGACAGGGTCATGCCGAAAAGGTGGATCGAGAAGATCTCGGGTGCGATGTCGGGAAAGGGGAGCATGGCGATCATGGCGCCGATTGAGCGCGTCGCGTGGGCGATGTCAACCTTGCGGCGCGCGCGTGTGACCCCATATAGAGAGGAACGCTAAACCCGGAGGCCACCATGCAGACCCGCAACAAGTTTTTCGACGACATCAGCCAGATGATGACCAATGCGATGGGCGTGGCCCAGGGCGCCAAGGACGAGGCAGAGACCGCGTTCAAGGGTGTGATGGATCGTTGGCTGTCCGACCGCGATTTCGTCACCCGCGAGGAATTCGATGCCGTGCGGGCCATGGCCCAGAAGGCCCGCGAAGAAAACGAAGCGCTGAAAGCCCGTCTGGACGCTCTGGAGCCAAAGAAGAGCTGATCCAAATCGCCGGGCATTCGCCGCCTGGCCCCGCCCGGCCTCTGACGCCGCTTTGGATGTCAAATTGTGGGCGCCGCCGGTGATTGCCCACAACATATTGTAGTTATCCCCGAGCAAATGTGGTTATCCCCAGAAAAGGGGTTGCCATAGACTGCCCTTAGGCCCCACCATATCTGGTATAGGCGGTGGGTCGCCCTACGGCTTATTGTGCAGGCAACTAGGTTTGGCGCGATTGCACCTGACCTTGGCAGATAAAAAAAGAGGTGGCGAAATGGCCCTGAGCGAGCAATACCTTGAAGACGATATCCATCCCATTGATATCGTTGAGAATCTGGCAAATCACCATGAATGGGATTTCGACCGGATCTCGGACGAGCAGATCGCGATGGCGGTCGAAGGCCAGTGGCGCACCTATTCGATCACGCTGGCCTGGTCTGCCTATGACGAGACCCTGCGGCTGATCTGCACCTTCGAGATGGAGCCGCCAGAGGACAAGCTGCCGGGCCTCTATGCCCTGCTGAACGACGTGAACGATCAATGCTGGGCCGGTGCCTTCACTTTTTGGGCCGAACAAAAGCTCATGGTCTACCGCTACGGGCTGGTCCTGTCGGGCGGGCAGGTGGCCGCGCCCGAACAGATCGACACCATGATCACCGCCGCCGTGATGAGTGCGGAACGCTACTACCCCGCGCTGCAATTGCTGATCTGGGGAGACCGCACCCCCGCGCAGGCGCTTCAGGTCGCCATTGCAGAGGCTTACGGCCGGGCGTAACACTGTCCCCCGACGTCATGTATCGGGGGACAATTTCATGAAAGACAGCCGGATCGCGGCGCAGGGCCTTGTATTGCTGGGCTGTGGCAAGATGGGGTCGGCGATGCTCGCCGGATGGCTGGCTCGGGGCTTGCCGCCTGCGTCGGTCTGGGTCGTGGACCCGCATCCGTCCGACTGGCTCCGCGCTCAGGGTGTGAACCTCAATGCGGACCTTCCAGCTGCCCCCGCCATCGTGCTGGTGGCAGTGAAACCGCAGATGATGGCAGACGCGCTGCCGGTCTTGCAGGCGATGGGCAACGGCGAGACGCTGTTCATCAGCGTCGCCGCAGGCATCACGATCTCCTACTTCGAGAAGATCCTCGGCGCTCAGACCCCCATCATTCGTGCCATGCCCAACACCCCCGCCGCGATCTCGCAGGGGATCACGGCGATCGTTGCGAACCGCAAAGCCGGAGAGGCCGCTCTCGACGAGGCCGAGGTGCTGCTGAGCGCGGTGGGAGAGGTCGTGCGTCTTGATGACGAGGCGCAGATCGACGCCGTGACGGGTGTCAGCGGATCGGGGCCGGCCTACGTCTTCCACATGATCGAGACGATGGCCGCCGCCGGCGAAGCGCAGGGTCTTCCCGCAGCACTCGCGATGCAGCTCGCCAAGGCAACGGTCGCCGGGGCCGGGGCGCTGGCGATGCAGGCCGAGGAAACCCCTTCGCAACTGCGGGTCAACGTCACCAGTCCCAACGGCACCACCCAGGCGGCTTTGGAAGTGCTCATGGATGAAACGAACGGTTTCCCGGCACTGTTGAACCGCGCCGTGAAGGCCGCGACGGACCGGGCGCGGGAGCTGGCCAATGGCTGAGATCACCTTTGACGACTTCCTGAAAGTAGACATCCGCGTTGGCACCGTGCTGCGGGCGGAACCTTTCCCGGAAGCACGCAAGCCCGCGATCAAGCTCTGGATCGACTTCGGCGGTGACATCGGGGAGCGGAAAACCTCGGCCCAGATCACCGCGCATTACGCCCCCGACGGCCTTGTAGGTCAGCAGGTTCTGGCCGTCGTAAACTTTCCCCCGCGCCAGGTCGGGCCTTTCATGTCCGAAGTGCTGGTGCTCGGCCTGCCGGACGAGAGCGGAGAGGTCGTGCTGCTTCGCCCCGGTCTGCCGGTCCCGGACGGAGGGCGGATGCATTGATGAAACTTTTTGTCTCCAGACCCTTGCCTGACGAAGTTCTGGTAAAACTCGAAGGCTTCGATGTCACCGTGCGCCGCGAAACTTCGCCGCTGGGTGCCGATGAACTGCGCGCCGCCCTGCGTGATTTCGACGGGGTTCTGCCGACCCTTGGGGATATCTTCTCGGCGCAGGTCTTTGCCGATGTGCCCGATCCGCGTTGCAGGATTCTCGCCAATTTTGGTGTCGGCTATAACCATATCGATGTGGCGGCGGCCAGTGCGGCCGGGATCACCGTGACGAACACCCCCGGTGCCGTCACCGATGCCACCGCCGATATTGCCATGACCCTGATGCTGATGAGCGCCCGGCGCGCGGGCGAAGGAGAGCGGCTGGTGCGATCAGGAGCATGGGCGGGCTGGCATCCGACGCAGATGCTGGGCCTGCATCTGAGCGGCAAGACCGTGGGAATTGTCGGCATGGGCCGCATCGGTCAGGCCATCGCGCGGCGCTGCCATTTCGGCTTCGGCATGTCTGTAAAATACATCAACCGAAGCCCCAAGAAACTTGAATTTCCCGCAGAAAAGGTCAGCGACTTGCTGACCCTGGCGGGCGCCGTCGATGTGCTTGTCGCCGCCGTGCCTGCCAATCCGCAGACCCGTCATCTGATCGATGCAGAGGTGATCGGCGCGATGCAGCCCCATGCCCGTTTGATCAACATCGCCCGCGGCGACGTCGTGGCGGAAGCGGCACTGATCAAGGCTTTGCAGGAGCGCAGGATCGGCGGGGCTGGCCTCGATGTTTATGAAAACGAACCCGAGGTACCGCAGGCGCTGCGGGATCTGGATAACGTGGTGTTGTTGCCGCATCTGGGCACTGCTGCGTTAGAGGTGCGTGTGGATATGGGGCTGATGGCTGTCGCTAATCTGCAAACCTTCTTTGCGGGAAATGAGCCTCCCAACACCGTCTAGCGGTCGCCAACCGCCTCACGCCAGTGTCGACGGCACAAGGACACATAGGTTTCGTTGCCGCCGATCTGCACCTGCGCCCCGTCGCGCAGGGCGTGCCCGTCCGGCCCGCGCCGCACCACCATCGTGGCCTTCTTGCCGCAGTGACATATGGTGCGCACCTCGCGCATCTCGTCACTCAGCGCCAGAAGGGTGGCGGACCCGGGGAACAGCTCTCCCCTGAAATCGACGCGCAGGCCGTAGCACATGATCGGCACGCCCAGATCGTCCACCGCACGGGCCAGTTGCCAGACCTGATCGGGTTCCAGAAACTGTGCTTCGTCGATGAAGATACAGGCGCAAGGCCCTTCAGCCAAACGCTTTTCGATCTTGGCGAACAGGTCTTCGCCGGGCGCGAAAGTGTCGGCATCCTGTCCGATCCCGATGCGCGAGGCGATGCGGCCTGCGCCTGCGCGGCGGTCGAACTGCGCCGTGATCAGATAGGGCACCATCCCGCGTTCGACGTAGTTGTGCGCGGCTTGCAGCAGCACGGTCGATTTGCCCGCGTTCATCGTCGAATAGTGAAAGTAGAGCTTGGCCATGGCGGCAGGTGTTACGCGCGCGGCCCGGTCCGATCAAGCCCAAGCACGCACAGCCCCGTGCATCATCTGCCGGTGATACCGGCACTCTGGCCCCCCATGCGCCACAGAGATGCACGCGGCTTAATCCACCGCCCAGGGGAAAGGCGGCCACTCGTCCGTCCTGCTGACATCGGCGGGACTGATTAATATATGACATTCCGCAAACAACCGATTAATGAGAAAACCCAGAGCGCTTTCCCCATTCGCTGACGGAGGACGCGCCGAAGCGAAGCAGGAACACCGACATGGCGGGCATTGGCAGCTATCTGAAGAAACACACCGAGGCGCTGGTCAAGGACGTTGGAATTGAGCCTGCCTGCACGCTGTCCGGCAAATCCAAGGCGACGCTCGGCCGGTACTATTCCGACAATCCGGAGCATGCCGACCGCTTCATGCCCGTGGATACCGTCGCACAGCTGGAAAAAGCCGCGACCTATCCCCATGTCTCCGCCGCCCTGGCCGAGCTTGCGGGCGGTGCGCTGACCTTCGAGGACCGGCGTGACAACGCCCCGCGCAAGGGCGGGGTGAACTCCGACGTGATCGCACTCAGCCAGCGATTTGCGATGTTGATGACGGAATATCAGCAATCGATGGAGGACGGCAGGATCACCGTGAACGAGGCCAAGCGTCTGCTCAAGGAGACTTCGATGCTGCAACAGGTGCTGATCGACATGAAACTGAACCTCGAAGACGAAAGTGGCTGATACATTCCCGGCCCTGCGCGCCGAAGACCTGCCCCGGATCGACACCGACGCCCTGAAGGCCCCCGGCGATCCCGGCCACCCGCCACGCATTCTGCTGCTCTATGGCTCGCTGCGGCCCGAAAGCTATTCCCGCAAGGCGGCCCTCGAATCGGCGCGCATCCTGCGGCTGTTGGGCTGCGAGACACAGATCTACGATCCCAGCGGTCTGCCGCTGCCCGACGGTGCGCCTGAGGATCATCCCAAGGTGCTGGAACTGCGCGATCTGGCGGTCTGGTCCGAAGGCATGGTCTGGTCCAGCCCCGAGCGTCACGGGGCGATGACCGCGATCATGAAGGCGCAGATCGACTGGCTGCCGCTGTCCCTGAAGGGCGGCATCCGGCCCACGCAGGGCAAGACGCTGGCGGTCATGCAGGTGTCGGGCGGGTCGCAGTCCTTCAACGCGGTGAACCAGATGCGCATCCTGGGCCGCTGGATGCGTATGGTGACGATCCCGAACCAGTCGAGCATTCCCAAGGCCTGGTTGGAGTTCGACGCGGAGGGGCGTCTGCCCGCAGGTCCCTTCTATGCCCGAATCGTGGACGTGATGGAGGAACTGGTGAAATTCACCTGGATGGTGCGGGGACGGTCGGACTATCTGGTGGATCGCTACTCCGAACGCGTGGAGAGCGCCGAGGAGGTCCACAAGCGGGTGTCGCTGAAAAAGCTTTAGGCGTGCCGTTCCAAGATGACCGACCCCACGGAATAGCCGGCGCCGAAGGAACAGATCAGCCCGAGGTCCTTGTCTGCGAGGTCGCCGGAATACTTTGAAAAAGCGATGATCGACCCGGCGGAAGAGGTGTTGGCGTAGTCTTGAAGGATGTTCGGCTGTTCGCCCGGCTCCGGCACCCGGCCCAGCACCTTGCGCCCGATGAAGTCGTTCATCGACTTGTTGGCCTGATGCAGCCAGAGCCGCTTGAGGGCGCCCGCCTGCACACCTTCCTCCGCCAGGTGTCCCGCGATATGGTCGGCGACCAGCGGCAAGACTTCCTTGAACACCTTGCGCCCGTTCTGCATGAACTGCATGTCGCGCCTGTCCGCCATGCCATCGGGGCGCGAGCGGCGCAGGTAGCCGTTGTTGTTCCTGATGTTATTGCTGAACTGCGTCGCGCAACGGGTTGATCTGACTTCGAAATGCGGGCCTTTGGCGGTCTCCTTCCGTTCGATCAGCGTGGCAGTGGCCACGTCGCCGAAGATGAAGTGGCAGTCGCGGTCGCGCCATTCCAGATGGGCGGAGCAGATCTCCGGGTTGACCACCAAAGCGGCGCGGATGGACCCCGACCGCACCATGTCTGCCGCCGCCTGGATGCCGAAGGTGGCCGATGAGCAGGCAACATTCATGTCGAAGGCGAAGCCTTTGATTCCCAAGAGCTCCTGTATCTCGATGGCCACCGCCGGATAGGCCCGTTCGAGGTTGGAGGCGGCGCAGATCACCGCGTCCACATCTGCGGCGGACTTTCCTGCGTCGGCCAGCGCCTTCTGCGCTGCGTCGACCGCCATTTCCGCCATGAGGCTCGGCTCGTCATCGCTGCGCTGGCGCAGCAGCGGATGCATGACGCGGGGGTCCAGAATGCCCGTCTTGTCGATCACATAGCGCTGTTCGATGCCCGATGCCCTGACGATGAATTCTTCCGAAGAGTGTTCCTTGGCCGCGACCTCTCCCGCTACGATCCGGGCCGCGTTGTCGGCATTGAAAAGATCGACATAGGCGTTGAAGGAGGCGACCAGTTCCGCATTGGTGATGATCTGATCGGGGGTGAAGACGCCGGTGCCGGTGATGGCGGGTATGTGCATGGAAAGACCTCCTCCGGGCTTTGGTACTATGGTCAAAGAAGCGCGCGGGGGTCAAGGCGAGCGCATTTTCAAGTCTCGGTTTACGCCATCTTTACTGGCGGACCCTAGGGTCGGCGCAACCAGCGTTTGAGGGTAATGTGTTTTGACAGTTCATGTCCGTTATTTAGTAAGCGCTGGGGTTTCATTTGATGGGCGCGCTGCCTTCCTGGGCTGTCGATCCTGCGCAAACCCTGCGCATCGACCTCGTGAATGGCACCGCCCAACGTCACGATCCGCCTGACGGTCGGCAAGGCGGACAAGATGTGGCAGCGCATCCGTCCGGTGATCGAGGCGGTGCAGGCGGGCGAACCGGTCGAGATGAAGACCCTTCAGAAAGCATCGATTTTTGCTGACCTGATGGAGAAGTCGATGACCAAGCTGCGCGGTTATAATTGCCACTCTGACGATCAGCGCCGGGGCACGGAGTAGAGGACATAGCCGTCGCGGCGGGCGACTTCCTGCGCGTTGAAGTCGATCACGAAGACGCCGAGGTTCTCGAGGTCTGCGGGGCAGCCGACCAGATCAGCGGAATCGTCGAGGAACTGGTTGGTGTAGGCGTCTTCCCCGATGCGGCGGCAGGCGTCGCCCGTGAAACGGTAGCCGTCCCCGAAGAATGGCAGCGTGGAGGGCGCGGTGGTGGGTGCCGTCTCGCAGGCGGCGAGGAAGAGGGCGGCGAGGAGGGGTGCGGTACGCATGAGGCGGCTCCTTTTCTGCGATGTGGGAGCAGGATAGCATGGATTCGCGTCAGGCGGGATATTCTGAGCTTGGCGAAGGCTGACTGCAGCAACCCAGCGCGGCCGAAGTAAGATTTGGCAAGATTCAAGCCGGTTTGCGTGTGTTCAGGCGATCAGGGCGGAGCTGTCAGGCGCGGGATCAAGGCCGCCTGCGGCCGCCGCGCCACCGCCTTCCCGCCCCAGGGCGGAGGCAGTTTGGTCAGTCTCGGCGCTCCATGTCGAAGGGGTTACCCAAGTTGCTGACATAAAATGCCAGTCAGACGCCGACACCTCGCGGGATGGCGATGACCCATCGCACGGTAGCCTGTTCGCAAGTTGACGATCCCGGCAGGGGTGTTCGTGAACTTCGCCCAGGATATTTCCGTCGCTACCCCTGCAATGCCTTCACCCCGATCTCGTCCTCCGCCTGCGCGTTGATCGCAAGTGCGGCGGCATAGCTGCCTGCGGCGGTCGTGTAGTACGGGATCTTGTCGTAAAGTGCGATGGAGCGGATCGACTTGCTGTCGTCGACTGCTTGCTGGCCTTCGGTGGTGTTCAGGACCAGATGAATGCGCCCGTCCTTCATCATGTCGGTGATGTCGGGGCGTCCTTCGTAGACCTTGTTCACCACCTCGCAGGCGTGGCCGTGGGCATTGAGCCAGCTCGCCGTCCCGCGGGTGGCAATCAGCGTAAAGCCCTGTTCCAGCAGGATTTCCGCTGCGCGGAGCATTTCGGGTGTCTTGTCCATGTCCTTGATGGAGATGAAGGCGCAGCCCTCGCGCGGCAGCACGGTGCCGGCCCCAAGCTGCGCCTTGAGGAAGGCGCGGGGGAAGTCGCGGTCCCAGCCCATGACCTCTCCGGTGGAGCGCATTTCGGGGCCCAGAAGGGTGTCGACGCCCGGGAAGCGGGCGAAGGGCAGCACGGCCTCCTTGACCGAGAACCAAGGCATGTTGGCGTCGGCCAGCGTCATCGGATCGCCCAGCGGCAGCACGTCGTCATAGGCGGCGTCCGTCGGATAGGGCGGGCGCATCGGGAAGTTCGACAGTGGCTCGCCGGCCATGATGCGGGCGGCGATGCTGGCGATGGCGCTGTCGGTGGCCTTGGCCACGAAGGGCACGGTGCGCGAGGCACGGGGGTTGACCTCGATCAGGTAGATTTCGCCGTCCTTGACCGCGAACTGGATGTTCATCAGGCCCACGACGTTCAGCGCGAGGGCCAGCTTGCGGGTCTGCACCTCGATCTCGGCGATGATGTCGGCGGGCAGGGAGTAGGGCGGCAGCGAGCAGGCGCTGTCACCGGAGTGCACGCCGGCCTCCTCGATATGCTGCATGATGCCCGCGACATGCACGTCGGTGCCGTCGCAGAGCGCGTCGACGTCGAGCTCAACCGCGCCGGAGAGGTAGTTGTCGAGCAGCACCGGGCTTTTGCCGGACACGACCACGGCCTCGCGGATGTAGCGTTCGAGGCTTTGCTGGTCGCGCACGATCTCCATCGCGCGGCCGCCCAGCACGTAGGAGGGGCGGATCACGAGGGGGAAACCGATGTCGGCCGCAATGTCGAGCGCCTGCGCGTCGGTCGACGCGATCCCGTTGACCGGCTGCTTCAGCCCCAGACGGTTCACCAGATCCTGAAACCGCTCGCGGTCCTCGGCCAGATCGATGGCGTCGGGCGTGGTGCCAAGGATCGGGATGCCGGCCTCTTGCAG
>JBBSJO010000112.1:0-13939 GCA_038257185.1 Rhodobacterales bacterium | reverse complement strand
TGATCCGCTTTTTCAACGCACAGATGGACGCCTGATCATGTCAAACACACTCATCTTCGATGCCGTTTCCGAAACACGGCCCGGTCCCAAATGGAAAGCCCGCTGGGACCGGAGCTGGCCCGCCTACGAAAGCTGGTTCGTGGCCAAGGGCGGCGACACCGGCCCAGACCGCGTGACCTGCGAGGCAGCACTGGCTGAGTATATGCCGGAACTAGTGGACCTGCACGGGGAGCTCACGACGCTCACCGGCGGCAGCGACCGCGCCGCGCGGTTCCTTTCCGCCTGGTGCCCGCCCACCTACCTCGGCGGCTGCTCCCTGATCGCGATGGCCGATGGCAAGAGCGTGCGGCTGGTGCGCAACTACGACCTGTCGCCGGACCTGAACGAGGGGCTGATGCTGCACACCGCCTGGACAGGACGGCGCGTCGTGGGAATGGTCGAATTCCTCTGGGGCCTGTCCGACGGGATCAACGAGGCGGGCCTCTCCGTGGCATTGGCCTATGGCGGTGGGTCACGGACCGGGAAGGGTTTCGGCATCTGCCTGATCCTGCGCTACGTGCTGGAAACCTGCGACGACGTGCCCGCGGCGCTCGCGGCACTGGAGCGGATCCCATCGCATATGGACTACAACCTCGTGCTGGCTGACAAGGCGGGCAACACCGCGTCGGTCGAGATGCTTGCCGGGGGTGGCACACGCAAGATGCCCCACACCATCGCGACGAACCACCAGCACGGGGCGGAGAAAGCCCAACGCGCGGCTTTCACCAAGACGCATGAACGGTTCAGCCACCTCGAAAAGCTGGAGGGGGAGAAATCCTCACCGGACGTGCTGGCGGCAAAGTTCATGGAATCGCCCCTGTTCCAGAGCAACTACACGCAAGGCTTCGGTACGCTTTTCACGGCCGAATACGACCCCGAGAAGGGTGGCATGACACTCCACTGGCCCACGGGCACCTGGGCGCAAACTCTCGACGCCTTCAAGGAGGGCACCCGCACGATCACCTATGAGGCGACGGCAGCGGAAACCTACGACTGGGTCGCGGCCCTACGCCCCTGGCTTGGCGATGCGGCGGATCAGTTGGTGTCACCGGAGGGGGTGCAGGACTGGGTCGCCTTCGGCATGGCCTTCGCGGACGGCTATGTTCCAAAGGCCAACGCCGCCTAGTCTGCGAAGAGGTAGTCCGTTGTGGCTATCTCCCGGGCCTTCTCATCCGGGATATTCAGAAAACGGCTTAGGGCGGCAACATTGTCGCCCTCCTTTCCCATCTCGCGCAGGCGGTGGTGGTTTTCAAAGTTGGCATCCCGCATGCGGTCGGATTCGAAAATCATGTCGTTGCGGATGGTCGGCAACAGCCGCTCCAGCGTCTCGTTCGACGTCTGCTCGCCTGCCAGCCCCACACGCATGGCGTGCCCGGTCAGGTACGCGTCCGAGAACTGGCACTCGATCTCCAGCATCCGGGTGATGGAGCGGTCCGAGGCAAAATCGTGCAGCAGGTCCAGATTGCCGGGGTCCATGCAGACAATCAGGCGGTCGGTCTCGAAGTAGTCGAAGAGCATCCGCATCAGGGCGCGCCGGTGGCGGGTGCGTTTTTCCAGCGTCTTCTGGATGCCGCCAAGGTCGGGCAGGGGCGCGTCTTCTTCATTGAAGATGTATTCGATGGCCGGGACGTTCGTCACTTGCCGGATCCGCTCCAGCACGCGCTTCGCCACGTGCCATTTCTTGCAGACCACGATCAGCAACTCACGCTCGCGCCCCAGCGTGCTTTCGGTTTCCCAGAACCGCGTGGCAAACCGCCGCCCGATCCGTCCCCGCCCGCTGAGGAACTTGAACAGGCTCCGCCCCTCGTTACTGATCTGGAAATGCACACCCTCGGCCGCATAGAGCAGGCCGAGACGGCGTTTGAGGTCCTGCGCCTCGGGGCTGATCTTGCGAGCGAAAAGGTAATCCTGGCTCAGCAACAGATCGTAGTGGTCGTTGTAGAAGGTCACCGGCATGCCGTAGTCGGTGAACATCAGGAAGGTCAGCGTGCGGCTGCGGATCTCGTTTTCGGGCACCAGATGGCGCACCAGCGTCTGGAAGAACGTCTCGTCCGGGATCCACGTGGTGCGGAAGAACCGAACCACATCCCGGCGCGTTTTCACGAAATCCAGCAGCCATTCGATGGTGCGTCGGCGCAGGCACCACCACTGGCTGCCGATCATGATCTGAAGATCGGCGGGAATCTCGCGGGTCAGGCCAAGGCGTTTCTGGACCTCGAACATGGCATAAAACAGCTTCTTCTGCGTTCGCTCGTTGACGAAATGGCGATAGATCAGCCGTTCTTCCTTCCAGCCCGTCTTGATCCAGTCGCTCTCGAAATAATCCACGCTCTCGATGAAATCGGCGTCGTTCTCGTCGAGGAAGTTGTGGGTGTATTCCGCTGACTTGATCGCCATGCAGTCGCCTGACAGCATGTAGAAATGCGTGGCGCGCGGGAACGCCTTTATCGCCGATTTCACGGCATGAAGCGTGGCCTGTACCAGCGACCATTCCCCCCAGCCGCAGCGCACGCGCTTGCTGGCGAAGGTGACGTTGGGATTGGTGCCAAGTGCTTCCGCAATCAGATCGAAGTGGTCCGAACTGGCGGAGGCGTCGAAATGGATCGACATGTAATCGCCCGCTGCCGTCAGCCTTTCCGCCTGCCGGATAATGGCGGCGGGGTCCTTGTGGCAAAGCAGAATGTAGGCGATTTTTGCCATGCGCGGGACGAACTGCCTCTTTACCTCGGATTGTTTACCTAGATACTGGTGAAGACCGATTGAATAAACAGCATTTATTTGCTTTTTTGTGGCAAGGCCGAACTGTTGCCATAAAACAGTCAGGGTCAGCAGGAGCATTGCGGCACATGGGTTTCCCCGGTACATGGATGACGGAAAGCGAAAGCATGGTCTATCGCGTGGTGCCCAAATGCGCCTGTTCGACCATCGGTCAGATCATGTTCTACTCCGATCACGGCACATTTTTCGATGGCGACATCCACGATGCCAAGGCGGGCATGCACAAATGGGCAATGGATGCGTCGCAAGCGCCCATCGCCGCGAATGTGACCGGTCACAAGTCCTATGCCTTCACCTGTGTGCGCAATCCCTATACCCGCATCCTGTCGTCGTTTTTCGACAAGATCTGCGGCATTCAGCGGAACGGCAAACGCTACCGGGGCAATCTGGTGCCGCTTCTGATCCAGAAATACGGGATCGACGTGGGCGGCGACGACGGCAAGCAGGACTTCGACCAGATCGCCTCCTTCCGGCGCTTCCTGCTCTTTGCCCGCGACACCATCCGCTGGCGCAGGCCGATGGACCCGGACATTCACTGGTCCGCCATGTCAGGCCATGTCAGTACCTTCATCGCGAACGGCGGAACCTATGACAAGATCTTCTGGACGGAAAGCTTCAATGACGGCATGCAGGACGTGCTGGACGCGATAGAGACGCCGCACCAGATCGATCTTGCCGATATCCCCCGCTTCAACGAAAGCGAAGGCCACGGCCCCAAGCGCGCCCATCCGGTGGAGGCCTATTTCGACGATCTGTCGATGCATCTTGTGCGCGAGATCTACAAGCGCGACTTCGATCTCTTCAAATACGATTTCGACAATCCGGCCAACAAGATGCCGGTCGGAGAGATCGATCTGGCAGAGGTCCACGCCAAGCTCGGCGACTGACGCGCCTTGGGAATCACGCGGTGAGAGCGTGAGAGCGTAGTCAGTTCGTGCCTGCTGTCTGCGTCCCCCAAGTGCTTTGGATCGCGTGCCAGACACGCTGCGCTGCTGCGGCGCTGCCCTTGGGTGAGGGGTGGATCATGTCGGCTGAGTGAAAGCTGCCGTCCCCAAAGGGCACCATGTCGGCCAGCGAGACGAAGGTGAAACCGGGGTCGAGTGCCGCGAGCCGTGCAATCCGCGTTTCCAGTTCGTCGCCAAACGGCTTGCATTGCTCGATGGGAGAGCCGCGGCCGGGGCTGCGCAGGTAGCCGACATAGATCACATGCGCCCCGCCACGCCGGGCGCGGGCGATGGTGCTGGGAATGGCCCCGCGCTTGCCGTCGGGCGAGATCAGCTTGGCTATCTTGCCGCTGCACTTGAAGCAGCCGCACCCGAGCCACAGATCGTTGCCGCCGCCGTTCATCACGACATAATCCCACTTGCCGGAACGGTATTGCTTGCCGATGTTCATCCCGAGGCTGCCGGAGATCGGAAGGGCATAAAGCATCCGCGCCCCGGTCACTGCCGTACTTCTGACATTGGTATTGAGCAGCGTCGACAGGACATGTGGCACGGACTTGCGGGCCATTCCGTTCGTGGTCATGAGGGAATCCCCCATCACCAGAACTTGGGGGCGGTCCGGTGATGCCACAGCGAGACTGGCAAAAGACAACGTCAGGACCATGCCCAACAAGGCAACAAAACAGCGCATCACATCCCCTCGATTCTGTGGCTGCCTTAAAGTTGCCATGTGAATTTGGCAAGATTATGGTGAATTATCAGTTGTTTTGCGCACAATGCATCGTTCTGGCCGGCGATTGTTGCGGTGGTGCCAAGGCGCGGACGGTGCCCGCATCTTGCACGCGGCCCAAGGCCGCTCTACATCCAAGGCCATGTCACAGGTCAACTCAGCCACGAAATCCGATCCGAACTACAAGGTGATCGCCGAAAACCGCCGCGCGCGGTATGATTACGCCATCGAGGATGACGTGGAATGCGGCATCATTCTCGAGGGGTCAGAGGTCAAATCGCTGCGACAGGGTGGCGCGAACATCGCCGAAAGCTATGCGGCGGTAGAGGATGGCGAGCTGTGGCTCGTGAATTCCTACGTGGCCCCCTACAAGCAGGCCAAGACCTTCACCCACGAGGAACGCCGCCGCCGCAAGCTGCTGGTCAGCCGCAAGCAACTGGCGCGGCTCTGGACCGAGACGCAGCGCAAGGGCATGACGCTGGTGCCTCTGGTGATGTACTTCAACCACCGCGGCATGGCCAAGCTCAAGATCGGCATCGCCAAGGGCAAGAAGCTGCACGACAAGCGCGAAACATCCGCCAAGCGCGACTGGTCGCGGCAGAAGCAACGCCTGCTGAAAGACCATGGCTGACCCGCTCACGCTGATCGGTTTCCGCCACAGCGTCTACACGTGCATCGTCCGGATGGCACTGATCGAGATGGGTCTGAAGGCGGACTACATCGAGGCTGACCCTTTCGCTGACACCCCCGACCCCGTTTTGGCTGCACATACGCCCTTCGGACGCGTTCCGGTGCTGCGCCATGGCGCCTTCATCCTGACAGAAACATCCGCGATCCTGCGCTATCTCGACGCGCTGAGCGCGCATCCGAGCCTGATACCGGTCGAACCGAAGGCAGCCGGGCGGATGGCGCAGGTCATCGGGATCGTCGACGCCTATGGCTACATGCCTTTGGTGCGGCAAGTGTTCTCCCACGGGTACTACCGCCCCGCGATGGGGGAACCGTTCGACCCTGCGGAAGTCGCGCGAGGTTTGGTTCAGGCAGAACCAACCCTGTCCGCACTCGATTCCATAGCGGCAGAGGGGCTGCAACTGACCGGTGATGCGATCTCGCTTGCCGACCTGCACCTTGCCCCGATGATAGCCTATTTCGCAATCGTAGCGGAAGGCGACGCGTCGCTGCGCAGGTACTCCGCCCTTGCCGCCTGGTGGGACCGGAGCAAGGCGCGCGCTTCTCTAGTCGCCACAGACCCTTTCGCGAAGCCCTGAGCCGGTCAGACTCCCTTGCCAGCATGCATCAGCGGCGATAGGCAGGGAAAAACCTGTCTGAAAAGGGGGCTGCTCATGGCCGATGATACCAAGACTCTGGTCTCCACCGACTGGCTCGCGAAACATCTCAAGGACCCCGATCTGCGGGTCCTCGATGCCTCGTGGTATCTGCCTGATGCCGGCCGCGACCCCAAGGCGGAGTATGAAGACGCCCACATCCCCGGCGCGCGCTTCTTCGACATCGACGATATCTCTGACGCGCGGTCGGACCTTCCGCACATGGCCCCGCCGATCGAGAAATTCATGTCCCGCATGCGTGCGATGGGCGTGGGCGACGGCCATCAGGTCGTGGTCTATGACGGGGCGGGGCTGGTCTCGGCTGCCCGTGTCTGGTGGTTGTTCCGCCTCATGGGTCAAGAGAACGTCGCGGTGCTGGACGGCGGCTTGCCAAAGTGGGTCGCCGAAGGCCACCCGACCGAGGACATGCCCCCGATTCCCCGCGACCGCCACATGACGGTGCGGTTTCAGAACCATCTGGTTCGGGACGTCACCCAGGTGGCGCAGGCGTCCAAGCTGGGCGACACCCAGATCGTGGACGCCCGTTCCGCGGCCCGTTTCCGTGGGGAAGCGCCGGAACCACGCGAAGGTCTGCGCGCGGGGCATATCCCGGGGTCGCGCAACGTGCCCTATACCGAGCTTCTGAATGACGACAAGACGATGAAATCGCCCTCCGAGACCCGCGCAATCTTCGAAGCGGCGGGGATTGATCTGGGCAATCCCGTCATCACCACCTGCGGGTCGGGCATCACCGCCGCCATCCTCGCACTGGCGCTGGAACGCATGGGGCACCTCAACTGGTCGCTCTATGACGGGTCCTGGGCCGAATGGGGCATGTTCCCCACCGTTTCCGTCGCAACCGGAGAAGCCTGATGTTCGAAACCCTCAAGGCGCAGCCCGCCGACAAGATCCTGCAACTGATGCAGATGTACCGCGACGACCCGCGCGATACCAAGGTCGATCTGGGCGTCGGCGTCTACAAGGATGCGACAGGCCTCACCCCGATCATGCGCGCCGTAAAAAAGGCCGAGCATCAGCTCTGGGAGACGCAGGATAGCAAGGTCTATACCGGGCTGATCGGCGACCCCGCCTATGCGGACGCGATGATCAAGCTGGTGCTGGACGGCGCGGTTCCGCGCGACACGATCGCCGCAGCCGCGACGCCGGGGGGCACGGGCGCCTGCCGTCAGGCCTTCGAGATGATCAGGATGGCAAGGCCCGAAGCGCGCATCTTCGTCTCGAACCCCACATGGCCCAACCACCTATCGATTCTCAAACATCTGGGGATGCAGGCCGCCCCCTACCGCTACTTTGACGAAGAAACGCGGGGTGTCGATTTCGACGGGATGATCGCGGACCTCAAGACTGCCGGGAAGGGTGACGTGGTGCTGTTGCACGGCTGCTGCCACAACCCGACCGGCGCGAACCTGAACAGTTCGGAATGGGACGCGGTCATCGAGGTCCTGCTGCAAACCGGCGCGACCCCGATGATCGACATCGCCTATCAGGGCTTCGGCGACGGGCTGGACGCGGATGCTGCGGCCACGCGCAAGGTCGCGGCGGCGGTGCCAGAGTGTCTGATTGCGGCGAGCTGCTCCAAGAATTTCGGTATCTACCGCGAGCGGGCGGGTCTGTTGATGGCGATCTCCAATGATGTCTCAGCGCAGAAACTCAATCAGGGTACACTCGCTTATCTCAACCGCCAGAACTACAGCTTCCCGCCCGACCACGGCGCGCGGCTGGTGACGATGATCCTGAACGACGACGCCCTGCGCGATGACTGGATGGCGGAGCTGGAGGAGGTGCGCAACGCGATGCTGGGACTGCGCGAGCAGCTGGCGCGTGAATTGCAGCGCCTGTCCGGCTCCGACAGGTTCGCATTTCTCGGCCAGCACAGGGGTATGTTCTCGCTGCTGGGCACAACGCCAGAAAAGGTCGAGGCGCTGCGGGACAAGCACGGCATCTATATGGTGGGCGACAGCCGCATGAACATCGCGGGTCTGAACGCGCGAACCGTGCCGATCCTGGCGCAGGCCATCATCGACGTGGGTGTCTGAAGACTCTCCTGCGCCATCCAGAAAATCGAAGAAGCCCGCGCTGATCACCAGCGCGGGCTCTGAATGTCTCTAAGTTTGAGATCGCATCAGGCGACACAGGTGGTTCAGACCTTGTTGCCCATCGCGCCCTTGACGGACCCCTTGATGTTCTGCGCTTCGCCCTTGGCTTTCTGCGCCTTGCCTTCGGCCTGCAGATTCTTGTTGTCGGTCGCTTTGCCGACAGCGTCCTTGACTGCGCCTGCAGTTTTGTTTGCCGCGCCTTTTGCCTTATCTGCCATCTCACCCATGGTGCTATCCTTTCGGGTTACCTGCGTTGCGGGGCGCGACGATCGCGCTCCCGATCTGCATGGCTGGTTAACGTGCCGTACAATGGAAAGTTCCGCGTCCATGCGGCCCCTCACGGGCATAGGAATGCTTCCGCCGATGTCGATCAGGATGTGTGGATCGCGCATGAAAAAACCCGGGCGCGGGCGCCCGGGTTGGTGTCTTTGACCGAGGGAGGTCGGTCAGTGCCGTTTCAACGATCAGCTGTGATAAGCGCGTTCGCCGTGCGACGTGAGGTCCAGACCTTCACGTTCCGCATCTTCCGGTACACGGATGCCGATGATGGCTTTCACGATGTAGATCAACACCAGTGAGCCGATCCCGCTCCAGACTACCGTGACGAGCACAGCCTTGATCTGCACGATCACCTGACCGATCATCGTGCCGTCTTCGGCGTAGACGATGCCAGTGCCGCCGAAGGCAGGGATGCAGAGCACGCCTGTCATGATCGCACCGACGATCCCGCCGATCCCGTGGATCCCGAAGACGTCCAGGCTGTCGTCATAGTTGAACTTCCGCTTGATGCTGGTTACGAAGAAGAAGCAGACCGGCGAGACGATGAAGCCGAGTATGATGGCGCCCACCGGGCCGGAGGTGCCGCAGGCCGGTGTCACCGCAACGAGGCCGGCGATCATGCCGGAGGCTGCACCCAGCATGGATGCCTTGCCGCGCGTGATTGTCTCCATCGCACACCATGCGACAATGGCGGCGGCGGTGGCCAGGAAGGTGTTCAGCATCGCCAGCGTTGCGTTGGCACTGGCTTCGAGGTTGGACCCGGCGTTGAACCCGAACCAGCCGACCCAGAGCAAGGCTGCCCCGACAAGCGTCAGCGTCATCGAGTGCGGTGCCATGTTGTCCGTGCCGTAGCCGATGCGCGGTCCCAGCACGATGCACCAGACCAGACCGGCGATGCCCGCGTTGATATGGACCACGGTGCCGCCGGCAAAGTCGATCGCACCCCAATTGAAGATCAGGCCTGCTCCGTCCCAGACCATGTGGGCGACGGGGAAGTAGATAAAGGTGGCCCAGAGGATCGAAAACAGGATCACAGCCGAGAACTTCGCCCGCTCGGCGAAGGCACCGACGATGAGCGCAGGCGTGATGGCCGCGAAGGTCATCTGGAACGCGATGAACACATATTCCGGCAGCACGATCCCGTCAGAGAAGGTCGCCGCCGTGCTGTCCATCGTGACACCGGCCAGGAACATCTTGGCGGTGCCGCCCCAGAACGGCGAGGTGCCGCCACCGAAGGCAAAGGAGTAGCCCCAGAACACCCAGACCATCATGATGATGGAGGAGATCACCGTACACTGCATCAGCACCGAAAGCATGTTTTTGGTCCGCACGAGGCCGCCATAGAACAGGG
Source organism: Rhodobacterales bacterium (assembly GCA_038257185.1). GTDB lineage: Bacteria > Pseudomonadota > Alphaproteobacteria > Rhodobacterales > Rhodobacteraceae > Sulfitobacter. Next base: position 4,376 of record JBBSJO010000112.1, on the reverse strand, counting down.
CCAGGCCGGGAACGATCATCATCATCACGAGGACCGAGGACATCATCATCCAGGCCACATCGCCTTTGTCGATGACGTCGGTGGTCTCCTGCGCAAGCGCGCTTTGCGCCATCAGGGCCATCGCCGTAGATAGGCCCGCTGTCTTGAGTACAGATTTCATGTTGGTTTCCCTAATTATATGGCGCGGTTTCACAGCGCGTCTTCGCCGGTTTCGCCCGTGCGAACCCGCACAGCCTGTTCCACATCCAGAAGAAAGATCTTGCCGTCCCCGATCTTGCCGGTGTGGGCGGTCTTGGTGATGACCTCTACCATCTGGTCGGCCACGGAATCGGCAACCACCAGCTCCAGTTTGACCTTGGGAACGAAGTTCACGACGTATTCGGCGCCGCGGTAAATCTCCGTGTGGCCCGACTGCGCGCCGAAACCCTTGATCTCCGTGACCATCAGCCCGCGCACGCCTGCGTCGGTCAACGCCTCGCGCACTTCCTCGAGCTTGAACGGCTTGATTGTTGCAATGATGAGTTTCACCTCTATGTCCTCTTCCGGTTGGCAGGTATCTCGTGCTTTGTGCTGATGCAGAAAACCGGACAATGGCCTGCGCTTTAAGGGCAGACTGGCAAACTTGCGCCGAAAAGCAGCAGCTTTCGCGTAAATTTTGTGCGTTTCTTCATTTTTGCACAAAAGTTAATCGAAAAATTGATCACGATTGCGCGCTGCGGTGCTAAACAATCCCGAGCAACGCGGGTAAGGTACCTGAAAAATAGGCCGGGCAGGCAGTTCATGAGTGATTCATCCAAGAAGAAACGCACGTTGGTGGCGGACAAGCGCTATTCGGGCAAGCCGCAGGCGGCGGCCAAGAAGGCTGCTCCGGCCAGGCGCAGACCTGTGCGTCAGACGCGTCCCCGCAGGGGCGGCGTTCTGGGCCTGCTCAGCGCGATGGTGCGCTGGGTTTTCGGGATGATCTGGACAATCACCTGGCGGGTGACGCTCGTGGCCTGCCTCGCGCTGGCAGTGGCGATAGGCTATATCTACACCACGTTGCCGCCGCTCGACACCTTGCTGGACGGACGGGCGCAGGGGTCGGTGACCATGCTGGACCGCAACGGCGATGTCTTTGCCTGGCGCGGCGATCAGTTCGGCGGGGTTGTGACCGCCGATACCGTGTCGCCCAACCTCAAGAACGCCGTCATCGCGACCGAGGACAAACGCTTCTACCGTCACTTCGGCGTCAGCCCGCGCGGCATCGCCTCTGCCATCAAGATCAACCTGAGCGAAGGCCGTGGTCCCCTGCAGGGCAACGGCGGTTCCACCATCACGCAGCAGGTCGCAAAACTGATCTGTTATGGCGAAACCTACGACCCTGCGGGCAAAATGACCGAAAAGGAATACGAAGCTTCCTGCCGTGCCGGTTCGATCCAGCGCAAGGCCAAGGAAGCGCTGTTCGCGGTGGCGATGGAGGTCAAGTACGACAAGGATGACATCCTGTCGATCTATCTCAACCGCGCCTACATGGGCGGCGGCGCCTTCGGGGCCGAGGCCGCAGCGCAGCGCTTTTTCGGAAAACCGGCAGCGACACTGACTGCGCCGGAAGGCGCGATGCTGGCCGGGTTGCTCACGGCGCCGACAACCCTTTCTCCGACAAACGACCTTGAACGCTCGCAGAACCGCGCCGCGACGGTTATCCGCCTCATGGCGGAACAGGGCTACCTCACACCGCAAGAAGCTCAGGACGCCCTTGCCCGCCCGGCCGTGCTGTCAGAGGCGGCGGAAGCCAAGGCAGGCGGGTATTTTGCCGACTGGGTGATGTCGTCAGGCCCCGAGTTCTTTACCCGCAACACCACCGAGGACGTGATCATTACCACGACCCTCGACCAGCGCATCCAGAAGGCGGCGGAGGACGGGCTGAACTACATCTTCGACAACAAGGTCAAGGAGGGCTCCAAGGCGCAGGCTGCGATCATCGTCATGTCGGCCGATGGTGCGGTGCGCGCCATGGTGGGGGGTCGCAAGACCAAGGTGGCCGGTGCCTTCAACCGGGCCACGCAGGCGCTGCGCCAGACCGGATCGGCCTTCAAGCCCTTCGTCTATGCTGCCGCACTCGATCTGCAGTATTCTCCCAACGACATGGTCGATGACAGCCCCTATTGCCTGAGCATTCCGGGCTCGGGGCAATGGTGTCCCAAGAACTACACCAACAACTTCAAGGGGATGGTGACCCTGACCGAGGCGCTCAAGAACTCGCTGAACATTCCCGCCGTCAAGATTTCCGAAAGCGTGGGCCGTGAGATCGTCAGCCAGGTCGCCACGCAGTTCGGCATCAAGAGCGATCTGGCGGCAGGTCCTGCCCTGGCGCTCGGAGCCTCGGAAAGCACCCTGATCGAGATGACAGGTGCCTATGCGGGCATCCTCAATGGCGGCTCCTCCGTGACGCCCTACGGTCTGATCGACCTCAAGCTCATGGGCGACAACGAACCGCTGATGGGCACGGGCGGCGGTATCGGAGAGCGGGTGATCCAGGAAGAAGCCGCGCGCCAGCTTGTCTACATGATGGAGAAGGTGATCTCCGAAGGCACCGGCCAGCGCGCCCAGTTCGGGGGCCGCCAGCTTGCCGGCAAGACCGGCACCACCTCGGCCAACAAGGACGCCTGGTTCGTGGGCTTCTCCGCCGACTACGTCACCGGGGTCTGGATGGGATACGACGACAATACCCCGCTCAAGGGTGTCACGGGCGGGGGCCTTCCCACCGAGATCTGGCGCGAAGTGATGAGCCGGGTCCACGAGGGCATGCCACTCAACGACCTGCCGATGTCACAGCCCATCGCCCCGAGCGTGATGTCGCAGGAACAGTCGGTGCCGATTCCGATTCCGGTCGAGGGGAGGCAGGGCACGATCATAGATCAGGTGCTGAACGACATTTTCGGCAACAACCGCAACGGCGGCGGCACCCCCCCGGTTTCAAACGGCGGGGACCGCTGAAGTGCGGGCAAGTCGGGGTTGTTCTTTGGGACGGCGACAACTGAAATGGGATGTTAAAGAAACTGTGGCTTGGCTGAGGGAAAATCCTGCGCGGCAGCCCGCCCGCTGTGGTATCGACACGAATAGGGCGCGGAAACACCCTGGCAGATCGGAAATGCACCCATGCGCGATGACGTGATCAGAAAAGGGCGAGAGGAGTTGCGCAGCGTGCGGCGCCGCTCGCGCTATCTGTACTGGTCTGTGGCGTTGTTCAGCCTCTTTGCCAACCTGCTGATGCTCACCGGTCCGTTGTACATGCTGCAGGTCTATGACCGTGTCCTCGGCTCCGGTTCCGAAGAGACGCTGATCGCGCTGTCGATCCTCGTGGTGTTTCTTTACGCGATCATGGGCATTCTCGACTACACACGCGGCCGGATCATGGCCCGCGTGGGGGCGCGGTTTCAGGACGATCTGGACCGCCGGGTCTTCGACGCTGTGGTGCGCAAGTCGGCGGTTGCCCCGGACGTCAAGACCAACGCGGGACTCGCCGATCTCGAATCCGTTCAGCGGCTCATCACCTCCCCGGTACTGATGGCCGCCTTCGACGTGCCATGGTCGCCGATATTTTTCGCCGCGATCTTCATCTTTCACCCGATTCTGGGCTGGTTGGCGGTGAGCGGGGCCGCGGTTCTTGTGATGATCACCGTCGCGAACCAGCTTCTGTCGCGCGGCAGTCAGGCCAAGTCGGGCGTGGCGGGGCAGGTTGCTACGGCGATTTCCGACCAGATCCGCACAGAGGCGGAGATGGTGCAGGCCATGGGCATGCGCGATGCCGCCTTCACCCGCTGGCAACGCGCGCGCGGCGAAGCGCTGGAACAGCAGTTGGTCACAACGGACGTCAGCGGCACTTTCACCTCGATGACCAAGACGCTGCGCCTTTTCCTGCAATCGGCGATGCTGGGCACCGGGGCGTGGCTGGTGCTGAAAAACGAGATGACGCCGGGCGCGATGATTGCGGGATCGATCCTTCTCGGCCGTGCGCTGGCCCCGGTGGAGCTCGCGCTCAATCAATGGGCCGTGGTGCAGCGCGGGCGACTCGGCTGGCAGAACCTGGCACTGCTGCTGGGGGCCGTCGCGCGGGAACAGCCCCGCACGGTCCTGCCAAGGCCAAAGGCGCATCTTGTGGCCAAGGGCCTGACGGTGGTGCCGCCGGGCGAACGGCAGGCGGCGTTGAAATCCGTGAACTTCGAAGTTCTGCCGGGGCAAGCCGTGGGTATCATCGGCCCTTCTGGGGCGGGCAAGTCCACGCTCGCACGCACGCTTACCGGGGTCTGGCCGCCTGCTGGCGGTTATGTGCGGCTGGATGGGGCCGCGCTGGATCAATACGGGGCCGACGCGTTGGGCCGCTACATCGGCTACCT
>JBBSJO010000111.1:0-13987 GCA_038257185.1 Rhodobacterales bacterium | reverse complement strand
ATGCCCTGTTCGATCATCGTGTCGATCACGACCTTCATGTAGGGCATCGTGGTGGTCAGCAGGGCGGACATGCCGAGGATATCGGGCCCTTCGCTTTCCATCGCGGCGAGGTACTTCTCCACCGAGTTGTTGATGCCGAGGTCCACGACCTCGAAGCCCGCACCCTCCATCATCATGCCGACGAGGTTCTTGCCGATGTCGTGGATGTCGCCCTTGACCGTGCCGATCACCATCTTGCCCACGCGCGGTGCGCCGGTTTCGGCCAGCAGGGGCTTGAGGATCGCCATGCCGCCCATCATCGCGTTGGCGGCCAGAAGCACATCGGGGACGAAGAGAATCCCGTCGCGGAAGTCGGCACCCACGATGGTCATGCCGCCCACGAGCGCTTTCGTCAGGACATCGTAGGGTGCCCACTTGCGCTCCAGCAGGATGTTCACGCCTTCCTCGATCTCCGGCTTCATGCCGTCGTAGAGGTCGTCGAACATTTGCTGGACAAGCTCTTCGTCGTCCAGGTCGGCCAGGATGATTTCTTCTTCGTCGGACATCGGTGGTTCCTTCGTTTCGGCAATGCCGCTGTGGCGCAGTTGCGCCCCTTTTGTCACGGAACGTGTCGGCGCGGTACACAAATAGCGACATGGGCCGTGTACTGCGCGACGTTGCGTCTGCAAATCGGTATCGCGGTTTTGGGACGCGGGGACAAGGGATTAGACGGGGGGCCTTGAATGTGTTCCTGTTTCGTTCTATATCCTCGCGATGGATCACGAGCAGCAGCGTTACCGCATCAAGGGCCGTGCCGCAGGCAGCAACCACGCGGGGCGTTTCGAGCAGCATCTGCGCGAGGCGGTGGATGACGGCTGGACTCGTGACGAAGACCTGCCGGTGCTGCGTACCGAGACCTCCATCGAGGTGCCGCGCAGCGTGATCACCTACAATGCTTCGCCCGATCTGCCCTTTGACCGGTCGATCAATCCCTACCGGGGGTGCGAGCACGGGTGCGTCTATTGTTTCGCGCGGCCCAGCCACGCCTATCTGGGTCTCTCGCCGGGGCTTGATTTCGAAACGCGGCTGGTGGCGCGGCCCGATGCGCCGCGCCTGTTGCGGCGGGAACTGGGGGCGAAGCGGTACAGGGTGGCGCCGATTGCAATCGGCACGAACACCGACCCCTATCAACCTATTGAAAAGACGCATGAGATCATGCGCGGCTGTCTGGAGGTCCTGCGCGATACGGGACATCCCTTGGCCATCGTGACCAAGGGCAGCCTGATTGAGCGCGACATCGATATCCTGTCGGACATGGCGCAGCGGGGGCTGGTGCGGGTCGGGATTTCGGTCACGACGCTGGATGCGAAGCTGAGCCGTCTTATGGAACCCCGCGCGCCGGCACCGCAGCGCCGGTTGCAGGTGATCCGGCGGCTGGCGGAGGCCGGGATTCCGGTGCGCATCATGGCCTCTCCGATGATCCCGGCGCTGACGGACCCGGAGATGGAATCGATCCTGCGCATGGGGCGGGACGCGGGCGCGCGGCATGCGAGCTGGATCATGCTGCGCCTGCCGCGCGAGGTGTCGCCGCTGGTGCAGGAATGGCTGGCGGTGCATTACCCCGACCGGGCGGAGCGGATCATGGCGCGGTTGCGCGAGATGCACGGGGGCAAGGAATATGACGCGACCTGGCATCGCCGGATGCGGGGTGAGGGACCCTATGCAGAGATGGTGGCGCAGCGTTTCGCCGTGGCGGTGAAGCGGCTGGGGCTGGGTACCAAGGGGTCGCCGATGCGCTGCGACCTGTTTCGGGCGCCGGTCGCGGAGACGGCGCAGATGTCATTGTTCTGACAACGCGCCGTCTGGATTTCCTGGTGTCTTTCAGGTCAGCGCGTCCAGTATCCGGGCCCAGCTGCGGATGCCCTTGTGAAAGCTCTCCATGTCGTACTTTTCGTTCGGGGAATGGATCGCGTCGTCGTCCTTGCCGAAGCCGATGAGCATGGGTTCGGTGCCAAGGATCTTCTGGAAGTGCCCGGCAATGGGAATCGACCCGCCGCAGCCGATATAAGCTGCAGGGATTCCCCATTCGTTCGACAGCGCCTGACGCGCCTGTTCGAACATGACCCCGCTGGTGTCCGCGCCGGAGGCTGCACTCGCACCGTGCGACTTGAATTCGACCTTGCAGTCGACGGGCAGGGCTTCTTCCACAAGTTTGCGGAAATTCTCGCGGATCGCGATGGGGTCCTGGGTGCCGACGAGGCGGAAGCTGATCTTGGCGTGGGCTTTGGAAGGCAGCACCGTCTTGAAGCCCTCGCCGGTGTAGCCGCCCCAGATGCCGTTGACTTCGCAGGTGGGCCGCGACCAGATCATCTCCAGCGGCGTGCGGTCCTGTTCGCCCGCAGGCTCCGACAGGCCCACGTCACTGAGGAAGGTCGCGTGGTCGAAGGAGAGGCCCTGCCATTGCGCCTCCAACTCGTCGGAAAGCTCCGGCACGCCGTCGTAGAAGCCGGGGATGGTGATGCGCCCGGTTTCGTCGTGCAGGCCTGCGATGATGCCGCTCAGCACCCGGATCGGGTTCATTGCGATGCCACCATACATGCCCGAATGGAGGTCTTTGTCGGGGGCGGTGATGGTCAGCTCCTCGCCCAGGAGCCCGCGCAGCATGGTCACGATGGAGGGTGTCTTCGATTCGAAAAGTCCGGTGTCGCAGATCAGCGCCACGTCGGTTTTCAACTCCTCCGCGTTTTCCTTCATGAAGGGCACGAGGGAGGGGGAACCGGATTCCTCCTCGCCCTCCAGAAAGAAGGTGATCTTGCAGGGCCAGTCGCCCTTGACCGCCTTCCAGGCCCGCAGCGCCTCGATGAAGGTCATCAGCTGGCCCTTGTCGTCTGACGATCCGCGCGCGCGGATCACCTTGCCTTTGGGGGTGTCCTGCACTTCGGGGTCGAAGGGGTCACGGTCCCAGAGGTTCAGCGGGTCGACGGGCTGGACGTCGTAGTGGCCGTAGAACAGCAGGTGCGGCGCGCCGTCGCCCAGGTGTCCCACGACCATCGGATGGCCGGGTGTGGGGCGTTTGGTGGTATCGATGCCCAGGCCTTGAAGGTCTGCCACGATCCAGTCGGCAGCGCGGTCGCAATCGGCCTTGTAGGCGGGGTCGGTGGAGATCGAGGGGATTCGCAGCAGGTCGAGCAGGCGGTCGGTGGCGTCGGGCAGATCGGAGTCGATCCGGGCGAGGACTTCGTCGAGAGACATGGCGGAAATTCCTTTCGGGCAGGTTTGCGCGGACCGTATCAGGCCGCGGTTGGTTGTCCAGTAGGGCGGCCTGCCCAGTGCCCGATGAGCAGACAGAGCGCAGCGGACAGGCCGAAACCCGCCACCAGCGGAGTGACGCTGCCCGTAAAGCTTTCGCTGATGACGAAGCCGATGGGGATGGAAATCGCGGTGGAGAGCGCCCCCACCACGGCAGCCCCGAGGCCCGCCATACGTCCCAGGGGCTCCATCGCCAGCGCGTTGAGGTTGCCGAACAGCAGCCCCATGCAGAAGAAGGTGAAGATCAGCCAGCCCATGAAAATCGGGAAGGGCGGTACGCCGTCCCATGCCGCCACGGCGAACAGTGCCACGGCGACCCCTGCGATTACCACCAGCAGGGCGAGGTTGGACAGAAACCGCATGCCCCACCGCTCCACCAGGATGGAATTCACGATCGAGGCCGCACCGATCGCCAAGGCTGCCACGCCGAACCAGAGCGCAAAGGCGGTGCCGGTGTCGTAGCTTCCCTGGAATATCTGCTGGGCGAGGCTGAGGTAGGCGAGGAAGGGGCCGAAGATGACGCCGACGCTGACGGTATAGCCGATGGCGGCGCGGGTCCGGGCGATGATGACGATACCGGACCACAGGTTGCGCAGCGACAGGACGCGTCGATCCTCGACGGCGAGGGTCTCGGGCTGGCGCAGGGAGAACCAGGTCCAGGTGATTCCCGCCATGACCAGCAGCAGCCCGAAGGTGCCACGCCAGCTCGAAAAACTGATGACCACCTGGCCCACGGCGGGGGCGATGGCCGGCACGATGATGAAAACGGCCATGACGAAGGACATGATCTTGGCCATCGCGCGGCCTTCAAAGCCATCGCGGACGATGGCAATGGACACGATGCGGGGGCCCGCCATGCCCAGACCCTGCAACAGGCGCCCCAGCAACAGCATCTCGAAACTCTGCGCCAGAAGCGCCAGACCCGTGCCGACGCAGAACAGCGCGTAGCCGTAGTGGATCACGATGCGCCGCCCGTAGCAGTCCGCCAGGGGGCCGACGACCAACTGGCCCAGGGCGAACCCGGCAAAGAGCACCGCGATGATGAAGTGCCCATCGTTCGGATCGCTGCGCCCAAGATCCGTGGCGATCACGCCGAGGGCGGGGAGCATGACGTCGGTGGTCATCGCCACCAGGGAGATCATCAACGCGATGAGGACGATGAACTCGCCGCGGGAAGGGAAAGTCTGCATCACTGCGGTCTCGCCCAGATCGCCAACGGACGCAATCCCGAACCTGCGTGCGCCAGCGCAGGTCAGTCGTGCGAGGACACCAGTGCAAAACCCGCAATCACAAGTGCGGCTCCGCCCAGTTGCTGCAGGCTGAGCGTATGTTGATCCCAGGCGGCGTAACCGAGAACGAGGATCGTTTCGCCCAGGATGATACCGATATAGACCGTCGGCAGACTGGCATTGCGCAGCAGCGCGATCTCGGCAAAGGCGGCACCCGCAAGGCCCAGCACGATGATCGCCGTCGTGGCGGCGTTGGTCATGCCGGCAGACATCTTCATGCCCACGGTTGCCACGGCATAGCCGCAGGCGGTGAGCATCATCAGGATCAGGATACTGAGCCAGGAAATTGTGGGAGCCATTAAATGTCCTTCCGTAGGAGCCCTTTAGGGCCGTCAAAAAAAGCAGCATGTGTGCCGCAGATCGTTCAATGAACGCACAGTAGGCTGCCACTCCGGCGATTGAATAGTCGGGAAATCCATACTTTGCCGGATGTCGGGTCCGTGTTCTGATGCGGGTCCGGACTGCGACAATCCGTGCAGCGTTAAGGCATTGAACGTGGGCGATGCGTTCTATAACAATTCTAAAACCGGAATGTGACTGCGGGAGCCTTGCCGCACTCATGACTGCAGGATGGAGAGGCGCGATGGATTATGCCCAAAAGCTGGACGAGGCCATTGCGCGCCTGCACGAGGAAGGCCGGTATCGCACCTTCATCGACATCGAGCGTCGCAACGGCCAGTTTCCGAACGCGGTCTGGACACGCCCCGACGGCGGCACCCGCGACATAACGGTCTGGTGTGGCAACGATTACCTCGGCATGGGCCAGAACCCGTTTGTAATTGCTGCGATGAAAGAGGCGCTGGATGCCACCGGTGCCGGGTCGGGCGGCACGCGCAATATCTCCGGTACCACGGTCTATCACAAGCGGCTGGAGGCGGAACTCGCCGACCTGCACGGCAAGGAAGCGGCGCTGCTCTTTACCTCCGCCTATATCGCCAATGATGCCACGCTTTCCACACTGCCAAAGCTGTTTCCCGGCCTTATCATCTATTCCGATGCGCTCAACCACGCCTCCATGATCGAAGGTGTGCGCCGCAATGGCGGGGCCAAGCGCATCTTCCGCCACAACGATGTCGCCCACCTGCGGGAACTGCTGGCGGCAGACGATCCGGCGGCGCCCAAGCTGATCGCCTTCGAATCGATCTATTCCATGGACGGCGATTTCGGTCCCATCGAGGCGATCTGCGATCTGGCCGACGAATTCGGCGCGCTGACCTATATTGATGAGGTTCATGCCGTGGGCATGTACGGCGCGCGCGGGGCAGGGGTTGCTGAGCGGGACCGCCTGATGCACCGCCTCGATATCATCAACGGGACGCTGGCCAAGGCCTACGGCGTCATGGGTGGCTATATCGCGGCATCGGCCAGGATGTGCGACGCGATCCGCTCCTATGCGCCGGGCTTCATCTTTACCACCTCGCTGCCGCCTGCCGTCGCGGCGGGCGCTGCCGCCTCCGTGGCCTATCTCAAGCGCGCGCCAGAACTGCGCGAAAGGCATCAGCAGCAGGCAAAGGCGCTGAAGTTGCGCCTCAAGGGCCTCGGCCTGCCTATCATTGACCATGGCAGCCATATCGTGCCGGTCATCGTCGGCAATCCGGTGCATACAAAGCTGCTGTCGGACATGCTGCTGGAAGACCACGGCATCTACGTCCAGCCGATCAACTATCCCACCGTCCCGCGTGGCACGGAGCGGCTGCGCTTCACGCCCTCGCCGGTGCATGGCCCGAAGGAAACCGATGCATTGGTGAGCGCGATGGACAGCCTCTGGGCTCATTGTGCGCTGAATCGCGCCGAAGCCGCTGGATAATATTCATCATTTCGCAATTACCGTTGCCTTGTGCTACACTTATAGAAAGAAAAGGCCAAATCCGAATCGACTGCGCGATTGCGGGTCAAGGCGACAGGCAAAATATAAGTAACGGGGCATTGGCATGATCGGGCGTTGGTCCTCCAAGAGCGTTGAGACGATTGCAGACGAACCGCGCGGGTTCGATGCCTTTGAATTGCGTCTTGGGGATGTGATGCGCGGTGAACGCGCCACGCTCGGCAAGTCGCTGCTGGATGTGCAGCGCGAGTTGCGGATCAAGGCCTCCTATATCGCCGCCATCGAAAACTGCGATCCAGATGCCTTTGATACGCCCGGTTTCATTGCCGGTTATGTGCGGTCCTATGCCCGCTATCTGAACATGGACCCCGACAAGGCCTTTGAAGGCTTCTGTCGCGAATCCGGTTTTGCCGTGGCGCATGGCATGTCGGCCAAAGCCTCCGTGATCAAGAAGCCCAGCTTCGAGGAGCGGCGCAAGAAATCCTCAGAGCCGGACATGTTCGCCCGCCCGAACACGCCCTTCGTGCCGGTGGGCGACAGCATTCTCAGCCGCATCGAACCCTCCGCGGTCGGCTCCATGCTGGTGCTTCTGGCGCTGATCGGCGCCATCGGGTTCGGCGGCTGGACCGTGCTCAAGGAAGTACAGCGCGTGCAGGTCGCTCCGGTGGACCAGACGCCTGTCGTACTGTCCGATCTTGATCCACTGGACGGTGCGCTGGCACCTGCTCCCGAGGCGAGCAGCGATTCCGCTGCGCCCCAAGCTATGGATGCGCCGCGGGCGGATGCGCTGGACCGGCTCTATCGTCCACAGGCGCTCGATGTGCCGGTGATGACGCCCCGCGATGCCGCGATCGCCACCATCGACCCGCGACTGATCGGCAACTTCCCCTCCGCTGCGAACCCAACGATCGAGACAGTCGATGCCAGTGCGATCGTACCGGTCCAGACAGCGGAAATTGGCGGCGCAGTGCCGCAGGTCGTTGAGGGCTCCGCCCCGACCGTCAGCATGGTGGCGGCCTATCCGTCCTGGGTCCGTGTGAAGTCGGCAGACGGCACGGTCATCTTCGAGACAGTCATGAACAAGGGCGACGTCTGGGAGGTCCCCGCGACCGAGGAACCGCCCACGCTGCGCACCGGCGAATCCGGGGCGATCTATTTCGCGATGTCGGGCGGCTGCTTCGGCCCCGTCGGCGCGCGCGGCAGCGTGACCACCAACCTGCCACTGCACCGCGAGGCATTGGCGGAGCTTTACACCCCAGTCGATCCGACGGCGGATACCTCGCTCAGCCGGATGTTCGCGGACCTGCGGGCCTCCTCCGACATCGACCAGGCCGTTCTGGCCGCCATGCCCTGCCAGACGCAGTAATCGGCCCATTGCGATTACGCTCCTGACTGACTAGGTCTTGCGGTAAGAGCCTCAAACCTGGAAGGCGCGTCCCATGTCGCTGAACCACATTCGTCCCTGGCGCAACATCTACCGCCGCACCTCCCGCCAGATCATGGTGGGCAATGTGCCGGTAGGGGGCGATGCGCCCATCACCGTGCAGACCATGACCAACACGCTGACGACGGATATCGCGGGGACCATCGCGCAGGTGCAGGCCGCCGCCGATGCAGGCGCGGACATCGTGCGTGTTTCGGTTCCCGACGAGGACTCGGCCCGCGCGATGAAGGACATCTGCCGCGAAAGCCCGGTGCCGATCGTCGCGGACATCCATTTCCACTACAAGCGCGGGATCGAGGCGGCAGAGGCGGGGGCGGCCTGCCTGCGCATCAATCCCGGCAACATCGGTGACGAGAAGCGCGTGCGCGAGGTCATCAAGGCCGCGCAGGACAACAATTGCTCCATGCGGATCGGCGTCAACGCGGGCTCGCTGGAGCGCCACCTGCTGGAGAAATACGGCGAGCCCTGCCCCGACGCGATGGTCGAAAGCGGGCTCGACCACATCAAGATACTGCAAGACAACGATTTTCACGAGTTCAAGATCAGCTGCAAGGCCTCCGACGTCTTCATGGCCGCCGCTGCCTACCAGAAACTGGCGGAGGCCACGGACGCGCCGATCCACCTTGGCATCACCGAGGCGGGCGGGCTGACCTCCGGCACGATCAAGAGCGCCATCGGCCTTGGCAATCTGCTGTGGATGGGCATCGGTGACACGATCCGCGTATCGCTCTCGGCCGATCCGGTGGAGGAGGTGAAGGTCGGTTACGAGATCCTCAAGTCGCTGGGCCTGCGCCATCGCGGCGTCAACATCATCTCCTGCCCCTCCTGCGCGCGGCAGGGGTTCGACGTGATCAAGACCGTTGAGGCGCTGGAAAAGCGGCTGGAGCACATCAAGACGCCCATGTCGCTGTCGATCATCGGTTGCGTGGTGAACGGCCCCGGCGAGGCGCTGATGACCGACGTGGGCTTTACGGGCGGCGGTGCCGGGTCCGGTATGGTTTATCTGGCGGGCAAGCAGAGCCACAAGCTGGGCAACGACGGCATGATCGAACACATCGTGGAGCAGGTGGAAGCACGTGCGGCGCAGATCGAGGCGCAGGCCGCGCAGGAAGCGGCGGAATAAGCCTACTTTTGGGTCAGGTACTTCGTCAGCACGACCGCAGGCATATGCCCGCGCAGCACCCGGTCTGCCATGATGTAGAAAGGTGCCTCATCCAGTTCCAGCGCCTCGGTGATCCTGGCGAAACCGGGTTCGTTCAAGTTGTGTAGGATGAAGGTCGCGCCGGTAGCCTTTGAAATCTCTTCGAGTTCTGCCTTCGCTGCGTCGCAGTCGGCACAGCCCCCACGAACGAATAGCGCGATGTCCGTCCCTGCCAGTACCTCCTGCCGCATAGTCTCCAACAGCGCCATGTCGGCGTCCGCTTCATCCCGGTACGCTGCAGCACCGTAATCCGGGGGTTGCATCGCCCGTTGAACGATCTCGGGTTCATCCAGCAACAGCGCGCGGACCTCGGCGCCGAAGGCGATGCGTTCGGCCGGGGAGAGTGCATTGAGGTCCGAACCTGCCCAAAGCGGCGCCGCCGTCAGCAGCGCTACCGAAAGCAGCAAGGGTTTCATTGGATCAGCCGCGTTTTTCGTCTACCAGCGCCTGCATCTGGTCGAAGGGCAGGTAGCCGCGCAGCATCTCGTCCTTCATCACGAAGGTCGGTGTTCCGGAAATCTGCAGCTTCTGTGCCAGCGCGCGGGTTTCATCGATTTCGCGGGTCACCTCTTCACTGCTCATCTTCGCCTCGATCGCGTCGGCATCCAGCGAGAGGGTTTCGGCAAGACGCCGCAGCGTCGTCAGGGTCACGTCACCGTTGAACTCCATCAATGCGTCATGCAACGCCTTGTAGCCTTCATTGCCCGCAACCTGCTTGGTGGCCACGGCAAAACGCGAGGCGAGGACGGATTGGTCGCCCAGGATCGGGAGTTCCTTGACGATCCATTTGATATTGCCGTCGGTCTCGATCAGCGAGGCGACCTCGCCATGGGCCTTCTTGCAATAGCCGCAGCGGTAGTCGAGAAATTCCACCAGCACGATATCGCCGTCGGGGTTGCCACCCACGAAGGAAAAGCCGTCGTCGAAGATCGCATCACTGTTGTCCGTCACGAGGCTGAAATCCGCCTGAGCCGCCGCTTCCGCCTCGCGGGCCTGCAGGGAGTTGACGGCTTCCATGATCACTTCGGGGTTTTCCATGAGATAGGCACGCACTTCCGCCCGGAACTGGGCGCGCTCTGCATCCGTCAGTTCGGTCAGGTCCATCGCCGCGACGGGCAGGGCCAGCGTGGCGGCGAGGACGGGGGCGATCAGGCGGTGCATCATGGGAGTGACCTTTCGGTGGGGCCCAAGGGTTGACGGGCGCTGCTGGACGCGGTGAAACCACATCGCAATCCTAGGAGCAAGACCATGCGCATATCAACCCGGTCGGCGGTCGATCCCTTTATCGTGATGGACGTGATGCAGGCCGCCTCTGCCGCAGAGGCGGCGGGGCGTCATATCGTGCACATGGAGGTGGGCCAGCCCGGCACCGGCGCGCCGCAGGGGGCGCGGGCGGCGCTGGCAAAGGCGATGGAGGCGGGGTCGCTGGGTTACACGGTGGCTCTGGGACTGCCCGCATTACGCGCGCGCATCGCGCGGATGTACGGCGATTGGTACGGCGTCGACCTCGACCCTGATCGCGTGGTGATCACCTCCGGGTCGTCGGGCGGGTTCATCCTTGCCTTCACGGCGCTCTTCGACACCGGCGAACGCGTCGGCATCGGCGCGCCGGGCTATCCGTCGTACCGGCAAATCCTCAGGGCCCTGGCGTTGACCCCCGTCGACCTGCCAACGGCGGCGCAGAACCGGTTCCAGCCGGTGCCTGCGGATTTCGAGGGGATGGATCTCGCCGGTCTGCTGGTGGCCTCGCCTGCCAACCCAACCGGCACCATGCTGGACCGCGCCGCCATGTCCGCGCTCGTCGGGGCATGTGCCGACACGGGCGCGGCCTTCATCTCGGACGAGATCTATCACGGTATCGAGTATGACCAGAAGGCGGTCACGGCACTGGAAATCACCGATGACGTGTATGTCATCAATTCCTTCTCCAAGTATTTCTCCATGACCGGCTGGCGTGTCGGCTGGATGGTGGTGCCCGAGGATCACGTCCGGGTGGTGGAACGCATAGCGCAGAACATGTTCATCTGCGCGCCGCATGCAAGCCAGGTGGCGGCGCTCGCCGCGATGGACTGCGAGGACGAGCTTCAGGCCAATATGGACATCTACCGCGCCAACCGCGCGCTGATGCTGGAGGGGCTGGTGGCGGCGGGATTTACAAACATCGCGCCGCCGGACGGGGCTTTCTATGTCTATGCGGATGTCTCCGCGATCACCTCCGACAGCCGCAGTTTCGCGGCGGAAGTGCTTGAAAAGGCATGTGTCGCGGTGACGCCGGGGATGGACTTCGACCCGGTGCGCGGTCACACCACGCTGCGCTTTTCCTATGCCCGCAGCACGGAAGACATCATCGAAGGCCTTGCGCGGCTCAAAGCCTTTATGGCCGCGCGCTGAAGTGCTAGGGTAGCACAAAACAACAAGCGTCGAGCGGTGTCCAAGATGCGCAAGATCCTGATTTTCTGGGCGTTCCTGCTCGCCCTGTCCCCTGCGGTATCGGCGCAGGGCCTTTCCGTACTGGCGCGGGTCGAGGCCGGGAACAGCACGATCAGCGATGGCTGGTTCGGCAAGACGACGCTGACCCTGTCGCTGAGCCAGGGCGTGCCGTTCCGGGTGTTCCTGCTGGACGATCCCGCCCGACTGATCGTGGACTTCCGCGAAGCCGACTGGGAAGGTGTCACGCCAGACGCTCTGCTCCCCGAACCCGGCCGCATCGCCTCGGTGCGGTTTGGCGCGTTCCAGCCGGGCTGGTCGCGGCTGGTGGCTGATCTGGCGGAACCGATGCTGCCTTCCGAGATCGGGATGCCCGTGGATGTGAGCACCGGGCGGGCGAGGCTCGAAATAACGCTCGACGCCGTGGATGCCGCAACTTTCAGCGCTCGGGCGGGCACCCCAGTGGACCCCGCATGGACGGCGGCGCTGACGAAAGCACCGTCCCCCAAGGGAAACGACCCGGACCGCTTCGTCGTGGTGCTTGACCCCGGCCATGGCGGCATTGACCCCGGCGCGGAGCAGGATGGCGTGGCAGAGAAGGATCTGATGCTGAGTTTCGCCCGCGCCCTGCAGGAGGCGCTGCGGCGCGGCGGGGTGGAGGCGGTGCTGACCCGCGACGACGACATCTTCGTCGCGTTGGAAAACCGTGTGGCGCTTGCACATCACGTCGATGCCGATCTCTTCATCTCGCTTCATGCCGACAACCTCACGCAGGGCGGTGCGCGCGGGGCGACTGTCTATACCCTCTCGGAAGAGGCAAGCGATGCTGCAACCGCCCATCTGTCGGCGCGCCATGACCGGTCGGACATCATTGCGGGGGCGGATCTGACCGGGTCGGATGATCAGGTGGCGGGCGTCCTGCTGGACCTCGCGCGGCAGGAGACCGAGCCCCGCTCGGCAGCGCTGGCGGAGACGCTGGTGGCGGGCATGAAGGCGGCGGGCGGGCCGATGAACCGCCATCCGCAACGTCACGCAGGGTTTTCCGTGCTGAAATCCGCCGACATACCTTCCGTCCTTGTGGAACTGGGGTTTCTCAGTGCCCCCCGCGATCTGGCGAATTTGCGCGATCCGGTCTGGCGCTCCGTCATGGTGGGCGCCATGGCCGATGCGATCCTGAAATGGCGCGACACGGACGCCGCGCGCAAGCCGCTCATCTGGCAGTAGGATTGGGCGGGGAACCGCTGCACCCACGCGTCCTTGTGTTTTGACGATCCGGCGCGGTTCCTGTATAGCCGGGGCCAATAATTCCTTAAGTGGCGGTGTTCTGCGTGTTCCGGTTTGTCCTGTCCTTTTTTGGTGGCATCTTCACCACCCTTACCATGAGCGTCGGCATGGTGGCGCTGACCGTCGGGGCGGTGTTCTGGATGTATGGACGCGACCTGCCGAGCCACGAATCCCTTGCGCAATACACCCCCGCCACGATCAGCCGCATCTATTCCGGACAGGGCCGGTTGATTGACGAATTCGCCACCGAACGGCGGCTTTTTGCCCCGGCGGACGAAATCCCGGATCTGGTAAAACAAGCCTTCATCTCTGCCGAGGACAAGAACTTCTACACCCACGAGGGCTATGACCTGCGCGGCATCGCCGCTGCGGCCATCGACGCGGTGAAGTCGCGCGGGCGTGACGTGCGCGGGGCCTCGACGATCACTCAGCAGGTGATGAAGAATTTCCTGCTGTCGGGCGACCGCCGGGCGGAGCGCAAGATCAAGGAAATCATCCTCGCGGCACGCATCGAGAAGGCGCTGCCAAAGGACAAGATCCTCGAACTTTACATGAACGAGATCTTCCTCGGGCAGAACTCCTATGGCGTCGCGGCGGCCTCGCAGACCTATTTCAACAAGTCGCTGAGCGAACTTGCCCCGCACGAGGCGGCCTTCCTTGCCTCTCTGCCCAAGGCGCCGTCGGATTATCACCCGGTTCGCCAGAAGGAGCGCCTGATGGCGCGGCGCAACTACGTGCTGAAGGAGATGGAGGACAACGGCTATCTGACGGAGGCGGTTTATGAGGAGGAGCGGGCAGCGCCGCTGCAATCCGTCCAGAACGGCGATTTCGAAAGCTTCAAGGCGGAGCTACCGCCACGCGACTATTTCACCGACGAGATTCGGCGCCAGCTGTCCGAGAACTTTGGCGAGGGCGAATTCTTTACCGGCGGTCTGACCGTGCGCGCCACTATCGACAACGAGATGCAGCCCATCGCGGCCAGCGCCCTGCGCGTGCAACTGGAGCAATACGACCGGGGCGTCGGCGTCTGGAACGGTACCGGCAAGACCATTCCCGCCGATCAACTGGGCTCCGAGGAAAGCTGGCGGGCATCCCTGGCGGACGTGCGTGTGTCGCGCGATATCGATCTGGACAGCCAGTGGTACCCGGCGGTGGTGCTCGAAGTCGGTGCGAGCGACGCGCGCATCGGTATCGAGGGCGTGGAGGAGGATGCGGACGGTCACTGGATT
>JBBSJO010000110.1:0-13995 GCA_038257185.1 Rhodobacterales bacterium | reverse complement strand
CGACCGAGCAGATCCAGATCCTGCGCTTTATCGAAAGCGGCTCGCTCAGCACCGACTGGTCGATCCGCATGGACCGGCTGACCGCGATCATGCTGATCGTGATCACGACCGTATCGAGCCTCGTGCACCTCTACTCCTTCGGCTACATGGCGCATGACGACAACTTCCGCGAAAACGAGAGCTATCGCCCGCGTTTCTTCGCCTATCTGTCGTTCTTCACCTTCGCGATGCTGATGCTGGTGACCTCGGACAACCTCGTGCAGATGTTCTTCGGTTGGGAAGGGGTTGGCGTCGCCTCCTACCTGTTGATCGGGTTCTACTACCGCAAGCCGTCGGCCAATGCCGCCGCGATCAAGGCCTTCGTGGTGAACCGCGTAGGCGACTTCGGCTTCGCGCTCGGCATTTTCGCGCTGTATCTGATGACCGACAGCATCCGGCTGGACGATATATTTGCCGCCGCACCCGAGTTGGCGGAGCAATCCATCCACTTCCTCTGGAGCGATTGGAACGCGGCGAACCTCATCGCCTTCCTGCTCTTCGTCGGTGCCATGGGCAAATCCGCGCAGCTCTTCCTGCACACCTGGCTGCCCGACGCCATGGAAGGCCCGACGCCGGTCTCCGCCCTGATCCACGCGGCAACCATGGTGACGGCGGGGGTTTTCCTCGTCTGCCGCATGTCGCCGCTGATGGAGTTCGCGCCGCAGGCGATGACCTTCGTGACCGTGATCGGTGCCTCGACCGCTTTTTTCGCCGCGACCGTGGGTCTGGTGCAGACCGACATCAAGCGCGTCATCGCCTATTCCACCTGTTCGCAGCTTGGCTACATGTTTGTGGCCGCAGGCGTCGGCATGTATTCCGCCGCGATGTTCCACCTGCTGACGCATGCCTTCTTCAAGGCGATGCTGTTCCTCGGTGCGGGATCGGTGATCCACGCGATGCACCACGAGCAGGACATGAACAACTACGGCGGGTTGCGGAAAAAGATCCCCTATACCTTCTGGGCCATGATGATCGGCACGCTGGCGATCACGGGTGTCGGCATTCCGCTGACGCATATCGGTTTCGCCGGCTTCCTGAGCAAGGACGCGATCATCGAGAGCGCCTTTGGGGGCGGGTCGATGTACGGCTTCTGGCTGCTGGTCGTGGCCGCCGCCTTTACCAGCTTCTACAGCTGGCGGCTGATGTTCCTGACCTTTTACGGCACCCCGCGCGGGGACAAGCACACCCATGAGCACGCACACGAAAGCCCGATGACCATGCTGATCCCGCTGGGGGTGCTGAGCATCGGGGCGGTGTTCTCGGGCATGATGTTCTACAACAGTTTCTTCGGTCACGCCGAGGATATGGCTGAATTCTACGACATTCCGCTGGCGGGGATGGAGGCGGGCAATGGCGCGGCCGTTGCCGATCACGGGACGGAAGAGGCTGCGGTCGCGACGGAAGACGCTGCTGCCGCGACGGACGAAGCGGGCGCTACGGCTGACACGGCTGCAACTGCGACGGGCGAGACGGCCGTGGCGACAGAAGAGTCTCCCGCACCTGATGAAGAAGGAAACGCTGTTGCCACGACCGAGGAGACGCACGGCACCGAGACGGCCGACGCGGGCCACGGTGCGGAGGCGGGGGAACACCACGCGGGCTTCGGCGGGGCACCGGGCGAGGGCGCGATCTACTTCGGGCCGGACAACCACGTGCTCGATGCCGCGCACGCGGCACCCGCATGGGTCAAGGTCAGCCCCTTCATCGCCATGCTCTCGGGTCTGCTGATGGCGCTGTGGTTCTATGTCTGGAACCCCACGCTGCCTGCGCGGCTCGCGGAGAACCAGCAACCGCTATACCAGTTCCTGCTGAACAAGTGGTACTTCGACGAAATCTATGACGCCATCTTCGTGCGGCCCGCCAAGGCCATCGGACGCTTCCTGTGGAAGCGCGGCGACGGCAACGTGATCGACGGGACGCTGAATGGCATCGCCCTGGGCATCATCCCGTTCTTCACCCGCCTCGCGGGCCGGGCGCAGTCGGGCTACATCTTCACTTATGCCTTCGCCATGGTGATCGGCATCGCGGTGCTGATCACATGGATGACGATGAGCGGGGGGGCGAACTGATGGAATCTCATCTGCTCTCGATCATCACCTTCATGCCCGCCTTCGCGGCGGTCATCCTGGCCGTCTTCCTGCGCGGCGACGACGAGGCGGCGCAGCGCAATGCCAAGTGGCTGGCGCTCTTCACCACCTCCGTGACGTTCATTGTTTCGCTCTTCGTGCTCTTCGGGTTCGAACCCTCCGATGCGGGCTTCCAGTTCGTGGAGGAGGCCGAGTGGCTGCTCGGCCTGAAGTACCGGCTGGGCGTGGACGGTATCTCCATCCTCTTCGTGCTGCTGACCACCTTCATGATGCCGCTGGTGATCGCCGCAAGCTGGGACGTGAAGTTGCGGGTCAAGGAATACATGATCGCCTTCCTGATGCTGGAAACGCTCATGCTGGGCGTGTTCATGGCGCTGGACCTCGTGCTCTTCTACCTCTTCTTCGAGGCGGGGCTGATCCCGATGTTCCTGATCATCGGCATCTGGGGCGGGGCGAACCGCATCTATGCGAGCTTCAAGTTCTTCCTCTATACCTTCCTCGGTTCAGTGCTGATGCTGGTGGCGATGGTGGCGATGTTCTCGGAGGCCGGGACCACCTGCATCGGGGCCTGCGAAGTCAGCCTGCTGACGCATGCCTTCCCCGCGGAGACGATGTCGGTTCTCGGCATCCCTGTGCTGGGCGGGTTGCAGACGATGCTTTTCATCGCTTTCTTTGCCAGCTTCGCTGTGAAAATGCCGATGTGGCCCGTGCACACATGGTTGCCCGACGCGCACGTGCAGGCACCCACGGCGGGTTCGGTCGTGCTGGCGGCTATCCTGCTGAAGATGGGCGGCTACGGCTTCCTGCGCTTCTCGCTGCCGATGTTCCCGGTCGGGTCGGACGTGATGGCGCCGCTGGTGCTGTGGATGAGCGCCATTGCAATTGTCTACACGAGTCTCGTGGCGCTCGTGCAGGAGGACATGAAGAAGCTCATCGCCTATTCCTCTGTCGCGCACATGGGGTTCGTCACGATGGGCATTTTCGCGGCAAACCAGCAGGGTCTGGACGGGGCGATATTCCAGATGATCAGCCACGGCTTCATCTCCGGCGCGCTCTTCCTCTGCGTTGGCGTAATCTATGACCGGATGCACACCCGGGACATCGACGCCTATGGTGGCCTCGTGAACCGGATGCCCGTCTATGCGATGATCTTCATGCTGTTCACCATGGCCAATGTCGGCCTGCCGGGCACCTCCGGGTTCGTGGGCGAATTCCTGACGCTGATCGCGGTTTTTCAGGTCAATACCTGGGTCGCGGCGGTTGCGACCACGGGCGTGATCCTCAGCGCGGCCTACGCGCTCTGGCTCTATCGCCGGGTGGTGATGGGGGACCTCATCAAGGAGAGCCTCAAGACCATCAAGGACATGTCGTCGCGCGAGCGCTGGATCTTTGCGCCGCTGGTGGCCATGACGCTGCTTCTGGGCGTCTATCCTGCGCTGGTGCTGGACACGATCGGCCCGTCGGTCGCCGCCCTCGTGCAGACCTACGACTCGGCGGTGGAGGCGGGCGGCCTGGCCCTCCAAAGCGCCGAAGCCACGAATTGAGAAGGACCACGCGATGATTTCCGCTGACCTCACAGTCATCACCCCCGAGATCGTGCTGGCTGTCTATGCCATGCTGGGGCTGCTTGGCGCGGTCTATACCGCCAAGGACGGGTTGGGAGGTCTGCTTGTCTGGCTGACAGCAGGCGTCTTTGTGGTGCTTGCGGCATGGATCGGGCTGACCGGGTCGGTTACCCACGTGGCTTTCAACGGCATGTTCATCAACGACGGGTTTGCCCGCTTCGCCAAGGTGACGATCCTGCTGAGTGCGGCGGCCGTGCTAATCATGTCCGAAGGCTACATGAAAGCGCGAGGGCTGTTGCGGTTCGAGTACCCGATGCTGGTGGCGCTTGCGGTTGTCGGCATGATGATGATGGTCAGCGCGGGCGACCTGATGGCGCTTTACATGGGGCTGGAGCTGCAATCGCTGGCGCTCTACGTCGTGGCCTCGCTGCGGCGCGACAGTGCCAAGTCGACCGAGGCGGGTCTCAAGTATTTCGTTTTGGGGGCGCTTTCGTCGGGGCTGCTGCTTTACGGTGCCTCGCTGGTCTATGGCTACGCGGGCACAACCTTGTTCACCGGCATCATCACGACCGCGCAAAGCGGGGAGACCTCTCTGGGGCTGCTCTTCGGTCTGGTATTCCTGATCTCCGGCATGGCCTTCAAGGTATCCGCCGTGCCGTTCCACATGTGGACGCCTGACGTCTACGAAGGGGCGCCGACGCCGATCACCGCATTCTTCGCCACCGCGCCGAAGGTCGCGGCGATGGGGCTTTTCGCGCGGGTGCTCTTTGACGCCTTCGGCGGTGCCGTCAGCGACTGGAGCCAGATCATCGCGCTGCTCTCCGTGTTGTCGATGTTCCTCGGGGCTGTGGCGGCAATCGGGCAGACCAACATCAAGCGGCTGATGGCGTTTTCCTCCATCGCGCATATGGGCTACGCCCTGATGGGTCTCGCGGCGGGCACAGCCTTTGGCGTGCAGGCGATGCTGATCTACATGGCGATCTATGTCACGATGAACGTGGGCGTCTTCGCTTTCATCCTGCTGATGAGCAAGGACGGCGCGCCGGTGACCGATATCGCCTCGCTCAACATGTACTCCAAGCGCAGCCCGGGCCGCGCGCTGGCGATGCTGGTGCTTCTTTTCTCCCTGGCCGGCGTGCCGCCGATGCTGGGCTTCTTCGGCAAGCTCTACGTGCTGCGGGCGGCCTATGACGCGGGGCTGGCCTGGCTTGCCGTCGCGGGTGTGGTGGCCTCTGTGATCGGGGCCTATTACTATCTGCGGATCGTCTTCTACATGTACTTCGGCGAAGAAGGCTCGGAGCAATTGGACAACAAGGGCAACAGTCTGCTGGGTGGTTTCCTGATCGCCTCGGCGCTGATCATGGTGCTGGGCATCGTGAACATGTTCGGGGTCGAGGGCGCGGCAGAGGCTGCTGCGGCGACGCTTGTCAACTGAGGCCGGTGGTGCCCGTGGCGGGGACGGACGGTATTTGGAAAAGGGTGAAGAGGGGGGCTGGCCCGACGGCTATGGTCGGCGTGTCTATGATAGCCTCGATTCCACCCTGTCCGAGGCGGCGCGACTGGCACCGGGCCTCAGTGGCCCGACCTGGATACTGGCGCTGGAGCAGACGGCTGCACGAGGGCGGCGCGGGCGGTCCTGGGCGACGCCGCGCGGGAATTTTGCCGGGACCCTGATCATGCCGCAGCCGCGCAATCCGGCGCAGGCCGCGCTGCGGTCCTTCGTGGCATCACTGGCGCTTTTCCAGGCTTTTGCGGAGGTGACGGGGCAGCCTGCGGCCTTTGCTCTCAAATGGCCCAACGACGTATTGCTGCAGGGCGGCAAGGTGGCGGGCATTCTGCTGGAGAACACCGGTCGGCATCTGCTGATCGGGATCGGGGTGAACCTTGCCCATGCACCCACGGCAGCGCAGGTGGAGCCGGGGGCGGTGACTCCGGTGAGCCTTGCGGAGACACTTGGCGTCACGGTGGCGCCGGATGATTTTCTCGAGGCACTGGCGAGGGAGTTCGCGACGCTGGAAGCGCGTTTCGTCACCTACGGATTTGCCTCCATCCGTCGCGCCTGGCTGTCCCATGCTGCAAAGCGGGGCGAAGTCATCACGGCGCGCACCATGCGGGAGACCACCACGGGGACCTTTGAAGACGTCGACGAACGCGGTAACCTGATCCTCGGCACCGACGGGGGACGCGTGGCGATCACGGCGGCGGACGTGTATTTCTGAAAACGAAAGGGGTCGCCATGCTTCTGGCCATCGACTGCGGCAACACCAATACGGTCTTTTCCATCTGGGACGGGACAGAGTTCATCGCCACCTGGCGCACCGCTACCGAATGGCAGCGCACGGCGGACCAGTACTATGTCTGGCTCAGCACGCTGATGAAGCTCAAGGGCATCGAGGCGGACATCACCGACATGATCGTAAGCTCAACCGTGCCGCGCGTGGTCTTCAACCTTCGTGTGCTGGCGGATCGGTACTTCAACACGCGGCCCATGGTTGTGGGCAAGGCTGAATGCGCGCTGCCGGTGCAACCTCGGGTGGACGAGGGCACGACGGTGGGTCCGGACCGGCTGGTCAATACAGTGGCGGGGTTCGATCTTTTTGGCGGAGACCTGATCGTGGTGGATTTCGGCACGGCCACGACCTTTGACGTAGTGGACACCGACGGGGCCTACGTCGGGGGCGTGATCGCGCCGGGTGTGAACCTCAGTCTCGAGGCGCTGCACAATGCGGCGGCGGCCCTGCCGCATGTCGATATCTCCAAACCTCAGATGGTGGTGGGCACCAATACTGTGGCCTGCATGCAATCGGGCGTCTTTTGGGGTTATGTCGGGCTCGTCCGTGAGATATGTGCGCGGATAAAGGCGGAACGGGCGCGCGAGATGCGTGTCATATCCACCGGAGGTCTGGCACCGCTCTTTCAACAGTCGGTCGACCTTTTCGATGAATACCAGGATGACCTGACAATGCACGGCCTGACCGTGATCCATAAGTATAACAAGGAATTAGCTGAATAATGAGCAGCGACAGATTGATCTACCTGCCTCTCGGAGGGGCGGGCGAAATCGGCATGAACGCCTATGTCTATGGTTACGGGAAGCCCGGCAAGGAGCGGCTGATCGTCGTCGACCTTGGCGTGGCCTTTCCGGATATGGACACCAGCCCCGGCGTGGACCTGATCCTGCCGGACATCGGATGGCTGAAAGACCGGCGCGACCGGATCGACGCGATCTTCATCACCCACGCGCATGAGGACCACGTCGGCGCCGTGGCACATTACTATGCGGCGCTGCGCGCGCCGGTTTACGCGCGCAAGTTCACCGCCAATATCGCGCGCCGCAAGATGGCAGAACACAACCACCCCGACGACAGCGTGACCATCGTGCAGCCCTGGCCCGAGCAGACCAGGGCGGGGCCCTTCACGGTGTCCTTCCTGCCGATCTCGCATTCGATCCCTGAATCTTCCGCCCTCGTGATCGACACGCCCGAGGGGCGGGTGATCCATTCCGGCGACTTCAAGATCGACCGCACCCCCGGTGTCGGCGAGGCCTTCGACGATGCGCTCTGGGCAGAAGTCTGCAAGGACGGCGTCAAGGCACTGGTATGTGACAGCACCAACGTCTTTTCACCGCACCCGGGCCGCTCTGAAGCGACCGTGGGGCCGGAAATCGAAAAGCTGGTGAGTGCGGCGGAGGGCATGGTGATCGCGACCACCTTCGCCTCCAACGTGGCGCGGGTGAAGACGCTGGCGGTGGCGGGCGAGCGGGCAGGGCGTTCCATCGTTCTGCTCGGCCGCTCGATGAACCGCATGGTGGAGGCGGCGCTGGAGAGCGGCGTGATGAAGGATTTTCCGGCCCGGATTGCCCCCGAAGATGCCCGCGGCCTGCCGCGCGAGAGCCTGATGCTGCTGGTCACAGGCAGTCAGGGGGAGCGGCGCGCCGCCTCTGCACAACTTGCCAACGGCAAGTTTCAGGGGCTGGAAGCCAAGGAGGGGGACCTGTTCCTCTTTTCCTCCAAGACGATCCCCGGCAATGAGCGCGGCGTGATCCGCATCATCAACATGTTCTCGGAAAAAGGCGTGGATGTGGTGGACGATTCCACCGGGCTTTACCATGTGTCGGGCCATGCCAACCGGCCCGACCTGGAGCAGCTGCACGGCATCGTCAATCCGCAGATCCTGATCCCCATGCACGGCGAACACCGTCATCTGCGCGAGCATGTGAAGCTGGCCGATGCCAAGGGCATCAAGGGTGTGCTGGCGGTGAACGGCATGATGATCGACCTCTCCGGCAACCAGCCGAAGGTGGTGGAATATATCGACACCGGGCGCACCTATCTGGATGGATCGGTCAAGATCGGCGCGCTGGACGGGGTCGTGCGCGACCGTATCCGCATGGCGCTGAACGGGCATGTGACCGTGACGGTGATCATGGATGCGGACGACGAACCGCTGGGCGACCCTTGGGTCGATACCATGGGCCTGCCGGAAATGGGCGGGTCCGACAGCCCGCTTGCGGATGTGCTGGAGGCGGATCTGAGCCAGTGGCTGAACCGCGCAGGCGCCCGCACTTTGCGGGACGACGATGCGCTGAACGACGGCCTGAAGAAGATCGTGCGGCAGTCGGCGCAGAACGAGATCGGCAAGAAGCCCGAAGTGACGGTGGTTGTCAGCCGATTGAGCTGACTTCCGCTTCAATGGTTCTCACAACCGCGTCCAGCCTGTCGCCAAGGGCATCTGGCGCGCGGAGGCTGAGTGCATCGGCGAGCGCGCGGTAGTACCACAAGGTGCCGTCGCGCCCTGCCGTGAAGCGGTCGAAGACGGCAGGACCCATTTGCCGCAGGTCATTCAGGATCGCGGTCGCGTTGTGCAGCTTGTCGGCGGTGGTGACGAGTATTGCCTCTGGCGACTTGTCCGTGATGTGGGCGATGTAGCGGTCCTTGCGCACCTGCCATGGGGTGTCGCAATCGTCTTCGCGGTCCGAACATTCCATGACGATCCGGCGCACGATCGGCCCAAATGCCGCTTCGATCCGGTCGGCCATGCCCAGCCCGCCCTGATCCTCGACCGCGTCGTGCAGCAGGGCCGCGATGGCGCAATCCTCGCTTCCCCCCTGTTCGATGACCAAAGCGCTGACGCTGAGCAGGTGCGCGATATAGGGGATCTGGGACGCCTTGCGCGTCTGGGTCCGATGCGCCTTGGCCGCAAAGACCAGCGCATCGTCATAACGATGTGAGAGCATGACGCTCCTTTCAGATGTTTTGGGAATACGGTGCCATAGTCGCCGCAAGAACAGTGTAACCGGAAAGGCCGCGTCTGGAAAGAGAAAGCCTGCCGCTCAGTCGGCGAGGTCTTCGGCGGGGGTGATGACTGATTCCTGAGCGACAGGCGCGGGGGGTGCCGAGACGGGCTCGTCGCCACTGCACATATAGACCGCCCCGCCCACGGCAACCACGCTGACGGCGGCCGCCCCGAGCACGGCGGGGGTGGAAAGCGTGGTGAGTGCTGCACTGCCCGCGCTGCCGAGGCTGGTGCTGACCGACGAGGCGCTGCCCGTCAGGATCATCGCGCCCGAGCCGTGCTTGATCGCGTTCAGCCCCGCCGTGCGCGCGTTGCTGGCGACGGCGGCGGTCATGGTGGCGGCGATGTTGATGCCTTCCTGCTTGGTGGTGTTCACCTTCTCGCAGAAGGTCGTCTTGCAGAGACCGCGGAAATTACGCTCTCCGGGGACGAGGAAATAGCCATTCTCTTTCGTCTCGGTAAGACAATACCCGGTGATGTCTTCCTCTGGCACCGTGGTGGCGAGGTAGTCGTAGAGCACGCCGCTGTCGCAGGCCACGGGCGTTCCCCATGTGCGATTCCATGTACGACTGGGCCAGTTCAGCAGTTTCTCGCGGCGCTTCACCTCTTCGGCGAAGGTCTGGAAGTTCTCCGCCTCGACAATGACTTCGTCGCCGTTGACGAAGGCGCGGCATTGGTCTGCCTGGGCTTGCATTGCGACACATGCCACTGCGGCTGTTGCGAGAAATCGAAGCATCTTTACCCTCCGGTTGGTCGTTCGCGCCACGAATACCCTGCCTGAAATGCGAGCGCCACCGCCGGGAGGGTCCGAGCGGTGGCGCTGGCAAAATCGTGATGATGAAGGGGTCAGTCGTCGCGTTCTTCGAAGCTCAGACCGATGAAGTCGGGCAGGTGATCGCCGAGGCCCACGACCTTGGGACCGCCGCGATTGTCATTGCCACGGTTGTCATTTCCCAGGTTGTCATTGCCCCGGCTGCGGCTGTTGTCGCTGCGGTCGCCCTCGTTACGGCTACTGTCGCTGCGACGGTTGTCGTTGCGTCCCTGATTGCGCGGCTGGGCTGGTTTCTGCTCGGCTTTCGGCGCTTCCCTGGGAGCGTCGTCCTGCTTCGGGGTTTCAGCCCTGGCCGTTTCGGCCTTTGCAGTCTCGGCCTTGGGCGCCTCCGGCTTGGGCTGCTCGGCTGGCTTCGGTCCGTCCGACTTGCGCGACCGCGAGCGGCTGCGCTTGGGCTTGTCGTCCTGGGCATTCGGTGCATCGTCGCGCGCCGGTGCCTCGGGCGCGCCGGACCCCAATGGGTTTTCCAGGCGGGGGATTTCGCGCTGCACCAGCCGTTCCACATCCGCGAGGTTCTTTTCGTCGCGCGGCACACAGATCATGATGGCCTTTCCGTCGCGGCCCGCGCGGCCCGTGCGGCCGATGCGGTGGACGTAGTCCTCGGCATGGCTGGGCACATCGAAGTTGAAGACATGGCTCACTGCCGGCACATCCAGTCCGCGCGCGGCCACATCCGATGCACAGAGGAACCGCAAGGTGCCGGCGCGGAAACCGTCGAGCGTGCGCGTGCGCTGGCTCTGATCCAGATCGCCGTGGATCGGGGCGGCGTCATAGCCGTGTTTCTTGAGCGACTTGGCGATCACGTCCACATCCGTCTTGCGATTGCAGAAGATGATCGCGTTGGTGCACTTGTCGCCCTCTGCGTCGATCAGCGCGCGCAGCAGGGCGCGCTTGTCGGTGGCCTCGCGGTCCTTGCGGGAGGATTTGAACATGACCACGCCCTGCGTGATGTTCGCTCCCGTGGTGGCCTGACGGGCGACCTCGATCCGCTCTGGATTGCTCAGGAAGGTGTTGGTTATCCGCTCGATCTCGGGTGCCATGGTGGCCGAGAAGAACAATGTCTGACGCGTGAAGGGGGTGAGGCCGAAGATGCGCTCGATGTCGGGGATGAAGCCCATGTCGAGCATCCGGTCGGCCTCGTCCACCACCATGACCTTGACGTCGTTCAGGATCAGCTTGCCGCGCTCGAAATGGTCGAGCAGGCGGCCCGGAGTGGCGATCAGCACGTCGACGCCCTTGTCGATCAGCTTGTCCTGTTCACCGAAGGACACGCCGCCGATCAGCAGGGCCTTGGTCAGGTTCACGTACTTGGAATAGGTGTCGAAGTTCTCCGCCACCGGGGCGGCGAGGTCGCGGGTGGGGCAGAGCACGAGGCTGCGCGGCATCCGCGCGCGGGCGCGGCCACGGGCGAGCATGGTGATCATCGGCATCACGAAAGCGGCGGTCTTGCCGGTGCCGGTCTGGGCGATTCCGAGAACGTCGCGGCCGAGAAGGGCAGGGGGGATGGCACCGGCCTGTATCGGCGTGGGGGTTTCGTACCCGGCCTCTTCGATGGCCTTCAGAACCTTGGGATTCAAGTTGAGATCAGAGAATTTTGTCATGTGTGTCCGAAAATATGCGGACACTCATTTGGCCCGCAGCAGCAATCCACGCCGACCCGAATGGCCCAAGGGGCGGCGCGCGCGCCGCTGCATGTTGCGCAGCCCATAGCAAGTTGCGCGGGTGGCGTCAAACCAATGTGTGATCAGGGGGTTACGTCGGGGAACTGCGTGGCAAGCGCGGCGTCCAACTCCAGATTGAATTTGCGCAGCAAGCCGTGTGCGTCAAGCCGGCTGCGCAGATGCGGGGTGTCGGCACAGACTTCGTCGAAGAAGACGCGCAACCCGGCCGCGCCGTCCAAATCCTCGATCATCCGAAAAAGGTCGTGCATGCTCATCCCGCCCTTGTCGCGTGGCTTGTTGGGACCAAGCTCCGCGCGGTAGGACCCCTTGGCGAGCCGGTAGCGGTAGGCGGCGATCCAGTTCTCCCATGTTTTGGCGTGCATGTGGGCGAGGTCGATGCGATCTGAGTCATCGCTCGGGATGATCTCGTCCTGGCGGAAGACATTGTGGATCTGCACCCGGACGTCCTCCATCCCGGTGCGGACAAAGACCTTGCCTGCCAGATGGCTCAGGAACCCGCCTTTCACATGAACCCCGAAGGTGGGGTAAAGGTCTGCCACGATGCGGGCGCGGTCGGGGCCGGGCGGCACGAAGGCCTTGAAGGCGGTGCCGTCGCCAGACAGTGCCTCCATCGGGCGGATACGAAGGGCGGGGGTATCGGCGGGCATGGTGCCAAGGATATCGGCAACGGGCTGGTCGGAGATGAGAAACTCGTCCACATCCATGTGGATCAGCCAGTCGACATCGGGTCTGCGGTTGTAAGACTGGGTGGCGTTCACGGTCTGCCGCACCTGATGCTTCTTGGGGCGCATGCCGCCCTGCTTGTCCCACCACGCGGCGTCGCAAGTGGTGACGCGGACCTTGGGATGCGCCTTCAGCGCCGCGAAGGCCTCTGGGTTCTCATTATCGAGGTAAACGTAGAGCCGGTGCGCGCCCGCCTCCAGATGATAGGCGGCAAAACGCAGGATCTCGGGCGCCGGCGCGAGGATGGTGGCGCAAAGGCCCCATCTGGCGGGGGCGGTCATGCGTCCTTGCGCAGGGATTTCTTGATCTCCTGCGTGCGGGCAAAGATGGAGCGGGGGTCGGTCATTACCTTTTTCAGCATGGCAAAGGCCAGCGGGCGGATGGTGATGTCGCGCTCACCGAGCTGCCAGAGGCGCGCCAGCATGACCTTGTCCAGATCGCCGCCGCGATAGGCATAGGGGTAGAGGTCGAAAGCCAGCGGGAAGTTCTTGCCGTCGGGGCTGGTGACGAAGGGTGAGCGGCCCGGTTTGCCCGACAGGCGCCGTTCGCTGTCGCTCAGTTTGATCATGTCAAAGAGGATGGACAGCCCCATCCCCAGCGCGCGCTGATCGCCGGTGCGCCCGATGTCGGAGAAGGTCGTGGCCGAGGAGATCAGCCAGCGGGTCGTGAGCAGTGGGACGAGGCGCGCGCCGAGTTCCTCCCAGATGCGGAAGAACAGCCTCTCGGCCAGCGGCGGCATGTCGTCGCGGCGCGAGATGGCAATAAGCAGGGCGTGGAGATGCAGGATTTCCGGCTGGCCCTCGAACTGGATCTGCAACTCCAGCCGCTTGCGCAGGGCGGAATAGCGCAGGGCATCCTCGAAATGCTGCGGCGGGGCGGGGGTGATCCTGTCAAAGAGCGCCGCAAGGTCGATATCAGCGGGCGGCAGGACCTCTTCGATATTGAGGAACCGGCGCTGGCGCTTTTCCTGCCGCTTCAGCAGCCCCGCGAAGCCGCCGATGTAGAGGTTGGCAGGCTCATCCACGCGACGCCCCCGTCACACCATCATTTCCTTCGTCGCGGTCAACTTGATGTCGGGATAGTCGCGGTCCACGCGGTCGATGTCCCACTGCAGCCGCGTGAGATAGACGACATCGCCGTCGTGGTCATGCGCGATGTGCTGCTTGTTGCTTTCGCTAAATTTATCAATCGCTTGGCGCGTGCCGTTCACCCAGCGGGCGGAGGTGAACTGCGAAGCCTCGAAGCGCACGGGCAGGCCGTATTCCAGTTCGATCCGGGAGGCCAGAACCTCGAACTGCAATTGCCCCACGACACCGACGATGAAGCCCGATCCGATGGCGGGCTTGAAGACCTTGGCGGCGCCTTCCTCGGCGAACTGCATCAGCGCCTTTTCCAGATGCTTGGCCTTCATCGGGTCGCCCGCGCGGACACCCTGCAGAAGCTCCGGCGCGAAGCTGGGGATGCCGGTGACGCGCAGGGTTTCGCCCTCGGTCAGGGTGTCGCCGATGCGCAGCTGGCCGTGGTTCGGGATGCCGATGATGTCACCGGCCCAGGCCTCTTCCGCCAGTTCACGGTCGGAGGCGAGGAACATTACCGGATTGGTGATCGCCATCGGCTTCTTGGAGCGCACGTGCGTCAGCTTCATGCCCCGCTCGAAATGCCCTGAGGCAAGCCGCACGAAGGCGACGCGGTCGCGGTGCTTGGGGTCCATGTTGGCCTGGACCTTGAAGACGAAGCCGGTGACGGCCTCCTCCCACGGGGCGACGCCGCGG